>JBCBTQ010000222.1:0-9332 GCA_039818605.1 Cyanobacteria bacterium J06639_14 | reverse complement strand
GGCATGCCGACGACTCCCATGAGCAAGTAATAGGCATCGATCAGCAGTGGTCGTTTTTAAGCGCGTTGCCGCACAGGGATTTCGCCAAGTCATCATTGTTCCCCTATTTTTAATGGCTGGTGTTCACGTTAAAGAAGATCTACCCCAGGAGATCGCGATCGCTCAACGCCTGATCCCGAATCGTATAAACCTTCTATGTCTTCCTCATTTGGGGAGTCATGCCAGCTTCACGCACTTTGTGGCTTCGCGCTTAAAAACGACCACTGCTGATCGATGTCTATTACTTGCTCATGGGAGTCGTCGGCATGCCAGTAATCGCAGTGTTCGACAGTTAGGCGCTAGCTTGGATGCAGAGGTGGCCTTCTGGTCCGTTGCTCCAGATTTAGAAACTCAAATTATTGAGATGATGCAGCAGGGTTACCAGCATATTGCGATCGCCCCTTATTTTCTTTTTCCTGGCAGCATCACTGATGCCATTACACGGCGCACTGAAGATATCGCTGAACGGCTGTCACAGTTGTCTTTACGCTTGTTAGCCCCCTTAGGAACTAGTACTGACTTAGGCCGAGCAGTCGCAGAAATAGTCCTCGGTGCATCGCCATCAGGTGCTTGGGAGCCGGATCACCTGACAGTCGCAGAAAGTGGTCTGACAGCTTAAGATTTCTTGATGTACTGTTTTATTTGTAGAGTTCTTTGTCAAGCTTAGACATTGTTGAATATGGGAATGGAATGTCAGAATCCTTAGGGCAAAAGGGGGTGGACCGTCCCCTTGGTAAGGTTTATCTAGTTGGGGCCGGCCCAGGGGATCCAGGGCTATTTACCCTTAAAGGCAAAGCCTTACTAGAAAAGGCTGATGTTGTAATTTATGACGCCCTAGTGAGCGCTCCTATTCTGGCGATGATTAATCCCCAAGCCAAGCTTTTGGCGGCGGGTAAACGTCGGGGGTACCATTCCCTTTCTCAATCTGAGATTACTCAATTGCTCATTGAAAAGGCTCGCCATCATCAAGTGGTGGTGCGCTTGAAGGGAGGGGATCCCTTCGTCTTTGGGCGAGGGGGCGAAGAGATGGTGGATCTCGTTGCTGCAGGACTTGCAGTGGAAGTCGTTCCGGGAATTACCGCTGGGGTGGCGGTGCCCGCCTATGCCGGCATCCCAGTCACACATCGGCAATTTAGCTCTAGTGTCACGTTTGTGACCGGGCACGAAGCTACAGGCAAATATCGTCCCCAAGTAAACTGGAAGGCGATCGCCCAAAGCTCAGAAACCATTGTTGTTTACATGGGCATCCATAACCTACCGCATATTGTCGAAGCTCTAACTACGGCGGGATTGAGTTCTGATACTCCAGTTGCCCTAATCCGGTGGGGGACATGTCCAGAACAAGAAGAACTGATTACGACATTGGCAACTGTTGAAGCTGATATGACGACTAATGCCTTTGCAGCTCCAGCGATCGCTATCATCGGTAAAGTTGTTAAACTCCATGAGATTTTGGCTACTAGCCGCCCTGAGATAACGACCTCATCTTTGGCACCGACTTTGTCAGGGGTAGATATTCCGAAATCGCTCGACAAAAAAACGACGAATATGGTTGCTAGGATGGACTGAAGCACGGTTTTGTTTGCAGACCTGCTCAGACGTTACACACACCGGTGAAAATTGAGAATCTATGGCTGCTACCATTCAGGTTGAAAAGAAAAAGCTAAAGCATCCTCCTTTAGAGATCCATACCTTAGGCGATCGTGTCCTGCGTCAACCTGCTAAGCGCGTGGCCAAAGTCGATAACGAAATTCGTCAACTGGCTCATGAAATGCTGCAGACTATGTATAGTTCTGACGGAATTGGTCTGGCAGCGCCTCAGATCGCGGTGAACAAGCAGTTGCTTGTTGTCGATATAGATCCGGAAAATGCGACGAACCCTCCCCTTATTCTCATTAACCCCAAAGTTATTCGCGCCAGCAAGGAGTTATGCACAGGGCAGGAAGGATGCCTTAGCATCCCTGGTGTTTACTTAGATGTGATACGTCCTGCTGCGATCGAGGTAAGCTTCAAAGATGCGTCGGGTCGTCCACAAAAACTCAAGGCTGATGACCTGCTAGCCCGCTGTATTCTGCACGAAATGGATCATCTCACAGGCGTTATGTTTGTGGATCGAGTCACCAATCAGATTGCACTTAATCAAGAACTACAGAAGCATGGTTTCTATGCCAAAGATGTGAAGGCAATCTCAGCTTAGTTTTCACGGCTCATAGCGCATAGACTGTTATGCGTGAGTTTTTGTTCGTTGTTTGTTGATGGTTGATGATTAATCGTCGTCGGTGGTTGGTCATGTAATCTGATAAGCGATGAACGATTAACTGCACACTACGAACCGATACCTCTTTACCTTGCTACCCTTCTACACAGCCACCCTGTTACGCTATTAGCCATCCCCTCTTAATCGGAGAATATTAAGTCATGTGGACACCCAAAAGTGGCCTATTTCTATTGGGTTCTTGTGTGGCTGCGATCGCAGCCGTGGGTTCTATTTTTGAATTAACCTCAGGGCAACCTGATTGGGGTACCGCACCAACAAGTGCTGTTTTGGTGCTTAGCATTCCTCTAGTCGGCATATTTTTCTATGCAGCTGTTCGAGATGCTAAGGCAAATATGTAGCTATTGTGTCTTTCGGAGAGGGTTGAGATGGATGCGTTGTCGTTATTGTTTATGGTCTTGTAGTTGACAGTTGATTCTGTGATTCGTTATGTCGCCAATCATCAAATATCAACTATTAATCATCAACTACTAACCTGTAATAAACAACCAACAACGAACAACCAGTACCTCCAGATTCTTCATCCCAACTCTTGATAGATTTTGTAGTTATTCCGCCCTGACTGTTTCGCGGCATATAGAGCTTCGTCAGCTTGTCGGATTAAGAGATTGGGTTGCCTATTTTGAGGTGGAATGATGGCGCTGACGCCCAGGCTTGCAGTTACATACGGGCTGATTCTAGAAGACTTATGAGGAATTTTCAGGGCTTGGATGGCCTGCCAAATTCGTTCGGCTACTTTACAAGCCCCTTTCAGATTTGTGTTGACCAAAACGACAGCGAATTCTTCTCCCCCGTAGCGGGCGACTAAGTCAGAAGGGCGATGGACAATTTTCTGAATAGTACGGGCGACACTGACTAAACAGTCATCGCCGCACTGGTGGCCATAGGTATCGTTAAAACGTTTGAAGTCATCAAGGTCTAGAAGTATTAGCGAGAGCGATCGCTGGTCGCGCATTGCTTGCCGCCATTCTTTAAGAAGATACCGATCAAGACTGCGACGGTTGGCTGCTGTCGTCAGGGCATCCGTAAGCGATAGTTTTTCCAGGCGTTCATTGGCGAGTCGTAAGGCTGCTTCGATACGTTTACGAGTGCTGATATCCCGAACAATCACTAGGGCTTCATCTTCACCACTAGGGACAATTCGCAGTTCCTTATGTTGCTCAATTTCCTCGCTACGAATCACCTGCTCATAGACTTGCATCTTGCCGGTTTCTAGAGCCCGATGTACCGCCTTGAGTTTTTGCTCGATATGCTGCTGTGGCATTTTGTCACTGGCATATTCGGTAATGTTATGGCCGACGGGTGTTTCTTCCTTAGGGAGCAGCCCCTGATCCCGACTACTTCTAAAGTAGGCAAGGTAGGTGCCATTTCGATGAATGCGAAACATCAAATCAGGCAGTGCCTTCAAAATAGCTTTATGCTGTGCTTCGCTCTGCTTGAGGGCCAGTTCAGCTTCCTTTCTTTGGGTAATGTCTAAGATGACGCCACAAAGGACAATACCCTGTTGAGGTTGTACCAGAGGCACTGCATCTCCACTCCACCAACGGATATTGCCTTCGGTTGTCAAAATACGCCCTTCGAATTGCCATGGGCTCATATCGGCGATCGCTGTCTCAAGTGTCGCAACCAGGCGATCGCGATCCAGGGGATGAATGTGCTCTAGAAATGCCTGAATGTCCCTCATAATGAGGTTTGAGGACAGGCCCATAATACTTTCAACCCGGTCACTAACATAGTCAATAGTCCATTTTTTGTCCTTTACCCGCAGTTGAAACAGTACACCTGGAATCGTTTCAATAATGGTGCGAAAGCGGGCTTCGTTATCGGCCAAAGCTTGTTCCATGACGGCTTGCTCGATACTAGCGGCCTCTATCTGTTTGCGGATTGTGATATCCATTAGTAGCCCATGCCACACAACTGTGCCGTCGTTCAGGGCCTGAGGAAGTGCGGCTGTTTGGAGCCAGCAAATTTTGCCATCCGATTTGTAATAGCGGCCTTCCCAAGACCAGGTTGCTAAGGTGCGGACTGATTCTGTAAGGGTTTTATTGAAGCTAGGACGGTCCAGTGGATGCAGATGTTGCAAGAACACATTTGAGTCAGATTGAAGCTGGTCGGGGACAATGCCGAGGGTCTCTAATGCTTCTCTGCTAACAAAGGTAAATTGGATATTCCCATCCGGATAATGGCACAGTCGATAAATAGTTGCAGGGACTCTGGCTAGCAATGCCTGTAATTGATCCACATCCCATTGTGATAAACCAGTGTCATGCTTGAATTGAATTGGCGCTTGAGAAATTTCTTCCAAAAAGCACACTACATAGTTTTTATCTTCAGACAGTTCTGCACGCCGGGTAATCCGTCGCGAAATATTGGAAGGATCGGTCAATGAAAAGATGACCTCTAGAGGCGGATGGAGTTCCTTAAAGTAGGCTTCATCATGCTGCCTCAGTTGAATCGCAATTGAGGGCGGAAGGATACTTGATTCAGCCTGGTTGACAATCTGCTCAGACGATTTCCCAATTAACCGACAACAAGCGGCATTGGCGAATAGCCAACGATGATCATAATCTTTGATATAAACTGCAGTTGAAATACTATGCAGAGCCTGAGACAACAGCGCTACAGAGATTGTCGAGGGAGCATTGCGGATAGAGCCTGATTCGTCTGAAGGCTGGGTAAGCATGGCAGCTGGAGTTAATGCAATAGAAATGGCGGTAGCTTATCAACTCCTTTTTAAGTTTGAGATTTAATGTCTTGAACTTAGGACTTGCGTGTGCCGATTTAAATGGGTTGTTAAAGGTATACCCGTTTTAGCCAGCAATTATGCTGCGAGTTGCCTGCAACTCCTGAATACGTTCCAGGTTGCCGATGGGAATAGCACTAATAAGCTGTTGGGTGTATTCCTGTTGCGGATTATAGTAGATTTGGTCAGCTGCTCCGATCTCCTCCACCTTGCCTTTATTCATCACCATAATGCGATCGCTCATGAATTTTACGACGGCTAAATCGTGAGAGATAAAGATATACGTCAGATTGAACTCAGCCTGCAACTCTTTAAGAAGATTCAGGACTTGAGCCTGCACCGAAACATCTAGCGCTGAAACTGATTCATCACAAATAATAAACTGAGGATTCAGCGCTAAAGCTCGGGCAATACAAATACGCTGTCGCTGTCCTCCAGAAAATTCGTGGGGAAATCGACGCACACAGCCCGGATCAATCCCAACTCTTTCTAACAAGTAAGCAACACGCTCTTGCTGATTCTGTTTGCTGCGAGCAACTTTGTGAATTTTCAATGGTTCGGCAATAGCAGCGCCAATGCTCATCCGTGGATCAAGGGAGCTGAAGGGGTCTTGAAAAATAATCTGCATATCCCGCCGCAGTTTCCTCAAGGCTTGTCCCTGCAATGCCCGGATATCCTGGCCATCAAACCAGACGTGGCCAGCCAAGGCGGGCACCAAACGCAATAAAGCTCGTCCCAGTGTTGTTTTGCCACAGCCTGATTCCCCAACCAGACCAAAGGTTTCACCTTGAAAAACCTCAAAAGACACGCCGCTAACTGCCATGGCATAGCGTTTTCGATTGCCAAATATGCCTCTAATCGGGTAACCCACCTCCAAATTTTCAACTCGTAGGAGAGGGCCGTTTTGCTTTAAGTGCTGGAGACGTTGCGCTGTTTCTTCAGCCGTAATTTGCTCAGGGGCTTTAGGCTTAGCGCCATTGGGCGTTAGGGGTGAGGTAATCTTCTCGGTAAGAACTGTCTCCCCTTGTGCATTGACGGTTGTGGCCATAAAGTCGGACACAATGGGTAATTGACGTAGGCGCTGATGAGGCAGCGGCCGACAGGCTAATAATCCTTTGGTGTAAGGATGTTGAGGATGCGCAAAAATGTCCCAAACCGGCCCTGATTCGACCATTGATCCCTGATACATCACGGCGACTTGGTCGGCAATTTCAGCAATGATGCCCAAATCATGCGTGATGAAAATCATGGACATGCCCCGGCGATCGCGCAATTCTCGCAGCAGATTCAGAATTTGTGCCTGGACAGTGACATCTAAAGCCGTTGTCGGTTCATCTGCGATCAACAACATGGGATCACACGCGATCGCCATCGCGATCATCATCCGCTGCAGTTGTCCCCCTGATAACTCATGGGGATAGCGATTCAGCATGTCCTGTTGCCGTTGTTCAACCGCTTGTTGAATTTGCAGCTTACTCCAAGTCGGCTGGGCTGTCTCCAGCTCCTGAGCTAAGGCTTCGTCACTGGGTAACAACTGCACCTCTCGCAAGCGGTCAATAGCCCCTTGCGTGGCTGCTTCCCGAGTAATATCTTGATGCTGAAGCAGCGCTTCTGTGAGCTGGAAGCCGCAGGTATACACTGGATTCAGTGAACTCATCGGCTCCTGAAAAATCATGGATACTTGATCGCCCCGCAATGCCTGAAGCTCTTGCAAAGGAAGCGTTCTCAAATTGACAGCATCGACGTCCGCCTGAGGCTGAAAATAAATTTCTCCTTGGGTAACCTCACCCGGAGGATTCGGTACCAGCCCCATGACGGCCAAGGACGTGACCGACTTGCCGGAGCCTGACTCACCCACAATTCCTAACGTTTGTCCTTTGGGAACCTGGAATGAGATATCATTCACGGCCTGTAGAATCCCATTATTGGTCTTGAATTGTACAGACAGGTGATGAACATCCAGAACAGAAAAACTCATGGGATCAAACTCAGGCTCTATCAGCGTACAGTTGAATTAGCAGAATCATAGCAGTGGTGACCTCAAGGAAAAGGTTCATCCTAAATAAATGATGTTTAAGCTAGCGATCGCCGTTTTGATTATGCTCTTGGGGTCAGCTATTTGCTCAGGAACAGAAACGGCCCTACTTTCCATTCCGATTCTTAAGGCACGACAGCTGGCCCAATCGCGCAAACCTCGGGCGATGGCTTTATTGGCTATTCGCCAAAAAATTAATCGCCCTATCGCTACCATTGTCATTCTGAACAATTTATTTAATATCGTGGGCAGCATTGTGATCGGTAGCATTGCGGCTGAGGTGTTTAGAGATATCCTCCTAGGCATTTTTTCTGGGGTTCTCACCTTTTTAGTAATTGTCTTTGCCGAAATTCTACCGAAGACCTTGGCTGAGCAATACGCCCAACCCATTGCCTTGATGGTGGCCATCCCCATGCAGGGGTTAACCCGTATTATGACGCCTGCCGTGTGGTTATTGGAACGGATTACGGCTCCTTTTGTGCAGGGGACTCGTCATCCCACCACAAATGAAACCGAAATCAAACTACTGGCTGCCATTGGCTACCAGGAAGGCATTATCGAAGAAGACGAGGCAGAAATGATCCGGCGGGTGTTTCGGCTGAACGATATTACCGCTGCCAATATCATGACACCTCGGGTGCAACTGACTTACCTCCCTGGGGATGAGGCGATCGCGAATCTCAGTAGTGAAATTCTGCACTCGCAGCACAGCCGCATTCTTATCATTGACGGTGATATTGACCACGTCCAGGGCATCGTATTGAAATACGAATTGTTGTCGGCGTTGATTGAAGGCGACAATACTCAACCAGTGCGCCAGCTCATGCGGCCAGTGCGATTCATTTCGGAAACGGAGCGGGCCGATCAGCTCCTGCAGCAATTTCAGAGCAGTCGTGAACATCTTGCCGTCGTCGTGGACGAGTACGGCGGGGTTTCCGGTGTCGTGACCCTTGAAGATGTTTTGGAAGAACTCACGGGCGAAATCGTCGACGAAACTGATCGCAATGTTGATTTGCAAGCCATTGCTCGGCGTCGGCGTAAGCGGCTGTTGCAGTCTAAGGGCTTTGGTGAACTGCCGACGCCGAAGGATGGCTAGGGGGAGATGGGGCGATGGCGTGATGTGCGGAGGGTCGAGAGTTGTGGGGTTAGACGCGATATGTCGCGTCTTTACACTGCGGTTATTACTCCTCCCTACGCTCCACCCTCTACCCCCCACTCTCCACCCTCTACCTCCCACTCTTCACCCTCTACTCCCTCACTCCCTCGACCCAGATCCTCTAGATCCGCTGGGTCAAAGGCGTCTGCGGCTGCAATGTCCAATTCATCTTCGGACAATGCAGGCATCGTCGGCATTGTATCTTCGTCGGTTTCGTCTGTGTGGATAACGGCGGGAAGCCCGGCACCTTTGAGGCCCTTCAGAATGCGATCAGGACTTTGTGGGAAGACGACGAACAGCGGGCGGATAACGTCGGCCTGGTCGCTGAGGAGGTGTTGATGGCGGACGGGGAGCAGCCATTCATACCCTCGATCCAACAGAATTTGGGTCTGTCGCCAGCGCATGAGCAGGTCGGAAAAGTCTTCGTTGGGGCGATGAATGAAAACCAGGAGTTCGACACCGGTTTTGATTCTCCACTCGGGGTCGCACATGAGCAGGGCCACATCGCACGGCAGCAGGACCGTTTCGCCTGCGGACAAATGAATGCCTGTGTGTCCGGTGGACTGAATGGGGCTACGTATGCGAATGGCGGGTAGGGGAATGGTGACGACGCTTTCTTTGGGCCGTCGCATACTGGGAATGACTTCCAGATAGGGGCGATGGAGCTTGAGGAGCGCGATCGCGCCGCTATATTCACTGCAGGTGGCGAGCAGTGTTTCGTATTGAACCTGCTTGACAACCATAGAGCCCTCGGTAGATAAATCTTCCTTCATGCACAATCTTAACGAATTGCAACTATCGTTACCCAGCAGCTCCTCTGACTTTCAGATAACTCAGGTAGTCAGAAAAATTGCTATTACGACTCAAACCTTGTGTGCGATGGCTAACATCAGCAACCCAAACACTGGATACTAGAACCGGATATCGATCATTTGACAACTAAGACTTACTGACGCCAGTTTCATATTTTTTTACAGCAAGAGCTAGTATGAAGGGACGAAATTCCGATTAAATATCTTACTGGCCTTAGAGCTTGCATACAAAGTCAAGCATGAGTAAACCAGACTAAATAAGAATTGGTTAA
>JBCBTQ010000221.1:0-9342 GCA_039818605.1 Cyanobacteria bacterium J06639_14 | reverse complement strand
CTGATTGGTGTGTTAGCCAGGAAGAACTGATGCCAGAAGCTCAACACACTGTTGAAGCTCTACTAGAAGAGGCTGGAGCAATCTAGACCCAAACCGCGACTGCTTCTAACAAATCACTGGCACGAGGTCGTGATGCGATCGCGCTTACAGCGACTGTAAATATTTACAGTTAACGGCTGGATGGGAAAAGAAGAAGCATCAGCGATCGCGCTTATGGCTAACAATCGCAATTTCACAGCGCTTATGGCGACTGTAAATATTTATAGTTAGGGGAAAAGAAGCTACATCTGCGATCGCGTTTTGGAGAGCTTATCGCAAGTCTGATTGCGGCGATTGAAGGCTGGGAGAATGGGAAATGAGGGGTTAGAACTCTAGAGTCGGGAGTGCTGACGGAAAATGGGAATCTGACCACATGAATAAGCTCTCAATTCAAGGAAATACAAGGCGTAAATAACCCATCGCCTTCCTCGTGATTATGAGACAAACTATCTGTTCAAGTGCGCTATCAATCTTGATAGTGACTGCAGCCTGCAACATTGCAGCGGCACAAGTCGGGCGATCGCCAGAAACTTTTGAAACCTTCGCTGATTGGTGTGTTAGCCAGGAAGAACTGATGCCAGAAGCTCAACACACTGTTGAAGCTCTACTAGAAGAGGCTGGAACACAGGATTGCGATCGCGCTGGAGAAATACTCACAAACTTGCAGGAGCTTGATTTGAGTAGCAGTGAGATTGTCAATATAGCACCGTTGGCAAGTCTGACTAACCTGACAAAACTTAGTCTTTGGAACAATCAGATTGCAGATGTTACCCCACTCGCTCACCTTACCAAGTTGACAGAACTAAACCTTGGGAGCAATCAAATTACAGACGTAAGCCCGCTAGCAGCTTTAATCAGCTTGACTGAGCTGATCCTCGGAACCAATCGGATTGTAGAGATGACCGATCCGATAGAACACAACCCAAGCATTAATCAGATTACCGATGTGGCTCCATTGGCAAGTCTGACTAATCTAACTGGGCTGAACCTTGCAAGCAATCAAATCACAGATGTAAGCCCTTTAGCAGACCTCACCAATCTGACGGAACTTAGTCTTTGGAACAATCAGATCACGGATGTGACGCCCTTAGCTGAGCTGACTAACCTGACAGGCTTGAATCTTGCAAATAATCAAATCACAAATGTAAACCCCTTAGCTGAGCTCACCAATTTGAGCATCCTTGATCTCGGGAGCAATCGGATCACGGATGTAACGCCCTTAGCTGAGCTGACTAACCTAACAGCACTTATTCTCTTGGACACTCTCGTTAGCGATCGCACATGCCCTGTGCAACCTGCTGCCATCTGTCAGTTTTGAAACTTCAGTAATGTGGACACTCTAGCGATATCGAATTCAAGTCTCATTGGGTGAAACAGACGCCACTGCTGCCGAAGCTGAGCAGCAATTGCAACGGTGGTTTGGCATCCTAGAAGGCAAACGGGAAGAAGCCGGGACGTACTGCATCCAAGAAAAAGCCCCTACCGAAAGGCAGGGGCAGAGGCGTTGTGTGTTGACGAACTAACTTGAATGACCATTGCCAGAGGCACGAGGGCCACTTCTTTTTTCGTGAGAGGCAACCTCAATCAGGTAACCGTCTGGGTGTTCACTTTTCATTTGTTTGTTGAATTGCCGCTGGTTCATGAATTTTCGCCCGTCACATCGAATTTCTGTAACGATGGGATTTGAAGCCCCAGGGTAGGAGTAGTTGCTAAAGAGATACCAATATTCGTTGTAACGCCGGGCATCAGGATTTCGCTCTGGGACAAAGATCTCCCCAACCTGCACACCTTCCTGAGAGATGGCACAATTGCCACCCTCTATCTGCGCTGTGGAAGGACGCTGAATCAGGAGCACAGCTGTCATCGCAAACAAGACTAGCGCAATTATTTTCCGCATCATGGTAGTTGCTACCTCAGTGAAATTGTTAAACGTCAACTTAAAGAGCCATCGAGAGTTTTCAGGGAAGACCCTCTTCAACCTCCCCTGAGACTGATCGCCCCACCCAAAGCACCCTCTCAGGTACTTGGAAAGATAGGGGTAGAAGGTATATGTAGGAGTTAGGTTGAGGGCGGCTCGAAGCAAGGATGGCAGCTGTGGGATATCTCGATGTGATGATGTGGCCCTTGTTAACTGCGCTGCTGGCTCAAGCTGACCTGGACATCCCACTGCCAGATCCCACTAAAACAGAGCAGATCCTCAACTTCCTCAACCAGAACCCCGTCATAGGCTGGGGGATGGCTGGATTTGCGGTGATTGCTCTAGCGACTGCTGCGATCGCTGCTTGGACAGGTAACCTAGGCAAAATCATCGAGTTCATTCGCAAGTACCTTGTCCCTACGAAAGCAGAGATCACCGATGAAGTGCGCCAAAAGCTGCGGCGACAGCTCATTGAGGTTGTCCTTGAGCAGGTGGTGATCCGCTTAGACAGCTCTCTGCATTACAAGGTACGGATGGACTTGAAGCGAGAAGAGCAGCGTCAGCGGGTGGGAAAGCGTGATTTACCCCCAGAGCCAGCGGAATTAACCCCGGAGCCCTTAATCAAGCGCTGGCTCAATACGTTCAATACCTCAACACCAGCTGAGTCTGCCAGGGTGGCGCAATCGACGCTAGAGCTGTTTGAACAAGACGATATTAAAGGACGCTTACTGATTCTGGGTGAACCCGGTTCTGGCAAAACCAATGAGTTGTTGGTACTAGCCAGGGAACTCCTGCACAAAGCTCAGCAAGACCCAGACCTCCCCGTTCCCGTCATCTTCGAGCTTTCAGAATGGACAGGTGAGAGCACGTTTGATGAGTGGCTGAGTACCCAGCTTTTGGAGAAATACACCGTCCCCGCAGAAGTTTCTCAACACTGGATTCAGCAGAATCAACTGTTGCCGTTGCTCGATGGTTTAGATGAGCTGAGACGGGTGGATGGGGGTGATGCATCGACAACCAAGGGAATCAAAGCGCATCGAAAAGCTAAGCAGATTAAGTGCATTCGAGCGATCAATGCGTTTCTGGATATACATGCACTGTCAATGGTGGTCTGTTGTCGGCGCAAAGAATATGAAGCCCTCGAAGCTGAGAATGAATCCTTGAAGCGCTTAAATGGGGCTATCTATCTGCAAGCGTTAGGCGATGATCAGATTCAAGACTACCTCCAGCGGTTGAATCGTGCGCCATTGTGGAATGCCCTGCAAAGCCAGCCTGACCTATTGGAACTGGTTCGCTCTCCACTATTTCTGCTGATCTTGGTGGTGGCGTACCAGGGGCAACCGATTAGCAGTGTGGACGAGTTGCTGGATACCTATATCAACAAGCAGCTTCATGACTTGAATAATCAAGGAGCCTATCCTCCAGGGCAGGCACCTAGCCCAGAGCAAACGCGACACTATCTATCTTGGCTAGCAAGGAAATTGGAAGCGGTAGGCACAACGGAGTTTCTGATTGAGCGGTTGCAGCCGTCTTGGTTGGATAGACAGCGCGATCGGATTCTCTATCGTTGGAGCGTTGGACTGACTAGCGGACTCAGTGGTGGGTTGATTGGCTGGCTGGCTGGCGCGTTAAGTGGCGGACTGATTTTTGGACTGATTGGCGGGCTGATTAGTGGACTGATTGGCGGGCTGAGTGGTGGGCTGAATAATATCAAATCGGCAGAAGCTTTGAGTTTCTCATGGCAGCAGTTTGCCCGTGATGGGCTAAGCGGCGGGCTGATTGTCGGGCTAATTTTTGGGCTAATTACTGGGCTCGGTATCGGACTGAGTAATGGACTGCTTTTCGGGCTGAGTGTCGGCTTGAGTATCGGGCTGAGTGTTGGACTGATTGGTGGGTTTCAGGGGATTGAAGTTGATCTAGATAGCAAGAAATATCCAAATCAAGGAATTCAACAATCAAAGAAGAACGGTCTAATTTTTGGCCTGATTTTTGGGCTGAGTAGCGGGTTGACGGTCGGGCTAAGTGTTGGACTCAGTAGCGGACTAATTGGCGGGCTGACTGGCGGGCTAAATTTCGGACTGAGTTTCGGACTGAGTTTCGGGCTAATTGGCGGGCTAATTGGCGGGCTGATCGTCGGGCTAGGTGCTGCGCTTCAACACTTGTCCCTACGCCTAGTGCTCTATCAATCAGGTGTGAGCCCGTGGGACTATGCAAAGTTCCTCGAACATGCCGAAAATCATCGCTTCATTCAGCGTGTTGGGGGGCGTTATCGCTTCATGCATGACCTGCTAAGAAAACACTTCGCCAGTCTGGAGACGTCCTCTGTTACTTAGACGTCCTCTGTTACTTAGATGATCTGATCTGCCCCACCCAAAGCACTCTTCCAGGTACTTGGCGCGCGAATCAGGCCTGCGGCCCCGATCATTGCTAAATTGGGCCATAAGGCTGGAAGTGCTGTAGCGATTCGATTACAGCCCCTAAGATCGAAATATTGTAGAAAAAGTACTGACTATCAGACGTTGCCTCAAGGTTCGTCCGACAGCGGCATGATCTGACTATGCTGAGCGGCCAGCGCAACGAAGACTCCCCGGCGGAGCACCATACAACCGCTTGAACGCTCTGGAGAAGGCAACCTCCGATTCATAACCCACACGATCGGCGATCGCCGCCAACGGGAGTGACGTATCACAGAGCAACGTATGGGCCAGTTGCATCCGCCATTGTGTCAGGTAGCCCATGGCCGGTTGGCCCACAAGTTCCGTGAATCGGGCAGAGAATGATGAGCGAGACAGATTCACCACTTTGGCTAGCGCAGCCACCGTCCACGGATGCTGGGGTTCACGATGGATCAACACCAGCGCCTGACCGATCGACTCATCCCGTAGGGCAGCGAGCCAGCCTTGGCTTGACCCAGACACTGAATCGACCCAGGTGCGGATCAGTTGAATGATGAGAATATCCGTAAGCCGAGTGATCACAGTTTCTCCGCCTGGCTTCAGCTCTCTAGCTTCTCGGGCAATAAAGCGGAGCGTACTTTGCAACCATCCACTCTCGTCGTCCCAAGCATCAATTTGTAGCACCGTGGGGAACAGATCTAAGAGATTGCCGACAGCTGAGCGATCGACCCGCATGACGCCCGCCGTGACCTGGGTAAACTCACCGCCTCCACCATGGCGCATGATCTCGTAGCGATCGCTAATCTTCTCCACCGGAATATCAAAAAGCGGTTGGGTTGTCGTATTGATCGCGCTGCGCAGCTGGTGGGCCGTCCCGTGGGGCAGTAAAACGAGACTGCCTTCGCGCAGTTCGCAAGGTTCCTCTCCTTCTACTTCTAGCCAGCAACGCCCCACATTGACGATTTCCAGAACCATACAGTCGGCGATTGCAGGAATAGAGAGTCCCCACGGTGCAGTCAATTCGGCACGGCAGTGCAGCGTTCCCGTGAGGCGGAGCATGTGGAGTACCTCGCCGAGAGGGTCACGGGGCGGTAGGGGGCTGGGTGTAGGGTAGGCAGTTTCGGTTGTCGTCATGGCTCTCATGTCTAATCGTCCAAGATCTCTGGACGATTGGTTAAGAATAATAGACTTTATATCATTTTAAGTCCAGTTCAATGCCGCCATTATGGATGTTAGATGAGGTTAACCGGAATGCGTTCAACCTGCCACCCAACAACTGCAAAGGAGTAAGCCATGAACAGCAACTATCCTCTATTGAATCCACCCAGAGGGCTCACCCTAGTTCTCGGAGCCACAGGTAAAACTGGCTGCCGAGTGGCCACCCGCCTCCAAGCCCTTGGCTAACCGATTCGCCTAGGTTCACGTTCTGTCTCACCGGCCTTTGACTGAACTCAGACCACAAGCTGGGATGACTGCCTCGCTGGTGTCACATCCGTTTTCGCCCGTCAATTTGCCTCCACTCAACTTGTTAATTGCTAACCCCACAACTCGGAGAAACGTCCCATGAACCGCCTCACTTCTTTTTTTCTCGTCTTTGCTGCTCTATTACTGCTGGCCATTGGTAGCACTATCCTGCTCGTACCCCACGCCTTCTACGCTAGTGATGGGATTATGCTTGGCAATGATCCCAGCCTACTCTCGGAAATTCGCGCCCCCGGCGGCTTGCTGGCGAGTAGTGGTTTACTCATCTTCCTCGGAGCGTTTCGTGCCCATCTAAGATCGCTCTCAATCACTCTCACTGTCTTGGTCTACGGCGCTTTTGGACTCTCACGCCTGGTTGGTTTCACTTTGGATGGAAGTCCGTCTAACAATTTAGTGATGGCGACTGGGGTTGAGTTGACCGTGGCGGCGATCGGGCTAGTCATTCTCTGTCGCCAGCCTGGTGCCGATTCAACTGTTTCTGCTTACAAACTCCGAAACCAAATCTGAGCTGGCGACAGGAGCTTATGCCGGTGGGTTTGCGCAACACCGATGTCACCGCATCTATAAAACACCTTGGCAGGGTGATCCACGGGTCAATATCCAGAATAAAAGTGGCAAAGCTAGGCCATATCAGGTTCGACAGGTCTTAGAGGCAATCAACAAGATAGAGAAGAACGATGGAGACCGATAAACTCAATCCAGATTTTTATACCTATCCGGTTACCTAGTCGCAGGAGGATGAAGAGTTTGTCGCCACCTGCGCCGAATTCCCAAGCTTAAGCTAGCTAGAACCATCTCAAGAGGCTGCGCTTGCAGGCATCCGTTCTCTGATAGCAGAGGCCATTGGGGATCTAGTTGAATCTGGCGATCCTGTGCCTGAACCTCTATCGCTGAAAGCCTACTCAGGCAATTTCATGGTCAGGTCAACCCCGTTTATCCACCGTAAGCTGGCAATAGAAGCCGCTGAAGCAGGAGTAAGCCTGAATCGCTTAGTGAATAGCAAACTGATGGGCGTTAGTTGCCCTACCGATCACAGAGCCATCGAGATTTTTCGCGGGCGTATAATCTTCTCCTAGCACAGCTTTCACCTTTCGAGGGCAAAAACTTCCGGGCGTTACTTTTGTCTTTATTCGATGCTGCCGCAGTTTGAGTTTCGCACCGTGTTTAACAAGCTGCTGGAGCCAGGTGATTGGAGCCTAATTGCGGAAACTGCCAGCCATCGCGTCTACCTGCATGTGCTTAACCATTGAAGTTGGACTTCCCAAAACCCCACCCCATCCTCGCCAAACCCGCTCTGCCTGTGCCATAACGGGATAGACCCCCTTCTCCATTCACTTCCCATGGCAGATCCGGTTACCCTCACCGTCGGCACCATTGCCACCCTCGCCTTTACTAAGTTCCTTGAAACCAGCGCTGGTGAACTCGCCAAGAAGTTTACCCAGAGTGCCATTGAGCAGATGGATACCCTACGTCAAAAGATATGGGCCAAACTGACAGGCAATCCCAGAGCAGAAGCTGCCCTTAAAGCGGCTGAGGAGGGCTCTAAGGCAGATATTGAGAAGGTGGCAGACTACCTCAAAGTTGAGATGAATGAGGATGAAGACTTTGCCACTGAGCTCCAAGTCCTAGCTCAACAGATTCAGGCTGGGAAGATTCAAGACCAGAGCACCATGCATATGGAAGTGACAGGCAACGATAACACCAATATCCAAGCCAAAGCAGAACAAGGTGGGACTCAGTACATTGCTGAGACGATGCACTTTGGCCAACAGCCTTAGCCAGAGTCGTCCGAATCGGCCTGGACAAAGTTAACGCCGCCCAACAACCTCCCCCGCAAAGGTACCCAGCACTTCGTCGGTCGTGGCGAAGATTTGCAGCGCCTCCACGAGCAACTCCAGCAGTCTCAGCAGGTGGCAATTACGGCTGTGGTGGGCATGGGCGGCATTGGTAAGACTGAGCTGGCCCTGCAATATGCCCGTACCCATTGGCAGCAGCATTACCCCGGTGGCGTGTGTTGGCTAGAAGCAAGGGGGCAAGATGTTGCGACTCAAATTCTTAGCTTTGCGCAGGCACAACTAGACCTAACCCCATCTGATGAGCTGCCAGTCAAAGAACAGATTGCCTACTGCTGGCGTAACTGGCCTGACTTTGGTAATTCTCCCGCAGCAGCCTTAGTGGTCATCGATGATGTGAGCGACTACGCTGCCATTGAAGACTATTTGCCCACCCATAAGCGCTTCATCCTGCTGCTGACCACCCGACAACAACGGCTGGCTACCACCGTCAAGCCCTTTGCCATTGAGGTGTTGAGTGAAGCGGCGGCATTGGAGCTGTTGAGGCAGCTCGCAGAAGCCCCTGAGCGCATCGATACAGAACTGGAGCAGGCTAAGGCACTTTGTGAGTGGCTGGGCTATCTGCCTTTGGGATTGGAATTGGTGGGGCGCTATCTGGCTATCGATTGGGACTTGTTGCTGGCTGAACTGCAAGGGCAGCTCGATGAGCAGGAACTTGAGGCAGAAGCACTCACTGAGATGGAAGTGGGGATGACGGCCAGCCTCAACTTGGCCAAAGCAATTGAGTTGAGCTGGCAGCGACTCTCTGCAGAAGCTCAAGACCTAGCTTGCTTGTTAGGGGTGTTTGCCCCAGCGCCCATTCCTTGGCCACGGGTGGAGGCGTGCTACCCAGATGTTAAACCTGCCACCCTGAAGCGGCTGCGCAACCTGGAGCTGCTGCGATTCAGTTTACTCCAACGAGTAGAGCAGGAGCACTATCAACTGCATCCAGTAATTCACCGCTTCATCCGCAACAAGCTGACTGATGATTCACCGCTGATTTCAGCCTACTGTGGGGCAGTGATCAAAGCCTCTAAAGAGGTGGATGAAACCCCGATCTTGTCTCAGATTGGGGTATGGCGTGAAATGGTGCCTCATGTCGCAGAGGCAGCGATTCAGTGGGTATCAAGGGTTAGTAATAAGGAGCTGATATGGCCCTTTACCGGGTTGGGACGGTTCTACGAGGGGCAAGGGTTCTATGCCCAAGCCGAAGTCTGGCGGGAGCGCTGTGTCACTATCACTCAAGCGCGTCTCGGGCATGAGCATCCCGATGTGGCCAAGAGTCTGAACAATTTGGCCAGTTTATACAAGGATCAAGGTCGCTACGCGGATGCCGAACCCCTGTACTTGCAAGCCATCGACCTCGGTAAAGCCAGCCTGGGTGAGGCCCATCCCGATGTAGCTACATGGCTGAACAATTTGGCCAGTTTATACAAGGACCAAGGTCGCTATGGTGATGCTGAACCCCTGTACTTGCAAGCCATCGACCTCGGTAAAGCCAGCCTGGGTGAGGCCCATCCCGATGTAGCCACGTGGCTGAACAATTTGGCCACTTTATACTCGGATCAAGGTCGCTATGGTGATGCCGAACCCCTGTTCTTGCAAGCCATCGACCTCGGTAAAGCCAGCCTGGGTGAGGCCCATCCCGATGTAGCCACGTGGCTGAACAATTTGG
>JBCBTQ010000220.1:0-9371 GCA_039818605.1 Cyanobacteria bacterium J06639_14 | reverse complement strand
CCAAGATTCAAGACTTTGATGTCTTTAACTTTGTTGGTGATATCGCTGATAGAATCCAACTATCTGGCAATTCAGCTGACTATCTAATGCTTGATGTTACAATCGGGGCTTCCGAAGGGGCTGGAATCCATACTCTTGATGGTGATCTAATTGCGATCGTTGAGGGTTTAGATGCTACCGACCTGGATTTGACTTCCTCAGATCAGTTTATTTACGTCTAAGGTTGAGAGACGGTCACTTAAGGCGAAAAATTTAGGCGTTATCAGGAGTCAGGGAGCAGAATTTATATCTTTGCTAAACTCTGTTTTCTGGCTTCTGACTCAATTAGACTGTTTTGGCTGCAAGGAGTGTCTGTGGTGAGGTTTAAGCCTATATTTCCTAAACCTATCAGGACACTGTGAACCACCCTAAAAGGATTAGTTTAAGGAAAAGATGATGGATTTCTAGCTGTATTTCCGCTGCGATAAGGCGAGCTCTGCAGCTTTTAACGTAACTTCATGAAGTGTGAGCTGTTAGTCTTTTAAGACCCTTTCCCCCTACAATCAGTACGCTATTTGTTCGTATGCGTATTCGTTTAAGTAGACAAATTGCCCCTAATATCAGAAGGTTCTTCCCATGGTTTCTAAATGGCAACTTTGGTGTCCTAAGGCATTACTCGTCGGCACCTTGACGCTATTGAATCTGATTGGTGAAGATCTGATGGCTAGCCCAGTTCAGGCTCAGATCATTCCAGACAATACTTTGGGGCCTGAAAGCTCGCAACTGACTTCGGACGATCGCATTACCGGAGGTGCCTTACGAGACTCCAGTTTGTTTCATAGTTTTTCTGAGTTTAATGTTGCCGAGGGAGGGCAGGTTTACTTTGCCAACCCCACAGGAATTGAGACGATTCTTAGTCGCGTTACAGGCGCAAATGCATCCTATATTTTAGGCACATTAGGGGTTGAGGGACCGGCCAACCTGTTTTTCCTAAACCCCCACGGCATTGTGTTTGGCCCTAATGCTGAGTTAGATATTCGAAGTTCTTTTTTCGCCAGTACTGCTGATGAGTTGCAGTTAGGCGATGATTTCACCTTTAGTGCGACCAATCCAGCAGGGCCGCCTTTACTGACGCTTAGCATTACGCCCGGCATACAGTCCGGCACGCTGCAACCAGGAACCACAATTGTC
The DNA here is from genome assembly GCA_039818605.1 of Cyanobacteria bacterium J06639_14. GTDB lineage: Bacteria > Cyanobacteriota > Cyanobacteriia > Phormidesmidales > Phormidesmidaceae > SIO1E4. Next base: position 8,201 of record JBCBTQ010000220.1, on the reverse strand, counting down.
AATCAAGGGCGGCTGTTTGCTGGGCAGGACTTAACGCTGACTGCCGATAGGCTCAATTTGCAGGGAACCATCGGAGCTGGTACCGATCTTATGCTGCAGGCTCAAGATACGCTGCGAATTCAGGATGCGGTAGATACCCCTCTCATCGCAGTGGCCGGTAACCAATTGCTGCTGCAGGGCAATCAAGGGATTGATATCTTTGCTTTGCACCACCCCCAGAGTGGGTTTTGGGCAGGAGGGGATATAATCCTGCGTTCGGCTCAACCCGTGATTGGCGATGCTCACTACTGGAATGGAGGTGATTTTCGCGTTGAACAACTTGATGGTGCGTTAGGCCATTTAGTCAGCCTTCAGGATCCTATTATTCGCTCTCAAGGCGATGTCAGCTTCTTGGGTTATCAAGGGAGTTCTCTGCATGTTTTAGCAGGGGGATCGGTAGAAATTAGCATGATTATTATCACGGGTGCTGATGCAGTTGGTGATTCCATCAATCCCATTAACACGCCTGAACTTGCCAATGTAGACCTTGCCGATGGTACCTCTGTCACCATTGATGGCAGTCGTCAACCGACGCTAGATATTCGAGCTGGCATGTTGCCAGATGCTATTGGCACTCCTTTAGGCACTGTGGGAGATCAATTTCCGCTAGAAATTTTCTTTGATGAAAACTTTTCTTTTGTGCCTCCTCCTGTAAATGCTACAGCTCCCAGTAGTGCCGATATTATCGTCGGGGATGTTGCGGTTGATGCTCCCAATGGGTTCGTGTTGTTGACCAACCAGTATGAACCCAATCTTTCTTTGGCAGGGGGAACGATACAGTTCAATAACATCTTTACAGATGATTTCTTGTTTTCTGGAGATGCGGGTTCGGTCATTCTGGATGCTCGAACTGACATCGTTTCGGATGTTTCTTTGCCGAATATTGCGGTTGAGTTGAGGGGCATTGTCAGTAGTTCATCAACGGGACGTGTGGGTGATATTACACTCATTGCCAATGACGAAATTACCTTGCGTGGGAGTACCCTGCTCGCATCAACAGAGGGTAGTGAGATTGGTGGAACGATTCGCATACAATCGAGCGATTTAAACCTTGAAGATCGGGCCGCGATCGCGGCAGCTACCCTCGTATCAGGGCAAGGTGGGGACATCATTATCGAAGTGGCGGACGCGATCGCACTTACCGATCGCTTCACCAGCATACAAACACGGACATTCCAAGAGGCGACAGGCCATGCCGGTAACGTCACTATAACGACTGGCAGTTTAGAAGTTCGAGGGGGAGCCCAAATCTCTGCCAGTACCTTTGGCATGGGAGATGCGGGGAATTTGACGATTAATGCAACTGAATCTGTTCAGATAATCGGGCAATCTGCAGATGGCGCGACAAGTAGTAGTATTGCCGCCCAAGTAAATCCCGATGCAACAGGGGATGGGGGTGATGTGACCATCACAGCTCGTGAATTGACAATCCAGGAGGGGGCAAGAATCGCGTCGGGCACTTTTGGTGCAGGTGATGCGGGCGATTTAATGCTCACGGTTTCCGACGCGATGGTTGTCAGCGGTATTTCCTCTGATGGTATTAGGGCAAGTAGAGTCAGAGCCTCAACCGATGAAAATGCAACGGGCGATGGCGGCAACATCTTCATCGACACCAGGCAATTGCAGGTAGAGGGGGGCGGCAATATTTCTGCCAGTACGTCTACTGAGGGGAATGCTGGTGATTTGAGTATCCAGGCAACAGAGACTATTCAAGTTGTGGGCAGTGGCCTGTTCAATGATGGCGAGGAGGTCAGGAGTAATATCGCGGCTCAAGCCAACACATTTTCGACCGGAAATTCTGGTGATTTGCAGATTCAAACGAGACAGTTGCTGATTCAGGAGGGTGGATCAGTCTCGACTCAAACCTTTGGAGCAGGGGACGGCGGCATTTTAACGGTTGAGGCGACTGAGCTAGTTCAGGTCTCAGGCACGTCATTGAACGAGAACCAGGCTAGTGGTCTTTTGACTCAGACCTTGGATGCTGGGGATGCAGGCGAAGAACTCCGGATTCAGACAGCGACGCTATCCGTCTCAGACGGCGGCCAAGTTTCGGCCGGTAGTCGTGGCCCTGGGAGTGGTGGTCGCTTGATTATTGAGGCTACCGATCGTGTGCAGTTGGAGGGCACCTCCACCAGTGATCAGCCCAGTGGCCTATTTACTGAAACGTCTGGCTTGGGGCCTGCTGGAGAAGTTTTAAGCGTAAAGACTGATCAGCTCCAAATTTCTGATGGGGCAACGATTTCAGCCAGTAGTGAAGGCAACCAAGCGGCCAGCAGCATAGACATTACAGCCGCTAGCGTACAGCTTGATGAGTCGACGATTGTGTCTGAATCTTCTTCTGGAGATGGGGGCAATATCACCGTGCAAATTGCCGACTTTTTACTGCTCCGTCGCAACAGTCAACTCTCCACGACAGCGGGAACTGCCCAGACCGGGGGCGATGGCGGCGATATCGCTATTCTCGCGCCTAACGCCTTTATCATTGCTGTTCCTGGTGAAGACAGCGACATCATCGCGAATGCTTTCGAAGGCGACGGGGGGAACATCAACATTACAGCCCAAAACATCTTTAATCTGGTTGAACGCCCTGCAATTCCTGGGAATGGCACTAACGATATTGATGCCAGTTCGCAAGCGGGGGGTGCCAGTGGCACGATAACCCGCGACATTGCCGACATCGATCCGACTGATGGATTACTGGAATTGCCCACCGATCTGAACGATACACCTCCCATTGCTCAACGTTGTTTGGCCGATAGCCAAGGTCAAAGTGCCTTTGTGGTCACCGGGCGCGGCGGCATCGCCCCCAGTCCTGCTGCCGTTATCCGCAATGAAACCACTCCTCTCACTGACTTCGGTTCAGGGACAACCCTCGCCATTACTCAGCCAGCCATTACTCAGCCAGCTATTCCGGCTCAAAGTTCTGTTGCTGCGTCTATAGGGTCTGAACCTGAACCTCTGGTTGAAGCTCAAGATTGGCAGCGCGATGCTGAAGGAAATATTGTGCTATCGGCGGAAGCGGTGTCACCGATGTACCCCATTCATTCGGACCAGGGGTGTGGACGTTCTGGGTAGGACGGTAGGGAAGTGGGAGCGTGGAAGGGTGATTGAGTAGTGGGGTAATGGAGTTTCAAATTGAATTCAAAATTCAAAACTCAATACCTTCTTTCCCTCAGTCCCCGACTCTCCCCGGCCTCAATTTTGCCCGCACAAATTATCTAGCACAAATTATCTAGCGCCGAAAATGTTCCCTAACGATCGCCTCTCTCCCTTTTGCCCCAATCGTTCCACTTGCCGTCGGCTCAGCTACTTCCTTTTGGCGTTAATCACTGCGGCTGCACTGGTAATTCTGGCGCAGGTATCCCCTACCCCAGCCGCAAATCGAAATTTCGTGTCGCGGCTGGTTTCCCTCCACCCACCTGCGCACTCGTCCACTCGCCCACCCGTTCACTCGCCGCCCCTTCTTCTCCTCGCCGAAACTACGCCTGAACAGTTACTTCAAGAAGGTCAAGACCAATACACGATGGGGCAATTTGCCGCAGCCATCCAACTATGGCAACAGGCTGCTGCCGCTTTCGGTGCCCAAGGTCAACCGTTGCGGCAGGCTAAGACTTTGAACCAGGTAGCGATCGCCCACCATCAATTAGGCGAGTGGTCACAGGCGGATGCTGCACGGGCAGAGAGCTTGGCTGCGATCACAGGTACAGGAGCAGAGATATCGGCTGATGGCCTCTCAGTTTTAGGACAAATATTCAACACTGAGGGGCGTGGATGGTTACTGCGATCGCAACCCACCCAAGCCCTCACTGCCTTTGAGCAAGCGGCAACTTATTACCGTCAGGCCCGTGACAATCAAGGTTTATTGCATTGCCAAATCAATCAGGCTCAGGCACTGCAAGCACTGGGATTCTACCGTCGGGCGCTCACTCTCTTGAGCGATTTGCAACCCCGTCTCATGGCCCAGTCAGATGAAGTGCTTAAAAGTGTGGGATTACGTAATCTGGGTAATTTGTTGCGGATCACAGGTGAACTAACACCATCGGAAGTCGCACTGCAGGAAGGATTGGCGATCGCTCAAGCGACCGGGCAGGCTTCTGAAATGGCTGCCACGCTGTACAGTCTTGGGCAGACCGTGCAATCAATGGACAATCCTGAGGCCGCACTAGCGTACTATCAACAAACTGCGATCGCGGCTCCGACTCCCATCCTGACGATACAAGCTCAAATTGCCCAATTTAGTTTGTTGAATGCCCTGGAGCGGACTTCAGAAGCCCAATCCCTGCTAGTAGCGATTCAAACTCAATTAGAGGCATTGCCGACGAGTCGATTCTCGGTTTACGCCCAATTAGCCTTAGCTCGCCAACTGATGGATCTCGCCGCCGATTATGCGGCTCCCCAGATTGGCCAATGGCTAGCGATCGCCGTCCAGCAAGCACACACGCTGGATGATGCTAGAGCGGCATCATTTGCGCTGGGCTACCTGGGAGAACTATACCAGCAGCAGCAGCAGTACTCAGAGGCTCAAACGTTGCTATTGCAGGCCCTGAACTTATCAGAACAGGCGGCTGCCGATGATATTACCTACCGATGGCAGTGGCAGTTAGGTCAGCTAAAGCAGCGGGAGGGCGACGCAGAGGGGGCGATCGCAGCCTATACCAGTGCTGTGGATACCCTGCAAAGTCTGCGCCTTGATTTAGTCACGATCAATCCCGATTTACAGTTTGACTTCCGTGAACAGGTAGAACCCGTTTACCGAGAACTGGTCAACCTGCTGTTAACGACAGCCCAAACATCCGATGCGGGCAGTCAAACTAAGTTACTGAAAGCTCGCGACGTGATCGAATCGCTGCAATTGGCCGAACTGGAAAACTTCTTTCGCGAACCCTGCCTAGCTGTGCAACAACAAATCGATCAGGTCGTTGATAGGGCGAGTTCTCCGACGGCTGTTCTGTATCCCATCATCTTGCCCGATCGCTTAGAAGTTATTCTGAAGCTCCCTAATCAGCCACTTCAGCACTACTCAACTGCTATTTCCCAGACTGAACTAGAAGCCGAAGTTGAAAATTTGCGTCGCCAAATCGTGTTGCCCTATGCCCTGAGAGGCGTTCAGACCCTCGCCACACAACTGTATGACGGGCTCTTAAAGCCTGCAGAAGTCAACTTGGCCGATGCCCAGATCGAGACCCTGGTGTTTGTTCTGGATGGCGTTCTACGCAATATTCCGATGGCGGTGCTCTACGACGGACAGCAATATTTGGTCGAAAAGTATAACCTGGCCCTGGCCCCAGGTCTTCAGTTAGTCGACCCTCAACCTTTGAAAGCACAAACCTTAGCAGTGATTGCAGCGGGCTTGAGTGAAGCCCGCCATGGCTTTGCTCCGCTGGATTTTGTGCGTACTGAGGTGCAACAAATTCAGGAAACTCTGACCAGCCGAATTTTGCTCAATCAAACCTTTACCCAGAACACGCTGGAAGCCGAAATTAATCAGACTCCTTATCCTATTGTCCATTTAGCTACCCATGGTCAGTTCAGCTCTAATCGCGAAGAAACCTTCATCCTGGCCTGGGATACCCCCATTGCTATCAACACTCTCAATCGCTTGCTACGTAACAGTGAGCAAAATCGTCAGGATGCTATTGAACTGTTAGTTTTGAGTGCCTGTGAGACGGCCTCGGGCGATCGCCGAGCCGCCCTCGGCTTAGCTGGAGTGGCTGTACGAGCCGGTGCCCGCAGTACGCTTGCTTCCCTCTGGAATCTGGATGATGAAACTAGCGCAGTTTTAATGGACGCCTTTTATCAAACCCTGATGACAACTCCGACAACTAAAGCAGCGGCACTGCGACAGGCACAGTTAGCGCTGCTCCAAAATCCCGGCTACCAACATCCTCGCTATTGGGCACCGTACGTTTTGGTCGGGAACTGGTTGTAATACCGAATCCGAATGGCTAACCCCATTATGGGAAATAGATGATACCTGTCGCGTCGGTCAATTAGGGAGTGGGTAAACCAGATTTAGTATCAGCCAAGGCGATGGGATTGGCGTTCGGAATTATGACTGCTTCCCCTTTGCGTAACACTGAAGACATTGCGCTGGGAAGAAGTGATGAAGGTAGACGTCGTAGTTGTGGGCAGTGGTATCGGTGGACTGAGTTGCGGCGCACTACTGGCCAGGTATGGCTTCGATGTGGTTGTGTGTGAAAGCCATACGATTCCGGGGGGAGCCGCCCATGGGTTTGAGCGGTCTGGCTTTCGATTTGATTCAGGACCGTCATTATATTCAGGGTTGTCTCACAGTCCGTCGCCAAATCCCCTACGACAGGTGTTAGATGCTGTGGGGGAGGATGCGACATGGCTGACCTATGACACCTGGGGTTGCTGCTTACCGGAAGGGACCTTTGATACGCAAGTCGGGGCTGAGCAGTTTTGTGAGGTGTTAGGAACCTTGCGGGGGGCCACCGCGATCGCCGAATGGCGTCAACTCCAAACATTTATGCAGCCCTACAGTCAGGCTGCGATCGCCCTACCTCCAGCAGCTTTACGCTTCGATTGGGGCGCGTTGCAAACTATTGCGCCTTTCGCGTTGTCAATGTTGCCCCATACTCCCCGCATTCTGGATCTCACAGGTCCCTTCAGTCGTTTGAGGGATCGTGTGGTGCAAGATCCCTTTATTCGTAACTGGCTTGATCTCCTTTGCTTTTTACTATCTGGATTGCCTGCTACAGGTACCAGTGCGGCCGAAATGGCCTTTATGTTTGCTGACTGGTATCGCCCGAATGTGCGATTGGATTATCCCGTCGGTGGTAGCGCCTCCCTGGTGGATGCCTTAGTCCGGGGGCTGCAAAAACAAGGTGGTGAGCTGCGGTTGGGAGCCCATGTGGAAGAAGTGCTCGTAGCCGGCGATCGCGCCACAGGCGTCCGCCTCCGATCCGGAGAAATTCTTCAGGCCAAACGGGCTGTGGTGTCCAATGCCTCGGTGTGGGATACGTTCAAGCTATTGCCTGAAAATGCATTACCTCGTGCATTTCGTCAACAGCGACAGGCAACTCCCCCTTGTGATAGCTTCATGCATTTGCATTTGGGTATCGACGGCTCAGGGCTGCCAGAAGCGTTGGCTTGCCACCACATTGTGGTGAATGATTGGGCCGTAGGGGTCACCGCGCCTCAAAACGTTGTGTTGATTTCAATCCCGTCCCGTTTAGATCGGTCCCTAGCCCCACCAGGGAAGGAAACAATCCATGTCTATACCCCCGGCAACGAACCCTATACCCCATGGCAAGGGTTGGACCGGCGTAGTGAGCGGTATCAACAGCTGAAAGTCAAACGTGCTGAGGTGATGTGGCAGGCACTAGAACAGGTGATTCCGGATATTCGCGATCGCGTGGAAGTCTCTCTAACAGGAACCCCCCTCACCCATGAGCGGTTTCTACGACGCTACCGGAGTAGCTATGGTCCGGCGATCGCCGCAGGCAAAGCCCTCTTTCCCGGACCCACAACACCTCTAGATGGACTCTTGTGCTGTGGTGATTCCACATTCCCGGGCATTGGCTTACCCGCAGTAGCCGCCAGCGGATTTATTGCCGCGAATACTCTAGTTCCAGTCAAAGATCACTGGAATCTGATGCAGGCGATTGGCCTTTGCGGTCGATGATGGCGATTTTGTATTTGGTGGTTTATGGGGAATGGGGAATGGGGAATGGGGAATGGGGAATGGGGAATAGGGAATGGGGCAGATTTTGAGCGATGGATTTTGTCGTTCTCAACTCAGCGATCGGCTAAACCTGCCCCTACCCTTCCACCCTTCCACTATCGAATTAGTCCGAAAACTTACGCCGTCGAGTACTAGTCACCGAAAATGTTGATCACGGCACCAGCCGCAGCCCCCTGCAGGGCATTTTCCAGAAACGAGTCATTGTTAGTGATAATGCCAGTAACGCCACTAGCAGCGGCTCCGACGGCAATGTCTTGCCCCAAGTCACGCGACTCATTGTTGCCGTTGGCGGCATTGACAGCTGCACCAGCGGCTGCCCCGTTGATTACGTCATCCAGTCCGGCATCGTCACCAATGACTGTGCCTGTAATAATGCCAGTAGCTGCCCCGATACCGATATCTTCAAGCAATTGCGCTGATGCAGGAGGCGCTAGAACAGTTCCCAATGTCCCTG
>JBCBTQ010000219.1:0-9583 GCA_039818605.1 Cyanobacteria bacterium J06639_14 | reverse complement strand
TGTCCCTATTTTTTTGCTTTTTTATTTTCTCAAACCATTGCTACATATAGCCTGAAGGTAGGTTGTCACCCTTTAAGGCCGTAGAGACGCAAAATCTTGCGTCTCTACGGCGACGTTACCGGGTATACCCGTATCCCGTGGTTTATCCCCGTTATCGGGTTTATCGATAATCACAACGCCATGGACATGGTTTGGCATCACCACAAATGCCCCCACTTTGACAAACGGGAAATGGTTGGGAATATCTTCCAAACATTGATGTGCCGCCCATCCAATTGCCGATAATTCCATTTTTGCATTGTGGGCTCGCCCAAAATAATGAACGCGATCGCGCGTGCAAATTTTGACGAAATAAGCCGCATTGTGCCGATAATTCCATCAATAGGCTCGTGCAGACGGAATCCGGTTTGGTTGCGATAACGTATGTTCTTCATGTTTCATGCAAGGCACCCACACCTCCAAGATGCCCTTCGCTGCTTTCTAAGTTAAAACAGATACAGCCAGGTAGCGTCTTCCCCCATGCCAGAATACGAACCCACTACGCTTGAGAAAGTCTTTGAGCTGCTGGATACTCGATTAGTTACCTTTGGTGTGCCAGGAGCCTTGAGCTTTGTTGGCATCACGAAAATTCGCGAAAATCTCTGGCGTGAAGCCAGCTTGTGCTTTGCGGGAGCCGCAGGTGTATGGATTGCCATTAAGGTGGGCAAAAAATTAGCCCCCAAGCTGGATGCTCTGCTCGATTGGGGGGTCAATCAAACGGAAACCGCTCTGCTGGCAGGGGTCACTGCCATGCGATCCGACTTCACCAAGCGATTCCTGAAGCAGCAAGCTCACCTCAACGAAGAATTTATTACCGAAGGCTACAACCCAGACCGCACCGCCATCCCGATGCTGGAAGATGTGTTTGTGCCATTGGCCCTGAGTGGTACCATCGCTAGTCTCACCTTCAATCCCCTCAGCAATTCACGCGATGCTGCACTGTATTCCGAGAATTTGAATATTTGGGAGTTGTTGCGACGCTCGCGGAAAGATCGTCCCTTTCGGCAAATGGTCATTCAAGCCAAAGGTGGCATGGGCAAAACCACGCTGCTACGCCACATTGCCCTCATCTACGGTCAACGTAAACAGCGTCGCTACCGTGCTCCCAAACTTATCCCGATTCTCCTCCGTTTAAGGCATTGGGTGGATGAAGTTACCCTGCCGACACCCCCCAGCCTGCCCCAACTGATTACCGACGACTACCTACCCAAACTGTGGGACGGGCAAGACCATCCACCCACACCACCTCTCTATTGGGCCACGAATCTGCTGACCGCTGGCAAAGCTTTGATCCTGCTAGATGGGTTTGATGAAATTCCGGCCACGAAACGTCCCGAAGTGAGTCACTGGATTAGCCAGCAAATGCGACGGTACAACCGGTCCGTATTCATCCTCACATCGCGTCCGGCAGGTTACAAAGACTACACGGCCCGTAAACCCGCGATTCCGATTTTCGTCAAAAAGTTTAGCTCCCAACAGCAAAGAGACTTTATCCGACGCTGGTACCTGTGTCAGGAAAGTTGCTTCCGCAGCCAGCGCCAGCGCCATCATGCCAAAACCGTTGCTAAGGAACGCTCCGATAACCTGATTACCCAATTAACACGCCGCGAGGAATTGAGCTACATGGCGGAGAATCCTCTGCTGCTCAATATGTTGGTGACCTTCCATCGCTTAGCGCCCCATGAAGACCTCCCCCGACAGCGCTTAGAACTCTATCGGGGCATCGGCAAGCTGCAACTGGAAGATCGTCCTCGCGCCCGAGGGATCCGCATGCTGGTTGCCTATTCCAAAAGCATGGCATTGTTACAACGTCTGGCCTTTGGGATGCTGCAATCAAAACGATTAACCTTGCCTCGCGATCCCCTACTCAAATTTCTGCGTCAGCTGCCTCAGCTTACACGCGAGGAAGTCGCTGCTGAAGATTGGCTCCAGCAAATTGTGGCCATCAGCGAACTCCTCGTAGAGCGAGAATCCGGCGAATATGAGTTTCCTCATGCCAGCTTTCAAGGCTTTTTTGCTGCAACATTGCTGGCTCAATCGGAAGATGACGCTGCGATTCAGAAGCACGCAGGCTGGGTTCTGAAAAACTGGCAGGAGGCCATCTGGCGAGAAACCGTGCTGCTATACACTGCCCAACTCCCTCCCAAACTCTTAAATCAGGTAATTCGAAAGGCGTGTGAACAGGGCAGTGAAGCTTCCGATCTAGCGGCTGCATGCCTACAAGAGTATCCCCGTCCCGAGAAAATCAACGAGGATTTAAGCCACTTGCTCAAAAACCTGAAAGCGATCGCCCAAGACTCGAAGTATCAAACGTTGAAGCAACTATTGCAGGCCAATCGGTGGCGCGAAGCCGATCAGGAAACCTATCGACTCATGATTACCACTGTCGGTAAAGAAATGGGGCAATGGTTGGACCCAGAAGACTTGCTGAATTTCCCGTGTGAAGATCTGAAGGCAATTGATGGCGTCTGGGTAAGGTATAGCCAGGGAAAATTTGGCTTTAGCGTGCAGAAGGATATCTATGTCGCTTGTGGTGCGAAGCTCGATGGGGAGTATCCAGGCAAAAAAATCTGGTACGACTTGTGCAATCGCATCGGGTGGCGCAACGGCAAAGACTATGTTGACTACGATGACTTACAAGCCGACCTCAAAAAATCGCTCCCTGGGGAGTTTCCAAGGTATTGGTGGTGGGTCGGTTTAGGGGGATTGGTAGGGGGGAGAGTGAGAGTGTGTGTTTCCCTACTCTCGCATCCAGATTTATAGCCCTCGATAGCCCCAGCCCAAAAGGCCCACTCTAAAATCCAAAATCCAAAATCCAAAATTCCCTCAGCCGTCGGGAAATTGCCAGCAGGAAATGGTTTCAACATTCTTGCTGCCACAGGTGCATTGGACCTCGTGGGAAGACCCGACCCATTCGCGATCGCACGCCCGACAATGACAGAACACGTTGTTATCGTCTGCCTGCCTCAGGCCGAATTGCCATTGACGCAACTCTTCTGGCTGAAAGTGAGAGGGGGGTTCAGACATGGATCTTGATGAGATTTCGCAGTTTATATCCTTACTATCGCAGCATGAGTGGGTCACAGCTTCGCTTAGTTGGGAGCGTTTTTGTGATTCCTCCGAAGTTGATATCCCCGGCTTACGGTTTAAGCCGCGAAGCACTGGCTGAGTAGGGAGTCAGAAGTCAGAATCCAGTGTCCTCCTGACTCCTAGCTTCTGACTTCTGGATTTTCTCGCCACCGGAATTTTCCGCCTTAAGTTGATAGCCATATCCCCACTCACAGACTGCAACCCTAAAGTCAGGACAGAATAACTTAAATGCGTTTATGAGCTTATACCCACCAAGCGTAACGGTGCCCTCATGGGACCAATAGATAATATTGGCTAAGTTATTCTCTACCAAACAGATTTCTGAATGCCAATACCCAAAATCAGCGGCAGATTTTTCAATGGATGGAGGCTCAATCTCGGAAAAGATGTAGACGCATTTATTCTGAAAGAAGTTTTCAATAAAGGCTTCAAATGAAGCTTCCGGCAGTATTTTCTCCAGTTCATGGCACTCAAATGCAAGCACATCTTTTCTGTGGGTAGGCGCAAGAGGAAACCAGTATTTTTCTTCCCACCCCCATCGCTTACTGATTGCTTGGCAAGCTCTTGAGAGTTTATCTAGTGAAAGTTTATCGATGATTCAATCTCCTCTTTGATTCTTGATCATCATCAACGGACGATCGCTTAAGCACTCAAAGATTTGTCCCACTCAAGCTGATGAGCGAGTCCGTACTGAATAAAGTCAGCTTCGCTAGCCTTATCGCTCTGACCAAACACCCCTAGGCTATAGGGATTTTCCTGCATCCGCTGAGCCACCTGAGCTTTTTCAAACTGCACGACATCTTCTCTCGGTCTATCTGGCTTAAAGAAATCAACTACCAAAACAGTGCGGTCAAAGTTCGTGTAATTGTGAGGGCAATGGGGATAGCTATGATCCAGTACGAGAAATTCACCTTCCTGCCAGTACAGTTTTTCATGACAAATCTTCATCGCGACATCTCCCTCAGGCACAATTAAACCCAAATAGCCCCGATACATATGAGGGTTGTCATTCGTATGGAGTTTGATATCTAAGCCGGGGTGAAACGTGCCGAAATAAACGTTTCTCAGAATAGTGTCGTGGGCCTGATTCACGATCGCGATCGCGTCTGCAAGTTTTGCAAAATACTGCTCTCTCAATGCCCGCGTCTTCGCCGCTGCTTCAGCAGTGGTATCCTCCAGATACTGAATTTGGTGGGCCTGAATATAATCTTCAATCAACTGGCCCTGGAACAAAATACCAAAGGCACTATACTTTTTAGCCCCTTTCGTTTTAATCGTTTGACTCTGAGGCCCCATGAGCTGATTCGCGATCGCGAATTCAGCCCCCGAAGCATGATTCATAAAATGAATAAATTCTTCTTTAATCGCCTGCCAATGAGATTGCAAATCCCTTAGAAAAGGAAATTTCTGAGGATTAATATTGTATTCACTAAAATTATTCATTGCACTCACTCCCATAGAAAGATAAGCAGGGTAGGGAAGATGAAATTCCGAACTCCGAATTCCGAATTCCGAATGGTGCTCCTGACTTCTGGCTCCTAACTCCTGACTCCTGGCTCCTAACTCCTAACTCCTGACTCCCAACTCCTAACTCCTGATTTCTAAATTCTTACGCCACCGAAATTTTTCGCCCTAAGTTGATACCCTATTAAATTAACAAACCGCTAGATTCAGGATAGAGAAACTGTGCCTGAAACACGAGTGCTGGACACAATCATCAAAAACGTCCGGGTGGTGCGTCCTAACCAATCTTCAGTTGAACGAGTAGACATCGGACTCAAAGACGGCAAGTTCGCCCAGATTGCCCCTGAAATCGATCCAACTCAGGCCGCAGCAGTCATGGATGGTCAGAATTTACTGGGTTTTCCTGGCTGTGTGGATGCTCACATGCATATCGGGATTTATCGCCCCCTGGAGCAGGATGCGATCGCGGAAAGTCAGGCGGCTGCGATGGGTGGGGTGACTACAAGCCTCAACTACATCCGCACAGGGCAGTATTACTTGAATAAAGGCGGCCCCTACAAAGACTTCTTTCCCGAGGTTTTAGCCCGTTCGGACGGCAATTTCTTTGTGGATTATGGCTATCACATTGCTCCCATTAGCCCCCAGCATATTGATGAAATGGCGTGGCTGTTTGAAGAGCAGGGGGTCGCCTCCTTCAAGATTTTCATGTTTTATGGCGGCTATGGGCTCCATGGTCTTTCCGATCAGCAGAATTTGTTCTTGATGATCAACAAAGAAGACCGCTATGACTTTGCTCACTTTGAATTCATCATGCGGGGCTTAACTCGCTTACGGGAGGCCAACCCGGCGGCTCAGGAGACGGTGAGTTTGAGTCTGCATTGCGAAATTGCTGAGATTCTCAATGCCTACACGAAGATCGTGCAGCAAGATACCAACCTCTCAGGGCTCAAGGCTTACAGCGCCGCACGGCCCCCGCACTCCGAGGGGTTAGCCGTTTGCATTGCCGCCTATCTGGCCCATGAAACAAACTGCGTCAACATTAACTTATTGCACCTCAGCTCTCGGAAAGCTCTGGAAGCTGCCTTGATGATGCAAGCCACCTTTCCCCACATCAATTTTCGACGGGAAGTGACCGTTGGCCACCTTCTCCTGGATGTCGATGCGCCTACCGGCAAATGGGCGAAGGTGAATCCCCCGATTCGATCGCGTCAGGATGTGGACTTTCTCTGGAATGCCGTTTTGAACGGGCAAGTTGATTGGATTGTCAGCGACCATGCCTGCTGTTCGGCGGAGCAAAAAGCGAGTCGCCAGGATCCCGATAATATTTGGCTGGCCAAGGCAGGCTTTGGCGGAACGGAATATCTCCTCGCGGCGGTGTTTAGCGAAGGGCGTAAGCGAGGGCTCTCGTATAACCGCATGGCGGAGCTGCTGAGTTGGAATCCGGCTCAGCGGTTTGGGCTGTTTTGTAAGGGGGACATTGCGGTAGGCTATGACGCGGATCTGGTCTTGCTGGACCCAGACGAAACCTTTGTGGTGCGAGCCGAGGACTCGCTATCTCAACAAGGCTATACCCCGTTCGAGGGGGTTGAGTTGACGGGGCGGGTGAAGCAAACGTTTTTGCGGGGCCAATCCATCTACGCCAACGGTCAGATCGTGGGCACTCCCCAGGGACAATACTTGAAACGGCCTTTGGCACTGGAGTCAGGCCAAGGTAGAGAGTAGAGCGTGGTAGTGGGTAGTGGGTAGTGGCGTAAGACGCGACATGTCGCGTCTTTACACAGCGGTTAGTGTTCTCCACCCTCTACCCTCGACTCTCCACCCTCGACTCTCTACCCTCCACCCTCGACTCTCTACCCTCCACCCTCGACTCTCTACCCTCCATCCTCGACTCTCTACCCTCCAACCTCTACCCTCCACACCCTCATCCCCCCTATGGAAACTCCTTCTACCTCCCTGGATGCCTTTCACGCATTGGCCCTACAGCTGAAGTGTGAGGCCGTTAATGGAGCTAGTGATGCCTCCGAAGCGCGGGCCATAATGGCGGGGGCGATCGCCAAACTTGGTCCTCAAATTGCCGCCGCTCGGGCCTTTATTGGAGCTGACTGTCGCTTAGTGCTGTTGCCAGAATATTGGCTCACCGGCTTCCCCATGCGGGAGTCCATTACTGACTGGGCCACCAAAGCCTGTTTAGCAATAGAAGATACCCTCTACGATGCCCTGGCCGCCATTGCCCAACAGCACGGGATTTTTCTGGCGGGGAATGCCTATGAGCGGGATCCCTATTTTCCAGGGTTGTACTTTCAGAATTGCTTTGTGTTCGATCCGTCGGGGACGATGGTGCTGCGGTATCGTCGGCTCAATTCGCTCTATGCACCGACCCCCCACGATGTTTGGGAGCGCTATCTGGATCACTATGGTCTCGAAGGGATCTTCCCCGTAGCGAAAACCGCCATTGGGAATCTGGCTGCGGTGGCGTCCGATGAAATTCTGTTCCCCGAAGTCAGCCGCTGCTTAATGCTCCGAGGTGCCGAGATCTTGCTTCATCCCACCTCAGAAGTGTATGGCGATGCGCGTGCGCCCAAGGAGGCCGCTAAAGTCTCCCGTGCCGTAGAGAACCTGATGTATGTGATCTCTGCGAATACGGCGGGGATTGCTAATACGCCCATTCTGGAGTCCTCTGTGGATGGGGGCTCGAAAATTATTGACTATCGCGGACTCGTGTTGGCAGAAACAGGCTCAGGTGAGAGTATGGCTGCCTATGGTGAAATTGATTTGGCGGCTCTGCGGCGCTATCGGCAACGGACTGATATTAAGAACTTGCTATCCCGTCAGCGATTGGATGCCTACGCCGGACTTTATCAGCAGTTTGCCATTTATCCCGCTAATACAATGGCCGCAGGTGACGTCGAACGTAGCCACTTTCTGGCCACGCAGCAGCAGGCTATTGAGCGCTTGAAGCAGTTGGGGGTGATTTGAGATGAGTGGTGCCAAACCCATTGCGGTTCGCAATCCCCGGACAGGAGCTATGGATTATGCAATCAGCCCTCTGAGTCTTGAGGCACTGACTGCGTTGGGCGATCGCTTACGTCAGGGCCAGCAAGACTGGCAAACCCAAGGCGTGCCCCATCGAATTGAGGCTCTGCAAGCCTGGAAGCAGGCATTGCTGGCACGTAAAGATGCCTTAATTGAGGCCGTTGTGGCCGATACCGGCAGATTAGCAGAATCGGTGCTGGAGGTTGATTCCTTCCTATCGGGGCTGGATCGTTGGTGTCGCCTGGCCCCAGACCTGGTAACAGCAGCTCCTGCCAAAACAGCCGCCATTCCTTTTATTGAACTGCGCCCTCACCTCGTGCCCTATCCGTTGGTTGGCGTCATCAGTCCCTGGAATTTTCCGCTCTTGCTTGCAACGATTGATATGATTCCCGCCTTACTCGCAGGCTGTGCGGTGGTGGTCAAACCGAGTGAAATTGCCCCTCGGTTTATTCCAGTCATGAGTGAGGCGATCGCAGCGGTGCCAGCCCTCCAGTCTGTTCTCAGCTTCATTGAGGGCGCGGGTGAGACTGGGGCGGCGTTGATCGACACGGTGGATCTGATCTGTTTTACCGGCAGTGTGGCGACGGGGAAAACTGTGGCGCTGGCGGCAGCCCAACGCATGATTCCCGCCTTTTTAGAGCTGGGCGGCAAAGATCCCGCGATTGTTTTAGCTTCCGCTGATCTTGAACAGGCTGCAACGGCACTGCTCTGGGGCTCGGTCGTGAATGCTGGACAATCCTGTCTCTCAATTGAGCGTATTTATGTGGCGCGGAACATTTGCGATCGCTTCGTCGCAACCCTGGTGCAGCAAGCTCAGCAGCTGAAGCTAGCCTATCCCGACCCCAGCAGTGGTCAAATCGGCCCTATCATTGCCGCTAAACAGGCCACGCTGATTGCCGAGCACTTGCAAGAGGCCGAGCAAAAAGGTGCGATCGTTCACTGTGGCGGCAGGGTTGAGGAATTGGGAGGTGGTCTGTGGTTGCAACCCACCGTCCTCACGCAGGTCGACCACACCATGCGAATTATGACGGAAGAAACCTTCGGCCCGATTATGCCCGTCATGGCCTTTGACACCGTCGAGGAAGCCATTGGGCTAGCCAATGATACGGTTTACGGTCTCAGTGCTGCTGTATTTGCGGGGTCGGTTGACGAGGCGCACGCAGTGGGCCAACAGCTCCAGGCCGGAGCCATTAGCCTCAACGATGCAGGCTTAACTGCCCTGATTCACGAAGGCGAGAAAAATGCCTTTAAGCGATCGGGGTTAGGGGGTTCCCGCATGGGGCCTGCCTCGATTCAGCGGTTTAGGCGGAAGCAGCTCTTATTAGCCAAAACGTCACCCGTTGCCGACCCCTGGTGGTTTTAAATATGAAAGCCTGCCGTATCCATCACTATCAAGGGCCAACTGCGGTTCAAGTTGATCTGGTCGATAGGTTAGAACCCGGTCCCGGTGAAGTCAGGCTAAGGGTACGGGCGGCAGGCTTGAATAACTCTGATTTGCAAACAACCTATGGCACCTACCGAGGCTATGGCCATCAAGGGCTGCCTCATAGTTTGGGCCAGGAAGCGGCTGGAGAAGTTGAGGCAGTTGGGGCTGACGTCACCGAATTTGAGCCGGGAATGCGAGTCTTTGGGCATGTCAGAGGGGCGTTTGCGGAGGCTGCTATTGGTCCCGTTTCAGAATTACTGTTACTCCCCTCAGAAGTGTCGTTCGAGGTGGCGGCTAGTTTGCCGATCGCCTATCTCACCGCCATTATGGCTCTGATTCACACCGCTAATCTGCAGGCTGGCGAGTGGGTCTTGATTCATCCCGGCAGTGGTGGAGTGGGGACCGCAGCCATTCAGGTGGCTCGGTTACTAGGGGCACGGATCATCGCCACCGCCAGTTCTGACACCAAAGTCAACGATTTGATGAACCTGGGTATTGAACATGTCCTCAACCACACAACCCATGATTTGG
>JBCBTQ010000218.1:0-9584 GCA_039818605.1 Cyanobacteria bacterium J06639_14 | reverse complement strand
TATCTTGCTCATTTTCATTCCATTCAGATGGAAATTCAATCTCAAATTCACCATCAGCAAAGGTGACAACTTGCTTTTCTGAACCTTCCTGTCCTGCTGTATCAGAAGATACATCAATACTTGATTGAGTAGAAGATGAATCAATACTTGGCGGTCTCTCAGAGGCACATCCGGTTACGGTCAAAAAGACGATGACCCCTGTAAGGGCAAGATTCTTCATGATTGCTATCTGACTTAATCAAGTGAGCCCTAAAGCTACCGTAGATTTAATCGATGCCACCTCATAATATTTACGGATTTTCCTTACTGATTTTTCCAGAAATCAGATTGTTCTGGCGTGAGGGCATATTCACCATCCCATACGAGGAAGAGCTTTTCGCAGCCAGTCTCGGTTAGCCAGGTTTCACCTTGCCGCATTTCGCAGTCTGCTTCGGTGCCTCCTGCTGCCAAAACTAAATCGAATAGACACTCGTGGGCAGGGATGACAACCGATTCTTGGCGCAGTAACCATTCCAAACGAACTTGCACCGACATGTCTAGATGCTCGATCAGAAATGGATAGAGCATAATACCGGTCGCATTTTCGACTCCTGTCAGTAGCGTTTGAAGATAACCTGCGGCTTGACCATCGGGCAAAGTCTTGATCCGAGAGGCCATTCGCGCGATCAGGTTATGAACAAAAGGACATCCCAACTGTTGGTGTAGATACTTAACTGTGTTGGAAACATCCTCTGGTGACTGAACCTCAACAATAGACTGCCAATCGACATCGGGATAAGCAGCCTGCAGCAGACTATAGCAGCGCTCGTTGAGGCGATATGCCTGTTGTGTGACATCACAGGAAAAATCTTCCCCAGGAACTGCGCCTACTTGAACCAGTAATCGGAAAAAATCAATTGCAGCTTCATGCATAAAATCGTGTCAAAACAACTGTAGAGAAGCAAAAAGGCAAATTTTGTTACAGAGTAGCGTAAGAATCTCTGTGTTGACTCGTTGTAGCCTAGGACACAAGGTTGGCAAAGGTTGCAGAAAGTTCTTCAGCGGTCGCTAAGAGCTTTCAGGACATCTCTGGAATTTTGATTGTGAAGGAGATTCCCAAAATGAATAGGCTGACATAGGTTGATGCTGAGGCGCGAGCCCCAACACTCCAATCGGCAATTTCCTTTTTCAGCAACCCTCTAAAGCTCCTGTCAATCGGCAACTTCAGAGTCAGAGTTTGCAGTTGAGTCAAAGCTAAACAGCCGCCAACGTAGGGCACTTACAAGAGTGAGGGCAAATAAAAGCTGAGGTAACCCACAGTGTAGACTACATTGGTGAAAATAATCAGACCCCGACCTAGTCGCGATCGCACCTGACGCATCAAAATTAAACTTGCCAGTACTACTAAAAGTAGCTCTGCTAGGGCCACATAGGCTCCAAAGTGGTCTGGGTCCCAATAGGACACTGGACTAATGAAGCGAAAATCAGTCAAGGGCCAAAAATGACGGTGGGCATCGTCATGATGAAATGGTAGATCTTCAGCATGGTGAAGCAACATACTGGCGCATAAGGCAACTACCCAAGGCCACTTTCGCCAAGCTGCGATACCTAAGCCTAAGAGGGCTAGCGGGATTGAATTGCCGATCGCAAAGATATCTTGCCAGAAAGGTGTGTAGTACAGTTCTCCCCAAATGGACGATTCCGAAAAACCAGCTAGTTTAGCCCAGGCATAAAAAACAAACAGGGCAGCATCCGGCAGCCAGCTCCCAATAAGAATCGGCCAAGTCAGTACCGTTTGTTGTGCCCGTCCCAGAATCGTTAAATTGAGAATACTGTGAGTAGGGGTGTTCATTCTAAATCTGAGTAATGCCTAAAACAAACCGACCCATCTATTTGGATTGTCATGCGACAACTCCAGTGGATCCGCGTGTTGTTGACGCCATGGTGCCCTTTTGGACTCAGCACTTTGGCAACCCTGCTAGTACCACTCACCAGTATGGCTGGGAAGCAGCTGCTGCTGTCAAGCAAGCGCGAACCCTGATTGCTAAGGGGCTGAATGCGACTCCAGAGGAAATCATCTTCACCAGTGGTGCGACTGAGGCTAATAATTTAGCGATCAAAGGCGTCGCCGAAGCCTATTTCAATCAAGGACGTCATATCGTGACGGTGCAGACCGAACATAACGCCGTTTTAGATCCCTGTGCCTATCTCGAAAAGCTAGGGTTCGAGGTCACCTATCTACCGGTCAAGCCTGATGGTCTGATTGATTTGGATACCTTGGAGCGATCGCTCCGCTCGGACACAATTCTGGTATCAGTGATGGCAGCCAATAACGAGATCGGGGTTCTGCAACCTCTGGAAGATATTGGTCGGCGCTGTCGTGAACGCGGCATTCTTTTCCACACAGACGCGGCTCAAGCGATCGGTAAAATTTCTCTAGACGTTCAGGTCCAGTGCATTGACCTGCTTTCGATTACGGCCCATAAGGTCTATGGACCTAAAGGCATCGGGGCCCTCTATGTCCGACGGCGACACCCCCGTGTTAGAGTTGCTCCTCAATTCCATGGCGGGGGACACGAGCGGGGGATGCGATCCGGGACGCTCTACACCCCACAAATCGTGGGTCTCAGCAAAGCCTTGGAACTCGCCTGGGCTGAACAGGAAACTGAGCAACCGCGACTGAAGGAACTCCGCGATCGTCTCTGGCATGCTTTGCTTGATCTTCCTGGAATTCATCTGAATGGTCACCCCACTCAGCGATTGCCCCATAACCTCAATATCAGTGTTGAAGGAATCGATAGCCAAGCCCTGCTTTTAGGTTTAAGAGGGACTGTAGCCATTTCCTCAGGAGCTGCCTGTAGCTCTACTCATACAGCGCCTTCTCATGTCCTCAAAGCCCTTGGTCACACCGATGCCCTTGCCTACACTTCACTCCGATTTGGTATCGGTCGCTTCAACACGGTCAGTGAAATCAACCAGGTCGCTCAAAGTTGCCGCGAAACTATTTTGACTCTGCAGAGAAACTGAAGCATCGGGCGTTTTGCTGTGGGGAGGGGGAGAGAGAACGTAGCGGCGTGGAAGGTGCGTTTTGAGTTTTGAGTTGAACTCCGAATGCCGCATATCGCAGCCCAAATTCATTATCCCTACCACTCGACTACTTGCCTAAAATTACAATAAGCAGTACAAGTGTATCGTCAGGTCTCTGGTAAAAGAGCCGTGATTTCATCGACAAACTTTTGATGATCTACCACTGGTTTGCTGATGTAGCCGTCAGCGCCGCTTTGCGTCAAGAAATTCTCGCGATCGCCTTGCATGGCATGGGCCGTAACCAGAATGACAGGCAAATCAGCAGTTGTTGAATCAGCCTTTAACATCTGGGTAATTTTAATACCATCTACAGGCTTGCCTTGGTAAACACTATGAGATAGCGAGACGTCCATCAAAATCACGTCAACTTCGCGTTGCTGTGCTAAATTCATCACCTCGTCTACATTTTCCGTATGCTTAACGGAAAATCCACCCCGCTTGGTGAGGATTTTCGAGAATACACGGGCATTTATCAAGTCATCTTCAACAATGAGGACAGTTTTCATAGTGTTTCCTTACGCAATAGCGGGCTTAAATACTTGATAAGTCCTGATAGATGTACTCTCTGGCATTGTATTAAAACAGAGTGTGATTTACCTTAGCGCTCTAAATTATTGCAGTAACCAGGCTTTTGCATATACCTTACAGCATTGTTAAGGCTTACTGAATTCGGCAGAATACATTTGTATTTTTGCAGCGATGCCCAGCTCCAGACATTTCTATTTCTTTAAGGACAGTGATTCATGGCAGACCAACTTAACATTCTCTCGTCTGGCCAGGTAGTTCCAACCCCTCTTCATACAGAAGTGCAGCGGTCCTATCTGGAATATGCCATGAGTGTCATTGTTGGCCGGGCATTGCCAGATGTTCGCGATGGCTTAAAACCCGTTCATCGGCGCATCCTGTATGCCATGTATGAGTTAGGGCTCACGCCTGATCGTCCCTTCCGTAAATGTGCGCGTGTAGTGGGGGATGTGCTGGGTAAATATCATCCCCATGGGGATCAGGCGGTGTATGACGCGCTGGTTCGTATGGTGCAAGACTTTGCTAGCCGCTATCCGTTATTAGATGGCCATGGCAACTTTGGATCCGTAGACAACGATCCCCCTGCTGCCATGCGTTATACCGAAACGCGTTTGGCTCCCATTAGCTATGACGCCATGCTGAATGAAATTGGTGAGGCAACGGTTGACTTTATCGATAACTTTGACAACTCACAGCAGGAACCTGTTGTACTCCCAACGCAGTTGCCGAATCTATTGCTGAACGGTTCATCGGGTATTGCCGTGGGCATGGCAACTAATATTCCACCTCACAATTTAGGTGAAGTGATTGATGGTCTGATTGCCTTAGTCGATCGCCCGACCTTATCTGATGAAGCTTTGTTTGAACTGATTCCTGGTCCAGATTTTCCTACAGGGGGTGAAATCATTGATACCAAGGGCATTCATGATGCTTATCGCACGGGGCGGGGCAGCATTCCAGTGCGAGGGATTGCGCAACTGGAGGAAGTGCGTCCAGGGCGGGGCAGACAAAGACGTACGGCCATTGTGGTGACTGAGTTACCCTACCAAGTCAATAAAGCAGGCTGGATTGAGAAAATTGCTGATCTTGTCAACAACAGTCGCATTGAAGGGGTCGCTGATATTCGCGATGAGAGCGATCGCGATGGTATGCGCGTTGTGATTGAACTCAAGCGGGAAGCACAGCCAGCCGTCGTGCTGGATGCGTTATATCGTCTCACGCCGCTACAAAGTAACTTTGGGGCGATTATGCTGGCCCTCAACGACGGTCAGCCCCGACAGTTGCCGTTGCGAACCATGCTGCAAGCCTTCCTGGACTTTCGGGAAGAAACCCTCACGCGGCAATACCAGTACGAGCTAGAAAAAACAGAAGCTCGTATTCACCTGGTAGAAGGGATGATTCGAGCTTTGGAGAATCTCGATGAACTCATTGATATTCTGCGCAACGCGCCGGATGGTACGACCGCCAAGGTATCTCTCCAAGAAACCTTTGACCTCAGCGATCGCCAAGCGAATGAGATTTTGTCCATGCCGCTGCGGCGATTGACAGGGCTAGAACGACAAAACCTGCAGGATGAATATGACGAACTCATCACTCGTCGTGATTCGCTATTGCGGCTGCTGTCGGATCGCAAGGAATTGCTCAAAGCTTTGAAAAAGGAGCTGCGATCGCTCAAGAAAAAATTTAGCGATCCCCGCCGCACTCGCATTCAAAGTGAAGCGGAACGAACCGAAGAAAACCAGCAGCTAGCGGAGATCCTGGCCGAACAGCAAGAAGAAGAAACGGTTCTGGAAATGACCCAGAAAGGGTACGCGCGGCGTTTGTCGCCGCGCGCTTACCAAAGACGGCAAGCGCGTCAGGATGCAACCGAAGCACAGCAGTTTCAAGAGGTTGAGGATACGATTCTGCAACGGGAAACGGCTAATACCGCCCAAACCTTGTTGGTACTTACCCGCGAAGGCAAAGCCTACAGCCTGTGTGTCGGCGATATTCCTCAGGCTAATCGTCAGAACAAGGGCGTCCCGTTGATTAATCTACTGCCTAATTCAGTGCGCTCAGAGGCGGGCATTGCAGCTCATCTGGTGCTGACTGATGAGGTTCTAACCCATGATTTGGTAATGTTGACGCGCCTGGGGCGGATTAAGCGGGTGTCGTTGTCAGACTTTAGCAACATGACGGGACGAGGGCTGACGGCGCTGAAATTGAAAAAAGACGATGAATTAGCCTACGTGACGCTAGCTAAGACCGATGAGGAATTGGCGATCGCCACCTCCGGTGGACGACTCCTGCGATTTGCCATCAACGACGAAAATCTGCCCGTGATGGGACGTACCGCTCAGGGACCACAAGCCCTGCGACTCCGCAAGCAAGAGCAAGTCGTTGGCTGCGTCTGCATTCATCATCGCGATGATTGTGTATTGATGATTTCAACTGCTGGATTTGCCAAGCGCTTGCCCATTGGCTCCATCCATTCGGGGGCGCGGGGAGGCATTGGCACCCAAGCTTTCTTGTTCAAACAAAAAACAGATGCCTTGGTGGCAATGACTGCGTGTCCTAATGGCAGTAAAGTCACAGTAATTACGACGGCCTCACGCAGTGCCCAAATCCCGATTGATACGATTCCCCGCCGGGGACGAGAACAGCCAACGACCTATCGCCTGGACAAGTTTGGCAAAGGTGAGAAAATTGCCACCGCGACCCTGACATCCTTAGTCGATAATGAGTCCAATGGTGATGGAACTGACGAAGATTCCGAGGAGTAAGAACGTAGGTTGTGGCACAAGTCGTCTTGGAAAATGTGTACAAAACATTCTTTGGCAGAAAGCGGGATCGCGGAGCTGCCGATTCTTCTGAGGTGGCTCAAGCTGATACGACGGTGCTGCGACGCATTAATCTCACCGTTCGCGATGGTGAATTTATGGTGCTTGTAGGGCCTTCTGGCTGTGGTAAGAGCACCCTTCTGCGACTTATTTCAGGCTTGGAAGACGTCACTGCTGGCAATATTTTTGTTGATCAGCAGCAGGTTAATTCGCTGCCACCTAAAGAGCGCGACATCGCCATGGTGTTCCAAAGTTATGCGCTTTATCCACATCTAACCGTGTATGACAACCTTGCCTTTGGGCTGCGGCGCATGGGTGTCAACTTAAAACGCTTATCCCCATCAGAAGAAATAGCGGACACGGTTCCAGTATCAGCTGAATTAGATGCGAATCAGCAACTTCAGTATGCTCTTGCAGAGCAGGCTTGGTGGCAAACCGCTTTAGCGGGAATGACACGTCACTTGCCGAAAGGTCTGCGGTATTTTTCGGCTGCTGATCAGCTCATCGATCAACGGGTCCGAGCGGTTGCTCAGATGCTACAAATTGATGCCCTATTGACACGCTATCCCCGTCAACTTTCGGGGGGACAAAAGCAGCGCGTGGCCTTGGGGCGGGCCATGGCTCGAAATCCGCAAGTCTTTCTCATGGATGAGCCGTTATCCAATTTAGATGCTAAGCTTCGCACCGATACCCGAGCCCAGATTGTCAATTTGCAGCAGCAGCTTGGGATTACAACGATCTACGTCACCCATGATCAAGTTGAAGCCATGACGATGGGCGATCGCATTGCCGTCATGGATCAGGGGCAAATTCAGCAAGTTGCCACCCCTTTAGATCTTTATCGTCGTCCTGCCAGCCGCTTTGTGGCCTCATTCATTGGTTCCCCGACCATGAATTTCCTCTCCGTGCAGGTGAAAGCTCCCTTGGTGATTACCCACCCAGGTTTTCGCATTACGCTACCAGGCGATTGGGAAAATATCCTTGCTACTTACGATGGCAAGTCAGTAACTCTGGGCATTCGTCCGGAACACCTGAGCCTAAGTCTCCCAGCCCCCAAAAATTTGCAGGTAACCGTGACACGTATTGAAGCGCTAGGCAGCGAAACCTACCTGACCGTTCAGTTCGGCGACGACTTACTACAGGTTAGAGTCGAACCCGATCGCATCTTTGGTATCGGAGAAGAACTTTGGCTCGCGATCGATCCTAACCATGTCCACCTTTTTGATGTGAGTTCAGATTCTTCTTTACTTGCACTGTAGAACTCACGTTTTGCACTGTAGAACTCACGTTGCCTGTGGCCAACGGTAGTCTTGCCATCAAAAAACTTCCTTGAAAAAATTAATCATGGATTGCCATGAACGCCGAGCCGCTGCTTCATGGTATTGAATGCCCTTCTCTGGCATGTTTGCCCCCTCAAACGTAAATGCGTGTAACGCGCCTCCATGAATGTGTGCTTGCCAGTCAGCCTGACGCCCATCCATCTCATTGGTGAAGGCCAAGTAATCATTTGGCAGCACTAAAGGATCATCCCAACCATGTTCGATGAGAATACTGGCCTCGATTGGTTGCGTATCCTTCAAGTCGTCGCTTCCCGTGAGTGCGCCATGAAAGCTCACAACCCCCTTCAAGTCTTCTGGTACCGACCTTGCCAAATCGAGTACACACAAGCCACCGAAACAGTACCCGATTGCACCGATTCGGGTAGCATCCACTGTCTCTAGCGCTCTGATAGCTCCATAGCCAGCCTGCAAACGATTGCACAAAACACTTCGATCCGCAAGCAGCGGATTCATTAAGTGCGAGTTATCCCCAATGGGATTGCCTCGCATACCTTTACCGTACACATCGACGGCAACAGCAACGTATCCCAATTGCGCCACTCGCTGGGTGATATTCTCAATGGGCGCATTTAAACCATCCCATGCATGAGCGACGAAAATAGCGGGAAGTGGCTTCGTTACAGGTTCTGGTTGCGCAACATACAGATCGAATTCCATCCCCTGTAATTCATACGTCGCGGCATTGATTGATATTGAGTTCACCGTAGGCTCCCAAAAGTAACGCTACGAGCGTAGAAACTTCAGCGTTGAATGTATTGAACATTTGCGACACTTACAGGTAGAAAAGGGTGGGATCAAGGCTGACACCCTGGGCAGAGGAGGCAAAGGCTCTAGCCAGCGTTGATCGATTCTCAGAGCAGTATCGGCCAGGCGTTTGGCTCAGATATCGACGCCACGTACGTATCTTGTGGGCTTGATCCGCAAATGCGGGCTCTGGGCTCTGCGATATCACCTCCACATTGGCTCTGACACTGTGCTGCAATCGATGCAGGTTCATCACTTGCTTGGGGCTGATACCAAGGTGGCGTCGGAAATCACGTTGCAGTGTCCTCGGTGTAATGCCAAGTTGCTCACAGGCTGTAGCGATGCGCTTATTGGACGTAAGCACCTGATGCAACTGCAAATGACGCTTTTGTGCAGATACGGGGGTGGCACTGAGCAAATTTAGGAGCCAACCATCCATGGCGCTTTTTACCGTATCGAGTTGCAATTCGTGGGGAAAGCAATGCCAGAATTTATCGGCGCTTCGCTCACCCCATAAACCTGCAACATCCAGCAGGTTATCCGCAGAATCCTGGCCAATATCTGGAAATAAAGTCATCATGCCGGGGACGGTTAGTATGGCCATGACGAACGAAGTCTCGGGCTGGGATATCCATTTACGAGTGTGTGTTTGGACCCCTAGCAAGCCAACCTTAGGGTGAATTTTACCTGATTCATGATATGAACGTTTGCCGAAATTGACGCTCAACACACCAATGGGTTCAGGGCAGGTCCAAATAGGTTTTCCAGCAAATTCTCCCGGCTTGTCTTCAACAATCCGATAGCTCAGCACGTAGGGGCGAAGCTGAGGATGCGGTGTAATGGCTACTATACGCAATTCGGTGCTCCAAATAATGTAGCAACATCGGCATCAGACCCAAGATCTTATAGTAATCCGGTTTACCCATCGCCTAATTGAGAGACGGACATGTCGCGTCTCTACAGATATCACCTATTTTCCCTAACGAGGATTAGCCATGCAGATTGGGTACTAATACTCGACGGCGTAAGTTTTCGGACTAATTCGATAGTGGAAGGGTGGTTGGGTGGAAGGGTGGAAGGGTGGTTGGAC
>JBCBTQ010000217.1:0-9634 GCA_039818605.1 Cyanobacteria bacterium J06639_14 | reverse complement strand
GGCTGGTTCAACTGCAACTGTCGACAAATATCTTCCCGAACGCGAGCCGTATCGACTCCGCCCGAGGCAATCAACTCACGGTTGGGGGCAATTGCCACTGCATGCACAGGTCCCTCATGGGCTGGCAGGATATGGAGATGCTCTTGATCCAGATCCCATAAGCGTACAGCGCGATCGCCCCCAGAAGTCGCGATAATGTTTCCTCCGGGTGCGATCGCTAGGGCTGCGACCAATCCCGTATGTCCTAATAAGGTTCCAGCAGACGTTCCATCCTTGACGCGCCACACATGTATACGTTTGTCATCGCCAACCGTAACCAATTGTTCGCCATCGGGAGTAAAGTGGACGTTGTAAATCGGCCCATCATGAGCGTCAATCGGCTCATCCTGAGCCCAAAGGCTATTCACGGACTCTCCTGTCGTCTTCATGACCTCTCCTGTCGTCAGGTCATAAAGTTTTACTTTGCGATCAAACCCAACAGAGGCTAACAACTTTCCCCCACGGCTCACATCCAATGCTGTCACTGCAGCTCGATGCTCTTGAAACGTTTGTATTTGTTCTCCTGACTCATCCCAAATGTAGATGGTGCCACGTTCATCACCCGCAACAATCTGGTTGTCTTGAGTCCATACGAGTGCCTGCATGCCTCGGAGGTTTCCCCGCAGAGTACGCACTAACGTTCCGTCTCGCTGCCAGAGTTTGACCGTCGCATCTTCACTGGCCGTTGCAATGAGTTGACCATCGGGTGAAAAATCAACTGCTCGGGTCGGTTCTGTATGGGCCCGCCACTCTTGCTGCTGCTGCCCATCGCTGGACCAAAAATAGAGCGTCCCCTCAGCGTCAACGGCAGCAATATGTTCACCATCTGGCGTAAAGTCGAGATCGAGGAGTGGTCCCCCGTTACATTCCAGTACAGCAAGTTCCTGACCATCAGGATGCCAGACCCGAATCGTACCATCGGCACTTGCAGAGGCAAGTTTCTGTCCATCAGGACCAAAGACTACTTGCCATACGGTCCCTGTGTGCCCCTCGAGCCGATTTTTTTCGTGGACCCAAAATAGCGCTTGCTGTAGTGAACTCGTAACTTGTGCCCTTAAATCAGGGGTTTGTTCTTCTGGATCGAGCGCTTGAAATAATCGCCCGGCTCGTGTGGCTGCAATCAGTGCTTCAAACCGCTGATTAGACAAAAATAGAGCTTTTGAAGATTGCGTCAGGGCTTTGAGCTGGGCTTGTTCAGCTCTAAGTTGGGCCTGTTGGGCTTGATGTGAAAGTCCCCAACTGGCTAATCCCAAAGCGCCTGCTAGGATGGATGCTGCTGTGATCAATTGCAGCCAGCGTCGTTGTCCAGCCAGTATTTGCTTCTGATGTTCGAGTTCAGCATCCCGCACCGTTGCTTCGACTTCAACACTGGCTAGAACGTATTGGTGATGCAGGGCAGAAGGACGCGGTTCTTGATCTTTTCCTTGAGCTAAATAGTGGTTAGCACGTTCTAAATCAGTCCCTCGCAACAAATAGCTAGCATCGCGGCCATGCCGATCCCACTCAAGGGCCCGGACTAAAAGGCGGGTATGTGTGCGGACATAATCAAGATCTTGATCGAGTGCTGCCAGTAGTCCTTTGAATCCTTTTTCAAAGTTGTCTTGGGAGCGGAGGAAAATCCAATTCAGGCGGGATAATTCTGGGTGAACTTGGTTCGGCTCAACATCTTGCCAAACAACGGGAACCAGGCGCTTGTTATGTTTGACGGCGGCGTCAATTTCTTGTCG
The DNA here is from genome assembly GCA_039818605.1 of Cyanobacteria bacterium J06639_14. Lineage (GTDB taxonomy): Bacteria > Cyanobacteriota > Cyanobacteriia > Phormidesmidales > Phormidesmidaceae > SIO1E4. The sequence continues at coordinate 7,868 of JBCBTQ010000217.1, read as the reverse complement.
GCAAACTTTGGAGGCAACTGAATCAGGGCTTAGGACAAAAACAAACGTATCGGCTAGTTCAATCCCGACTTGAATTTCCTGCCACCAGTCAACTGCCACAGGAATGTTTTCCCAATCAACCCACACTTCTCGTCCTGTGGCTTCCAAAGCACTATAAAGCTTCTGAACAAATTCTTTATTACGACGTGAATAAGAGATAAAAACGTTGGCCTGGCGGGTATTGTTGTCCAATACCTGCCAAACGTCCTTGGGCATCTGCCGTCCCGATTTAGGCGCAAGTTTGACTCGATAATAGGTATCCCCCTTTTTTTGAAAGGTGATGAGAAATCCCTGGGATACCAAATCTTCTAGCGAGTTCTGAACTTGGTCAATATCGCGTTTGAAATAATCCGCAATAGTTTGAGGGGCAGCCTCTTGATGGCGCATCAACCAGTTCACCAGCGATTGTTTTTCTGGTGGCATGGTCAAGATGTCCGCAACTTTTAGTCCCGGAACCCGCGATCGCCGTCCCCCTGACCGATTATTGGATTTTCCATGCAATAACGCATCGAGCGCATCGTCTCCCATATCACCCTGGTCTATGCAACGAGAAAGGCTTGCCTAGATTGCCCCAATATTCCCATAGCCCCATTGATCATCATAACGGAGGTGATTTGGATTACATCAGGGGGCTGTTACAAGCACTTAAAGCTTTGAGTCTAAGCCGTCTGAGCCGAGTAAAACTGATATCGCTTATTCCAGCAACATACACTTCAGATCACGCATAAATGCAAGGTGATTATTATCTAAGTCAATTGCCGTCAACAGTTCATCAGAACGATCAATTAACCCTGCTATTTGAGGATCTGCAACCGTTTTACCTTCCAAGACTTTGTATCGTAAAGCCTTAGTAATATCATCGGCAACTCGACCTGTCCCTGAGACAATCACAACCTCACGTCTAGCCTTAATACTGGCATAGGCATCCTTGACTGTGACTGACCCACCATTAATCAAAATAGTCATCGACTCGTAGGGGCGAGATAGTTGGGTTGCCATCTCGGACATCCAAGGGGACTCATCCCCCCAATTTTCCCCTGGCACTAACAAACAATGAGTGTGGTTCGGTTCCAAAGTTGAGGCATCCGGATGATCAACTGCATGATCCGGTAAATTCACGAGCAATCGTGGTGCGACCCCAATTAGGGGAAAGGTGCCTCCTATGGCAGTCCGAGCTTGCCCCATCAGCCGCATTACCCCGGCATCGGTTCCCCCATCGACCACATACAGCTGCATTTCCTCCGCGAGGGGAGCCAAGACGCGATGGAACAAGCCATCAAGTTGCATTTGCTGGTCGTTATCTAAACCACTTGCGCCCCCAACAATTACTAGCGTATGGTGAGGTTCTGACAGCTCTAGCTCCTTGAGACAGTCTGCTAGACATGCCATTTCATTGATGCTGCAAACCTTCACACCATGATCGCGATGGCTCTCTTGTTTTAGAAGCTGATAAACCTGAACAGGGGATGGCATACGCGACTATCGACGCTAAAAGTTACGGGAGCTTGGTGCCTCATCTCAGCCAAGAGCGATCACACTTAGAGAAATGAGGGACAAATGTAGCTTTCCTAACCTAATTAGGTCTCAATATGCCCACATTTGCCATTGCCGTCATAAAACCGTAGCAAATTGACAATTATATTACTCATTTCCCCAGGCACACGCCACACCCTCGCCCTCAACTATGACCAGTCGCCAACAAAGTTAGACAACACTCGGCAGTCTGTTGGGTTCTGGCACCATCATGAACTAGCTCCTGCTTGCGATGCCTTCACCCTGGCAGCAATATCGTCCAAAGTCTTGATTACCAGCCGTTTTGCCTCTAGTTCCCAGCCCCACTTTTGCACTTGGTAGGCTATGTAGAACCCAACCCCGGTAGCAATCAGATCAAGGGGTTGTTGCCATGAAATGCCTAACAGCAAGCCCAATCCCCCAATGCCCCAAAAGGGTAGTGCCACGGTTTGCCGGTTTTCTTCAACTAGCTTGGCAATAAAATTTTGAGGCATGTCTGCCGTAATCGCATCGCGAACGGCCTTTTGTTCTGGATAGGGGACCGCAAAGCTAAATTTACGACGTAGCTTTTCAATTTTGCGTGCTTCTGTACTGTACTCGGTCAGCTCATCCTCTGCCATGCGAACAAGTTTCTCGGCTTTATCCATGCTTCTGCAGTTCTCTGTGAATTAAGTAGTCTTATCGTGACACGGCAATCCTTCTTGGGTTCCAAGCGATCGGTGTCCAGATACTTTAAAGATACAAGGCCGTATGCCTTAGGTGTAGTCAAGGAGTTGAGGGTAGGAGCATGATAGTATCGCTGCCGAATTCGGGTATCAACTTAAGCCGGGAAAAGCTCCCCGTGTAAAGGTTTTGCCTGACGTGCTTTAGGTGACATTCTGGGCATAGGCAACTCATCAATATTGCTGAGAACCCACTCAAATAGGTCAGGAAACGACTGGCCAAAGAGTCGTTGAGCCGCCGTGGTGCCATCGGCACGCTTCAGGTCAAAGTTATGGATGATAGTCAACACTTTCAACGACTGAGGTGAAAACCCTCGGCTGGCATGATGTCGCTGCGAGAGATAGCCATTGCGTCCTTCGACAGCCGAGGAAGTGCGTTGATATTTAGCGGCCATCCATTGGCACCACTGAACCCATTGTTGTAATTCTGTGTCCTTGAGTTGCAGGGTCATGGCCTCGGCCATCAGCGTATCGAAAGCGTCACTGGCCGCTTGTTGATAACGTGCCTTGAGCTGTGGGGTTCGGGTTTTCGCCGCTTGCTGTGACCAATACACCCAGGGCAACAGGGCCATGAGCACCCAATTTTGGATGTCAACATCTGGCGTTTGTGTGGCCAAGTCCTGAATCACCCATTGCCACCAGGCATGAATGCCGGTGGCGAAACTCGGAATCTGAGCCCGAAAGGTCTCGATGGCTGATTGAGCCTGATTACTCCCATAGGTAGTCGCCAAGTTGCTCAGCGTCGCTAAGGGCACTGACACCTGTGTGGTTAAGGCCTCTAAGAACTGCCATTGGGAGGTTTCGATGGCGAAGGGATGAACCGTTTGACTAATGTTGGCTAGAGCGTCGTGGTAACGCTGCTGGTCAGCTTCCAGTTGTTGCTGTTGTGCCCGGCAGGTCTCAAGCTGTGACCTCAAAGCTTGTTGTTTGGCCGCATCCATGTCTTGACTCAAGCGTTGCGCCAAGGCGTCCCCTTGTTGCTTCAGACGATTTAACTGACGGCTCAAGGTGCTACCGATAGGGCGACTCAGCGCACGCATGGCATGAAACAAATCACTCACATGGGCTGTCACCAGACCGGTCACCGCCAGTTTGACCAAAGCCTGGGCCTGATCACTCACGAGAAAGTGACACTGCCAATGGCTGGGATGCCACCAACGACCCACCTGTGCCCGCCAGGTGTCATAGCGACGATTCGCACCAGCTACTTCGGTAAAGATGAAGCCACTGGCTAGCTCCACCAGCACCAGAATCGGCCCCTCAAAAAACGTTTCGTCAGCCCCCAAACAAATTCCCGGTTGGCCAACCGGCTGACACAGCTCGGCTTGGGCCTCTTCGTACGCTAAGATGTGCGCCTCGATACGGTGTTTGAATTGCCGCAGCGCACTCGCGGAACTGCCCACATGGGTCTCGAGATGAACCGCCTGAAAGAACGCTGACAAACTCTCGGCTCCCACCCCTTGCTTGATGCCAAAGTGGTACACCACGGCGACGACCAAACGACAGAGCCAAGCCGCACCCACCGTCGTTTCCCAAAAGGATGATTCCGGATACTGATGACGACGGGTGAGGGCCTGTTGGTGACGATGGACACTACTTTTACTCAGGTCTATCGCCGTCGCAATGGCCTCAATGCTCTGATGACCATTCGTTTTGAGCCAGTCAGCGACTTTTTGACCCCGCTCTCGTATAGTTAAAGGCATCGTTCCAAATCGAAGTTTCAAGGGAACGATACACGGCTCTGGGCATTGCTGCAGAGCTATTTTTCTGGCTTTGACTCAAGTGCCCATTGATACGTTCTTTAAGACTGCTGGTTGTTCCGCCTTAAGCGGTTACCCCCGAATTCATGACTTCTTCCTGTAATTGCCGACAAACTGCAGGCGCAGAAATCGCAATCCACCACTCGAGCAACACCAAGGTGGTGACTTCTAAGTCAAGAGATCTTGATTACCTAGAAAAAACACCAACAGCCGATCAGTTAGGCGTAAAAATTTCATTTCAGTAAACAAACTTTGTATCTAAAAAGGTGTCTTACCGAACACTTCTCTGCCACGGCCAATGAAAAAGTAACTTACGGTACAATTTTGTTGGCTATGACAGCAAAATGATAAAAATATCATTTATAAATAGTACCCGATTTGATTGAGTTGAATAAATGGTCAATCAATTTGATTGATTGAGTGGAAGATAAAACTAGAGACTGATTAGGCTTCTGCTTTGATTAAATCGCCTAAATATTCTGATTCTCAACAACAAAACTGCCACTAATTTGGCAGGCAACTTAAGCTGTAGAGTATCGGTGGTGGAAGAATTCAGAAATTGGGAGACAGGCGGCAGAGTTCAAGCGATGCGAGCCAGAAGTAGGGAGCAAGTTTTGTTTTCTAGGTTTTGTCTGTCTTGCCGACAGGCTACACTCTCGCGTTAGCCATGCCCTTCAGGCTATACGCGTCGTAATGCCGGAGGAATCATCTTGAATTGAACTGAGAACTCAGACTTCAAAATGCAAAACGCATTACTCCATCACATCTATCCTTCCTGCTAAACAACCTTCCCACTGACCAACCTGCCACTGTTTGGGCCAGGTGCTTTGTTTTTATACTGTTCCCTAACTTCTGGCTTGCTTAAGTGTTTTATAAAGTCTAGGCTGCCATTGGCCATTCCTCAAACCCATGCCTCTGTGGCGATAAGCCTGAATTTAGAAGGCGGTGTAAACGAGGGATTTCGCAGCTGTTGTAGACGCGGAACTCACTTTCTACGGTCGCTTGTTGGGTGCGTACCGCCTGGTTAATAACTAAAGAGCCATTAGGGTCAGAGACCGAGCGATGAAACGTACCGGGTGGAATCCGTAAGATATGGCTGTTGGCGTCTAAACGCACTTCATGAAAAGGATATTGCCAGGAGAAATTGACTAAATGAAAGGTCCGTCCGCCAGAAACTGAGAGCAAGTTATCTTCTTGATTAGGATGCAGATAAAACTGCCAGGCTCCCATTGCAGTATTATTTGGACTAACGGCAGGTCCGTCGTGAAAGACTAAATCCCGTGCGTTAGAATCCTGAACGGTAATATTGAAAAACTGAACACTTGGTGTGTCGCGGAATCGTTCAAAAGAGAGCAACTCAAACATCTATAAAAACCTATAGTGGCGATCGCAAAGAGAACTTATTGGTTAAGGTACCCCCTGCCTCTAGGGGAATCAAAACATCTGTCGAGTCCAACCTATTCGCTAACCGAATAGATTATTGATATGAACATTCATCATTTAGAAGTCCTAGCCGCGATCGCTCGTGAGGGTAGTTTCTCTGGGGCTGCCCTGGTGTTAGAAACCTCACAAGCAGCTATGAGTCGTGCGATCGCATCCCTGGAAGAAGAGTTAGGCGTGCCTTTGTTAAAGCGCGGCAGATTTGGCGCGAAGTTGACGCGAGTTGGGGAACGGGTGCTATTTCATACCCACAAGATGCTGGATCTGCGGGAATTGATTGAGTACGAAGTCAACCTTGAAAAGGGACTGTATGGTGGTCGGCTGCGATTAGCCTCATTTCGCAGCGCCGCTACTCATCTACTGCCGCCCATTATTGCCCAATTCCGTAAACAGTTTCCACGGGTCGAAGTCAGCTTGGCGGAACTGGAACCAGCGGGTGTAGAACAAGCCTTGCGCGAAGGTGAGGTGGATATGGGACTGGTGCCGCTACCCCGTTCTGAGGAGTTTACCGTTTGGGAGGTGGCTCGGGATGAGTATGTCGCCCTGTTGCCCAAAACGCTGGGCGCGTTACCAGACCCACTGACCTGGAATGCACTATCCCAATACGATTTTGTGCTGTACAACTACGCTGAATGTACCTCTGCTGTTCGTGAACACTGGAGTCGCTGGGGGCAAAAACTCAAGGTTGCCTACATCATCAAAGAGGACTCGACGATCGTGAGTATGGTGGCCCAGGGACTGGGAGCAGCGATTCTGCCTCGGTTTGCTGCCCTGCCAATTCCGGAAACGGTGCAGGTGCGATCGCTGCCGGAACCGCTGGAACGCATTATTGGTGTCGCTACGCTGACTCAAACCCCCCATTCCCCTGCCGTTGAGGTGTTTTTGTCCATGTTGTGTGCGCCTTCCCATATGAACCAGGCTACATCCGAGAAAAATGGCCTCCGCTAGCGATCGCAAATCCAAAATCGCGCATTGGCAGAAAGTGCTATACCTTTAGCACTGGGATGCTATGGATAGTGGCGCGAACAGTATGAACGAGGCACTGCTGGAAAAATTTCAACAGGCATACAAAGACTTAGACCTGTTTCCTCTCATTGAACCAGAAGACATTGAAAAATTTCGGGTTGACTATGGTCGGCCAGTGCGGGTGCGACTGCGGCGGGAAATCGAAGCGTCTGCTGCCGATGGCAAATTCATCTTTGCGGGACATCGGGGCTGTGGCAAATCCACGTTGTTGAAGCAGCTAGCGGTAGAAATGCAGCCAAACCATGCTGTGCTGTTTTTCTCCATTGCCGACCAAATTGAGCTATCGGCAGTGACCCACACCAATATTTTGTATGCCATTGCAGTGCGGCTGCTGAGCTATGCCAGTAAACAGAAAATCCCCATCAGTGACGACATTCGGGATACTCTGCTGGGTTGGAATACGACTGTCCGCAAGCAAATCGCCAGTGAAGCCACGAAGGGAAGTGTTGGCATCGGGGGGAAGTGGTTTGAGGTAGTCTCCCTGATGCTACAGCAGGAAAAAAGCTTTCGGGATGAGGTGGAAACCACGTTTTCTAAGAAGATTTCTGACCTGGTGCAGAAGTGCGATCGCCTTGCCGCTGCCATTCAAACCACCAAAAAACAACCTGTGCTGGTCATTATTGATGACTTAGACAAGCTGGATTTGCCGCTGGTGGAATCCATCTTTCGCGACAATGTGAAGTCACTGTTTTCCCCTGGCTTTCGCATCCTGTTTACCATCCCCATCGCCGCCGTGCGCGAAACGGTCATCCTAGGCGCTTTGAATTCCGCCGGAATTGTGCGTCCCCGTCAGTTTCCTGTGGCTAAGTTTTTCCCGAAAGGGGCCTCCCACGATGTTACCGCTGAACCAAACGCGACCTATTTCCAGACCTTCATGGCGTTGTTGTATAAGCGCATTCCCGAGAGTTTGCTGGAACCGGCAACGGCGCGGCAGATTGTGCTGATGAGCGGTGGGGTCGTGCGGGAAACAGTGCGGTTGGCCCGTGAGTGTTGTCTGGAGTGCATGGTTCAGTTGGAGATTGAGCCGGATGGCACCCCTGTGACCATCAACGACACCATTTTGACCACGGCGATTCGCAATCTGCGGAATGACTTTGATCGCCAGCTAGGGAGTGACATGTATCAGTTGCTGGTGACAGTTTATGAAACGTCGGCCACCCCGGATGTGACCGACGCCAGCTTTATCAAGCTGCTGCACGGTTTAATGGTGTTGGAGTACGAAAATGATTCCATCTGGTATGACGTTCACCCGATTGTGGTGAAGCTGCTCCAGCAAAAACAGCTCGTTCAGGGAGCCGATTAAAAACTGTGGCAGAGGACACGCCCGATCGCGCGTATGAAAATCAACGCAATCTGCGGCGGCTGGTGC
>JBCBTQ010000216.1:0-9641 GCA_039818605.1 Cyanobacteria bacterium J06639_14 | reverse complement strand
GTAACTGATTAGCGAACCGTACTTCCAGTGGACGCGATTGAACTCCAAAATCTTGGCGATGCCAACTCCTAATCCTTTGAGAGTCCATAAACAGTCAAGAATACAAAATTTTTTGCTGCAGAAAATACAAGCCCCAGCTATTTCATTAGCTTCTTTTGCCCTATTTTATTGGGGCTTGCAAACAGTCAAAGAATGCAGAGTCTCTACTGCAAAGAGTATGACTTCCAATTGTTTTACTCAATTCTTTTGGCCCATTTTTTTGGGAGTTCATAAGCGACACACAAGGATAAATGACTCAATCCTGAGGGGAAATCTCTCTGGCAATTTGTGTATATTTTTTATCGACTTGATATAGGCTAATTTACTTAAAAGCATCCTTTACGGTCTGCTTAGAAGGGAAAACAGCTTTTCTAAAAGTATATAGATTTACAGTCGCTAAGTCTGACGTACAAAATTCTCTATAAATGTAGTTAACATTTTGGAATGGTGAAAATGATTGATGACATCAATACTCCTTGATTTAGTCAATATCCTTCTAGTTGCTCAAGATGGATGCTGTTATTACATTAAATAATGAATAAGTGACATCGAATTTATTACCAGTAATCTCAATTATCAGAAGCATGACGATTGTCTACTCCTTGAAAAGAACATAATGCCATTGCTACGATGAGCGCTGACTAATACTTACTGAGGATTCAACATGACGAGGTTAAGTCGACTTGTATTCCGCAGTCTATTAGGTGCTGCAGCATTACCAATTGCTCAATCTTCGGCGCAAGCAATTGTTATTAATAATACTGCTGGTGTACAAACTGCCCGGAATTTTGGGGCACCCTTTACCGCTGTTACAGAGCTTTCTATGGGCTGTACGGGGTCACTCATTAGCCCGTTTTATGTGGTGACAGCGCAACACTGCACCTTCGGTAGAAACCCCAGTGGTATCAGTGTTGCATTTCGAGGAAGTGACTCCTTTAATACGTTGATCGATGAGATTGCGGTTTCGCGAGTCTTCCAAGATAGTTCTGATCGTCTGTTAGATGGAACTGATTTTGCTGTTCTGGAGTTGTCTTCACGTGCGCCAAGTTCGATCACGCCACTGCGGTTTCTCTCAAACACAGGCAGTTTAGTGGGTTCGAGGGTTACAACAGTCGGTTTTGGATGGAATGGCGTTGGCTCAACAGGGCATCAATTTTCGGCTGATGGTCGTCGCTGGGCCGCTGAAAATGTTATTGATTTCATTGGCGCTGCTGCCGATATGGGTGGCAGGACGGTCCGCAACAGCACTAATATTTTCTCGACTGATTTTGATAGTGGATCGTCTTTTAACAATACTATGGCGGCTTTTGGTAGCAGTGCCAATCGTCTTACCAATGAAGGTACCACTGCGCCTGGTGACAGTGGTGGCCCTCTTTTGGTTAGGCGTAATGGTGAGAATTTTATTGCCGGTGTGCTGTCCGGTGGCACAACGAATACTAGCGTCTACGGTGACATCTCTTGGTGGACAGGGACTGAACGTTATCGCTCATTTCTTGAGAGCGTAGGGGCACAGTTTGTCGGTGGCAGACGGCGGTTTTCGTCACGTTCGTTAAGTGCCTCAGCAAGTCAAGCGGAAAGCTCTTTCAGTGGGTTCAGTAGGAACTCAAGTGATGATTCGGTCAGTGTGCCTGAGTCTTCATCCCCCTTGGCAATGCTGATGTCAGGTTTACTCGGCATGGGCCTGGTGCTGACTCGGAAACGATAATCGCGATCGCCTAAGCATGAGAAGATTTCCAGCAATAAGATACCTAGTTGCAGTGTATTACGCTCCGCTTTAGCACAGCCATGCCCGGAGGGCTATATGAAACCTGCAGTTGGTAAACTCTTTCCTGGAAATTTCCTGAGATGAAATAGATGCACTCTGATCATTAGGGTTCATCTATTTCAAAGCTTGATGGTCAATACCTGGCCTCCAGATATGAGTCGGGCAACTTCAATACTCACACTGCCAGTTCCAGCCCCGATGTCCCCAAAAACCTGATTGAGGCGCAGCGCTAAGTCGGCCAAGATGTGAACACGCACCTCTCGTTTTGTCATCAGACCAGGGCGATCGGAAAAGCTCAGAAAGTAACGATCAGGAATCCCTAAGAGCGGCAGTTCCTTTGGAACGGGAGGTTCAGCTATGCGCTGCAAAATAACGACACTTAAAGGGGTGCAGGTCATTTCTTGAGATGCTGCTAAAGTGACAGCCTGTACTCGCTCCTCGGTTCCTCCCAAGTTTTCATATACCCAGAGTTGATAGCGTGTGGGTAAATCCAGATCTTGCGTAAACTGCGCAATCGTTCCAGGTGTATGGATTGGATCAGTAAGGATGGCAATCAAATCAGCGCCCGTTTTCAAACACTGGGCTAAGCGCTCTAGCGATCGCCCAGTACAACCCTCCCGCGATCGCTTGCTGGCATCAACTCCCTCAAAGCCTCTTGAATTCTCGACGAACACAAGAGGCTATCTGAGTTAATCGGGTAATGTGCTATCGCGCCGCAACAAACTCAGTACTTCTCCCTGCGCGGGGGTAATCGTCAGCCCTGAAGCAGGAATCACAATCAACTGACTCCACGCCAGTTGCTCCGCATACTCAAGCACATGCAACTGATGAATAGCCGATGCTCCCAAAGGGAGCGGCTTCGCCAACGCCCCCTCCGACGACCCAATGATGTCAATTTAAGTCCTTTACAAACTCCGTTGGGGTCAAACATCTAAAGTCCTCCGTCTCATCCACCATGGCTCGAATCAACTTATAGTTGGCGGAAACAAAACACTCAGCATTACCTTGCTTAGCCGTCAAGTAAACGCCAATGTCTTCTCTAGGAATCAGCCCTTGCGCTGCGATCGCTGAAAACTCATCATCATTCAGCAATACATAAACCAATTTAAAATTGCGCCATATCCGAGCCATTAAATTGCTAGCCCAATCTTTTCCCTGCAGTCGCTTACCGACCCTCAAAACTTGCTCAACTAGCTCTTTAGAAATCACAACCTCTGGTGCATCGGGGTTAGCCTCTTCAAAGCCTAGAAATTGTAGGATTTTGCCTTCCGAACCATCCAAATCCGAAGCGCCAACAATGTAAACGTTGGTATCCAAAAAGACTCAACTACAGCCCTTATTCAACTTTGCCATGACCTTAGTCAGCTGCTAGCCTTTCATCGAGCATTTCACGCTTAACATCCTGAACCAGATCGATAATTTGCTCACGCGTTTCATAGCCCCCAGCTGCTAAAGCCTGCTTCAGTTCACGCTGAATTTTATCCACAGGACTCAGCGATCGCCCTAAGAACTGATCCTTCAACGTTTCACCATCCAGGACAGCTTCTAAAGCAATCCTCGATTCCTTGCCCTCAGATACCACCAACACTGACTTGGTTTGCTGATGTTTTTGCTTCAGGTCCCGTAAGAAATCCAACACCTCCTCAAGCAGGATGTTGGGCATATCTGCCATCTCTTGCGCAATCAAATCTTTGGTCGTCATTGCACATCCGTCCCCTTACTGCTTCTCATTATGGCGAAGCTATCCCCACTCATCATTATTGTCGTAACCGTTGGTGACATTCTGAGCACTCTCACCACGAGCTAGCGATCGCCCAGTACAACCCTCCCTCGATCGCTTGCTGGCATCAACTCCCTCAAAGCCTCTTGAATTCTCAACGAACGCAAGAGGCTAGCTGAGTTAATCAGGTAATGCGCGATCGCGCCGCAACAAACTCAGGACTTCTCCCTGCGCGGGGGTAATCGTCAGCCCCGAAGCAGGAATCACAATCAGCTGACTCCACGCCAGTTGCTCCGCATACTCAAGCACATGCAACTGATGAATAGCAGACCGCACCCCCTCCGGCGAGCCAATAATCAGATGTCGCAACGGCTCTCGCTCCGGTAGCCCCTCCGGACTCGCCAGCCACAGCGGACTCGTCGCCGCTCCCTGATGGGCCGACGATCGCACAAACGGTACGCACAACATAAGGGTTTCCTCCAAAGAAACGTATGGGTAGGAAACCCAAAACTTGGCCGCTCCAGACGTCTCGCAGTTCGGAGCGGCCACGAGTAAAATGCTACTCAGCCTCCGAGACAGCTCATCCTGTCAACTGGGTTAGCTGCTGGTAGGTGCGCCAACACCTGCCAGTAGCGCTAGACCAAATTTTGGGAACCAGGCTGGACACAGACAGCCATAGCTCAGTAACTTAAACGATTCAGGGGTTGGAATCAAGTATCTTTTATTACTTTCAACAGAAACAATGAGGTACGACTTCTACGACAAGAAACAGTGGAGACTCATTGAGATGGATAACGGCTTCACGGCTTTGCCGTCCTTTCCCCTGAGTTAGAGCCACCACCACCACATCGGGAATGCAAACGGTGTCGTTGTCTTGCTTCGTAAGAATTGAGTATGTCCATTTGTTTGGTGTTCTGTAAATTACTTTTATTTCCGTATCTCAACCGTGGCAGTTTGATCCTCCGCTGTCGCCGCCCCCTTAAAAAAGGTAGAGCTGATTCATTCGAGAAAGAAAAATGTGCTTGTGCTTTCAAGCGTGTAATTCAACTAATGCAGCAGCCTGAAAAGCTAAACCGACTTATGCCTGAACCAACCCTGAAGTACACCTCTTCAACCCTCCCTTCCGCGAGGTCCAGGGCGGCGGAAGCCCTGGTCGTAGGCCGAAGGACGTGCGAAGCAGGCGTCTGAGGGCAGCGAAATACCCTCAGGCAAAACTCTGATAGCGCACCAGAATCTTCGCCTTACACCTTCACCAGAAGTATCCTCAACTTTCCTCTGTCGCACCAACACGATTTTCTCTCAGTAGAGAATCAGCCCCACCCCCTTGGCAAGGGAGAATATAGGGGTGCGATCGCGAGCGTAGTGGCTGGACCCCTCCGTCTACGGCACCTCCCCTTACCAAGGGGAGGACGGGAAACGTGACTGTACTGGAGATTCAGTAACTTGTGCCTAATGGACAGCTTGGCAAGGGGGAATATCGGGGTGCGATCGCGAGCGTAGCGGCTAGAACCCCTCCGCCTTCGGCACCTCCCCTTACCAAGGGGAGGACGGGAAACGTGACTGTACTGGAGATTCAGCAATGTGACTAACAGACAGTTTAAAGAAGGAACTAGGCAAGACTCGGCAATGTATTGCTCTCCTTCGCAAGGGGGATCAAGCAGCCATCCGAGTTAACAAAATAGGGCAAGGCGCATATACTCGCACATAATCAGACAGAGATTCTCCCAAAAGACGATCCAGGTCAGGCATACCCTTCGCAATGGACGGACGGCGATCAGGTGAGCCCAGAATAATCAAATTAACGTTCATGTCTTCAGCCAGTTGGCAAATCCGCTTACCCGCCTTACCCTCTGGGGCAACCAGCTTCGTTGGAATCCCATATCGCTCTGCTGCTGCTGCTGCTGCCTTCAGAATCGGATCCTGCTTGGGGTCGGGCTCCGTTTCATCGAAAGGCCGTGCCCTTAAGTTCGATACGGTATGTACTAGAACTAGCTCGCCGCCTTTGATGTCACGCATAAGATTAATTGCCAGCTTCAGACCCTGTTGAGCTGAGTCGGACTTGTTGAGTGCTACCATAACCCGCTTGATGGGGCGGATGCTGTAGAGATCATCTTTGACCAGTAGCATGGGACGGGATGACAACTGAAAAACGTATTGGCTGACAGAGTTGTCTAAGATGGCTCGCAAGCCCTTTAAACCTCGTGATCCCATGATGATCAGGTCGGACTCGATTTCGTCTGCCACTTTGACGACAAGATCCTTAGGCTCTCCTTCGCGGAGCATTGCCGTCGTATGAGAAGGATCCAATTTAAGGGCAGTGATCGCGTTCCCCAGTGTTCGCCCGCCCTCTTCCCACTTGACAGTCATGTCTTCGGCAGAGATCTGGGAGGGCACCACATGGAGCACGGTCACGGAAGCCCGCTGAATCAGCGGAATTTCCATCAAGTTCTTCATCATGGTTTGGGTATTCCCCGTGCCTGAGTCTGCCAGAAGGATTTTCTCGATCATATTGACCTCATAGAATAAGCTGCGAGTCAGTCGGCCAAGCGTTTTTGAGAATTAAGCTTTAGCCTACGCCAGAGCGTTTTCGCAAAGCCTTGTATGGTAGGGGTTACACGCTCTACGTTTAATGATAGACACCGAAATTCACGTAGCTTTGTGGGTTTTCATAATTTGTATCAACGGTATCAGTGAGCAATGTAACAATGTAGCGTTCTAAAAAGGATAGAAGGATGGAAGGGTGGGAGGGTGAGAAATCTTGAGGACTGGTATGACACAACAATCACTGACAGACCCCGCTGCGAAGGTCTTTGAATATTTGGTGCGAGTACAACCGCACCATACAGACTATGCGGGGGTTGTTTGGCATGGTACCTATGTCGCCTGGATGGAAGAGGCGAGGGTTGAATACTTGCGATCGCACGGCATTAACTTCGCTGACTGGGTCAAGGGAGGGGTCGATTTGCCGGTCGTGGATTTGTCGCTACGCTATCGCCAATCCCTAATGCTGGGCATGGATGCCGTGGTGAAAGCCTGGCCCGAACCCCGGCGAGGTGTGCGAGTGGTGTGGCAATACAATATTCAAAATCAAACTACGGGGGAAACCTGCGTGCTGGGAACCGTAACACTTGCGCCAGTGGATCACAAAACACGCAAAATCCTACGACGACTACCAGATACCTTGCAAGCCGACATGGATCGCCTCTACTCCTAGCAACCATTCACTAGATTCAGATTGCCTTCCTACCTGCGGAGATATCCATCCCCGGAAAATAGACGTTGGGTATCGGCCTCAATAGGACAATGGACTCGCCCAAGTCTCAGCCATGCTCATTAGACGGATCTTGCCTGCTGCCCGCAATTTCATTCGCGCGCGGGCAACGAAGCCAACCGCCACATGAGCAGAATCGGTGCGGCTGTTACACCTGCCCCTCGCCTCCCTACCCTCCACCCTCTACCCTCCTAACTCCTTTCTCCACCCCAATTCCCCACCTCAAGTTGATAGCCCCAATCACCAACTTCAGCCTTCAAAATACTGAAATACAACGGTTTTGTGCTCCTTCGACCGAGGCCACATCGGAGTCCAAAATCGTAAATCTAAAATCGCCAATCAGCAGCATGCTTCATTGACTACTGACCTATATCAATATCAGCGGTATAACGGTCAAATTGCCCCCCATACCCTGAATTTTTATGGAAAGACTTGTCTCACTGCTTGGTCTCGGTGTTTTTGTGGCCTGTGCGTATCTTCTCTCTGTCAATCGCCGAGGAGTACGGTGGAAACCTGTTCTCTGGGGTATGGCGCTGCAGTTGATTTTGGCCCTTTTAATTCTGAGAACACCGTTAGGACTGATTGTGTTTCGTTGGCTGGGAGATTTAGTAACGCAATTTTTGGACTACACCGACGCTGGAGCGTCCTTTGTCTTTGGCCAGAACTTCAAGGACTTTTTCTTTGCCTTCAAGGTATTGCCGACGGTCATTTTCTTTTCGGCATTCGTCAGTTTGCTGTATCACTACAACATTTTGCAGCGGGTGGTTCAGGTTGTGGCCTGGCTAATGATGCGCACCATGGGCACCTCAGGTGCAGAGTCCTTATCGGCGGCGGCCAATATCTTTGTGGGACAAACCGAAGCACCTCTGGTCATCAAACCCTACATTGGCAAACTGACCATGTCTGAGCTGCATGCCGTAATGACAGGGGGTTTTGCGACGGTCGCTGGGGGGGTGTTAGCAGCATTTATTTCGTTTGGTGTACCCGCAGAGCATTTAATTGCCGCTTCGGTGATGTCGGCCCCAGCCGGATTAGCAGTCTCGAAGCTGATGTATCCGGAAACGGAGCGGGGCACAGACGCCTCTGTCGATTTCACCCAGAGCCGCGCCACCAATGCGATCGATGCCATTACCAGAGGAGCCTTGGATGGGTTACGGCTAGCGCTTAATATCGGGGCCATGATCATTGCTTTTATTGCCCTACTTGCGGCCGCTAATGGCTTGGTGGGCTGGTTGGGAAATTTAGTAGGACTGTCGAACCTTTCGCTGGAGTTGATACTGGCCTATCTATTAGCTCCCATTGCCTGGTTGATGGGGGTTCCCTGGGCTGATTGTGGTCAAATTGGGGTATTGCTGGGCAAAAAGACGATTCTGAATGAATTCATTGCATACCTGGACTTACAGCAGCTCATTGAAGGGGCTAGTGTGTTTCCCGGTCAAGAAGAAACCTCTGTAACGGTTTCTGAACGAGCGATTGTAATTGCCACCTACGCACTCTGTGGTTTTGCCAACGTTGGCTCCATCGGAATTCAAATCGGGGGCTTGGGGGGAATTGCACCAGGGCGACAGTCTGATCTGGCCCAAATTGGGGTTCGCGCAATGATTGGTGGGACCTTGGCCTGCTTTATGACGGCAGCGATCGCGGGTTTGCTACTCTAGCCCGCTGGCGATAACTGAGTCTGTGCATCAGGGCGAGTTAGGAAGACTGGAGTTCCTGGAGTAGGGCTTGGGTAAGAGGATGCTCTGAAAGCTGGTCGGTTTGATTTGCTTCAATGACTGCTTGGAGCAGATAGCGAAAGTTAGCCTTGCCAGTAGAAATGTAGGGATGCTCGGGCGGCAGGCTCTTTTCCAAAATTGCCAGTGCTCGGATGTGGAGCGGTTCTGCTTCGCCATAGCGCCCCATGGATCGATACAGCTCCGCCAAATTATTGAGACTCGTCGCAGTATCAGGATGCTCGGGCCCGAGCTGCACTTCATTGATTGCTAAGTCGCGTTTTTGTAGTGTTTCTGCTTCGCTGTAGCGCCCCATAGATTCGTACAGCAAAGCCAAATTATTGAGACTCGTCGCAGTAGCGGGATGATCGGGCCCGAGCTGCGCTTCGTAGATTGCTAAGGAGCGGGCATAGAGCGGTTCCGCTTCGCCATAGCGCCCCATGCTTCGATACAGCCCTGCCAAATTATTGAGACTCGTCGCGGTAGCGGGATGATCGGGCCCGAGCTGCGCTTCGCTGATTTCTAAGGAGCGGGCATAGAGCGGTTCTGTTTCGCCATAGCGCCCCATGGATCGATACAGCCCCGCCAAATTATTGAGACTCGTCGCGGTCGAGGGATGATCGGGCCCGAGCTGCGCTTCGTAGATTGCTAAGGAGCGGGCATAGAGCGATTCCGCTTCGCCATAGCGCCCCATGGATTGGTACAACAGTGCTAACTCATTCAGACTGGTTGCCGTATCGGCATGTTCGGAACCCAGTTGCGTCTCCCTTAATTGCAAGGCTTGTTCATAGGCACTCGCAGCCTCGGCATACTGCACAGTTGCTTTATAGGCTGCCCCTAACTCCATGTACAAACTGGCCAATAGCGGCGACTCAGCATCCTGTGCTTTCAGGTCAGCAATCTGCTGTTCAAGGTCTTCTGGGTTGGCGGTTGACTCATCCGAGGTAAAACCGCGCCCTCTCATCTCCTGGCGTTCTGGCCGCTCTGGCAGCGTCCAGGCAATCGGTTGCGAAAACTCAAACACACCGCCGCGCCAGCTCCAAAAGTCAGGCGCAAGTTGGGCGAGATGCCCTGCAATCGGGGGCGTCAGCCACAGGACGATGGGTAACTGATACTGTCTCAGAGCTTCGCGAG
>JBCBTQ010000215.1:0-9799 GCA_039818605.1 Cyanobacteria bacterium J06639_14 | reverse complement strand
GTACGACTTTCAATCGTGAGACACCATGCAAATCCGGCAGCTCAAACCGCACATATTTAATACCTTGCTCTTTGAGTGATTCCACCCAGCCAACAATGGTCTCGGGAGCAGAAGCAGCTACAACCATCGCGATCGCCTCCTACAGAGTATGTCTTAATCTCTCGAAGGATGTGGGGTTGTGTTGTATCAGTTAGGACAAAAGGAGGATTTAGAATTCGCAGTACTCTGCGAGAAGAGCACTAGACGCGAAGCGGCTTCTCGGAGAGTAGCTCTACGGAATTCGGAGTTCGGAATACTCTGCGAGAAGGGCATAGCCCTACGGAGTTAGGAGTTTCATGAATTAGTAACCACTACCCCGTCACGCCATCACGCTCCAACGCCATCACTCTCTCTAGGCAGGCGATCCATTATCCCACGGGGCAATCTGAAGTCCGGCGTTTTCTATAGAGGTAATCAAGTGAGGACGAACCTCGGTTGCCACAAACAGGGCGATCCCGCCTTGAGTCGATTGATGGGGGCGTTGGAGGGATGGCGCAAGAGCTGTGGGGGGTTGGAGGTGGAGGCCGTGCCAGCCGAAGTGGGGGTAGGTATCCAGCACCGCGTATAAAACAGGAGCATTGCCATTCACAACCGGCAAGGGAGCAAGGCTCGCGTCTCCCGATATCTCGTTCACCCCATCGAGAACCGTCCTATTCACACCGCCGCGAAGTTGACCCACCAGCAAGGCAAAATGCCCGACAGCCCAGTCTGCAGGGGGTGAGGATAGTTGCCCGGTTTGCAGGTAGGTGGCCAACTCCACTGGCGTTAGTTGGGAGCCCCAAAAGTAGCTGGTATTGGGATTGAGTAGGGGAACGGCTTGCCAATCAGGATGGGTATAGCAGAGCTCCCAAATGACCCGCAGGCCGTCTATCCAGTTGGTAGCTTGCAGGGGCACCAGGCAAAAACGGTCTTGACTAAGCTTTTCGGTGGCGCGAATGAGGCCGGTGATGGAGGTGCCGCAGGCGTCAATATCGGGGGAGGTGGGGATGCGATCGTAGTTAGGACCCTGGCGGGAGGTCGCTCCAGGAGGGAGCCAGTCAGCAGGATTACCCTGGCTCGGGAGGACGGTGGCAGCGGCGAGAGCAACGTCTACTGCGGTTACTGAAAGTTCACCATAGGCTTGTAGTAACAGGGAGACCCAATAGGGACCACAGAGGTTATCCGGCTGCTGGCCTGTTTTTTCATGGAGGTTCAGCAGTGATTCGAGGTGGGGAAAAAGCGTGAGGTTGAGCTGCATTGAACAGGAGGGCTTTGACGAAAATCCATCTCATCACACTCTAAGCGAGAGTTTTGTAAAGCGAACGGATGAAGATAAGACTTGTTGGGCTTTGGAACAGCACTGGATCAAGATTATTCAATACGAGACAGTAGGCTACATACAGAAAGTAGCCTATTATTGCTGACCACAAACAGCTATCAAGTCATCAACACATGGTTAAGGACGCTTTTCATAGTGCTGTTAAAACGGCCTTAAGCTAAAACTCACCTACTTTGCGTATTTGGGTGTCTGTATCCCTTACCCAGCGAGATACAACCGCGCAAATTAAAGAGCACACAGCTTAGTTAAAGAGGGCTGGACCATCACCCACGATCCTTACGAAATAGCTGTGGGTGGTGTAGAGATGTACATCGATTTAGAAGCTGAACGCATTATTGGAGCTGAACGCGATGATACCAAGATTGCAGTTGAAGTGAAAAGCTTCCTGGGGCGCTCAGTCATTTCTGAGTTTCATGCAGCACACGGTCAGTTTCTAGACTATCGCTATGCCTTGGAAGAGATAGAACCTGAACGAATACTTTATTTGGCAGTACCCGAAAATACTTACAGTACTTTCTTCAAGTTAGCTTTTGTGCAGACAGCTGTGCGCCGTAGCCAGTTACGCCTTATTGTTTACAACCCAGACAAGGAAGTGATTAGGCAATGGCAGTAGAACAGTATCGTGAGTTAATCCAAACACTATTGACCGAGAAGGTGCAGCGAACTGCAAGAGCCAATTCACTGACCGATAAGCAGTTAATTTTTGACACTGCACGCGATCACTACCAGCTAGTGCATGTTGGCTGGAAACCGAACGGACACCGTAACTATGGTTGTGTTGCGCATCTTGACATCATTGACGGCAAAATCTGGGTTCAACACGATGGGACGGAGGAGGGGATTGCTTATCAACTAGCCGAATTAGGCGTGCCCAAGCAAGATATTGTTTTAGGATTTCAGCCACCTTCCATGCGGAAATATACAGAATTTGCGATGAATTAATCTATCCACCTATCTCTCTGAGCAAAATTTAATTACCTCCTCCCCTTCTGCGTTTAGCAAGCTATCATCTCTCCTAGCGTTTGCAACTCCACACAATGGCAACAGCGAGAGTACATCCCTGGATCCTGCGCGATCGCACCTTCAACTGGGGCGATCGCACCTACACAATGGGGGTCCTTAACGTCACCCCCGATAGCTTCAGCGATGGCGGCAAATTCAACAGACTAGAGACCGCGCTGCAGCAAGCACGGCATCTCACCCATGCCGGGATAGACATCCTGGACATCGGCGGACAATCCACCCGCCCTGGAGCCCAACAAGTTCCCCTAGAAGAAGAAGTCCGGCGGGTTGTCCCTACCATCAAAGCCATTCGCGACCATGAGGACAAAGTCCTAGCCTCCACCGTCATTTCAGTAGACACCACCCAATCAGAAATCGCCCGCGCCGCCGTCAAAGCAGGGGCCGACATCATCAACGACATTTCCGGTGGCACCTTTGATGAAGCAATGCTGGCCACCGCCGCCGATCTCGGAGTGCCCATTATCCTGATGCACATCCGAGGCACCCCCGCCACCATGCAACAGCAGACCGACTACCAAGACTTGATGGGAGAGATTTACGGGTTCCTGGAGCGGCAGATCAAAAATGCCATAGCTGCCGGTATCAGCCACAGTCAAATTGCCATCGACCCCGGCATCGGCTTTGCCAAAAACTACCCCCAGAACCTGGAAATCCTGCGCCAAATTCCGGCCCTGCGATCGCTCAACTGCCCCATACTGATTGGCCCTTCCCGCAAAAGCTTTATCGGCTGGATTTTGCAGCGCGAGGATCCACAAGAGCGCGTCTGGGGCACAGCCGCCGCCTGCTGTGCCGCGATCGCAGGCGGTGCTGACATCCTACGCGTTCACGATGGCAAAGAAATGGTCGATGTCAGCCGCGTGGCTGATGCCATTTGGCGCAACACATTCCCTAATTCATTACCGTAGAAACGCGATATATCGTGTCTCTACCGATAATCCGTATCCCGATAAATTACCCGCGCATTAAACCCAAGTCCCCTAAGTTCCAGAACTCTGGCCGCAGCACTGTCTTCATTATTGAAGTTACCGGCATTAACAAAGGGACCGAGTCGGGTGTCCTCCATGCGGGCATCTGGGTAGAGCTGCATCACTTCATCTAAAGTGCCTTCACCTCCGAAGACAGCCGCAACATAGTCACCTTGAACGGCTGCGACTGGAGACAAGTCTTCGGGCAAGTCCTCAGGCGACAGGCTACTGAGGTCATAGGTTACAGGCCCAACAGCAGACTCCTGGAAAATGCGTTGGTTATTTACGTTATAGACTTCCAGGATGGCCTCTCCCGTACTGAGGAGACGCGCGAAATATTTAACAGGGCGATCGCTGCGGGCTCCCGAGCTGACATAACTAATTGCTTGTTCATAAGGCGGCTCATTGGGAGCGATATTAGCCGCCGCTCCATTTACTTCAGTAATGCCAGAAAACGTATTGTAAACATTCATAAAAGACTGATCATCACGCTCGAAAACGCGAACGGAATAGGCGTCGGTTTCAAAGTTGAGCGTGGTTTCTCCCTGGGCTTCAAGCCGTTCCGGAGGAACCTCAAAAACCGTAATCGCTTCAGCATTTTCTTCCGCAATCAGGCGGTCATCACCTCGCACAATTGAGAGCTGTAAATCGTCTTCTCCCCTGACCATCACCTGATAAGTTGCTGTATTTCCGCTATAGCTTCCGGTACTAATGTAAGTCGGATTTCCAGCCAAAACCGTGTTCGAAGTTGGCCCGGCCTCCAAGCGTGGGACACCTTCATTGCGATCAAAAACATTCATCAGAGTCCGGCCTCCTTCTTCGAAGACTCGCACACTGTAGCCACTAGTATCAAATAAAAGAATCGTTTCTATTCCTGTAGCCTGGGATAGTAGCGTCGGGGCATTCGTCACCGCAGGTAAGTCAGATTTTAAGGCCGTTGATTCGTGATTGGCCGCAAAAACAGGAAACATTCCTACCGATGACAACAGCAGACAGTTGAATGCACCGATAACTCGCAGTGCAGTTTCCCTTCTAGAAACGGCTGAAAAACGAGATGGTTTGCCAATCATATCCAACCCCCTAATTATCTGGCTCTATAACGTTTGAACAAAAAGCGAGCTATCTCATTTTTTGGTTCAAAAGGCTTTATTGGTCTAGCCACAATTTTAGGTCAATTTAGAGAAACCGAACCTTTTTCAGCAAGAACAAGCTGATTTTCTCAGTTTTCTCAAGTTTTTCAGATTGAATACAAGAGTTAAGGCATCTACATTGCTGAAAGCCCCTCACAGAATGCCTTTCATGCTCCTCTTTAGCCCTTTACCTTCTGCCTTTAGCTAGATGCAGGCCATCAGCGTATCACCCACAGTGTTCAGGGTTGTTTGTAACCTTGCCGCGATCGCCCACATCTAGCAGGCTACTCCGCGTAATGGAGTAGCGCCGAAATATCCCATCCCCTCTTCCCCCCTTTACTCCTCTCTCCTCTCCCCTTCCACCCCTTCCACCCCTTCACCCTCCTAGAATCCGTTAATTTTTTTACCGTCTCAATCTGGAAAGTAGTCTCCTGCATTTGTAGAAAAAAGAGCATTTCTATTCAGCATGAGGGCTCTTATGACACAGATCACATTATCTGGAAAAATCCGTGACTTTAAAGACAGCCATCCGGATTTTGAACATGTTATTCGTGCCGAAAAGAATATTGTCAAATCCTTGCTCGGAAGCGATCAAAAGCCCATCTATCAAGGAGGAGAAGGTAAAACAACAACAGGGAAAGAAAACTTTGACCAGTGGTTCCGTGATGTCAAAGATGTGAACCAAAATAAGCGGCTTGACATTGTTTTAGAAGATGCTGACGACAATGGCGTCTTCACCTATGAAAATAATTCCTTTTTCCCCATTGATGATGAGCTATTTGGGAATGAAGGGCGCAAACATAATTTTCACTTCACTTACGAAATTCATTCCGAATTTACCTATCAAGGCCACGAGCAATTCACATTCACTGGGGATGATGATCTGTGGGTGTTTATTGATGGCAAACTTGTCATTGATATTGGCGGCGTCCATCAAGCTCTTTCAGAAACTATCGACCTGCAACTAGCAGATGGCGAAAAACAACTCAATAAGACCCTCCCCACGGGGGAAACACTCCTCCTAGAAAAGGGGAAAAACTACGCATTTGATTTGTTCTTTGCCGAGCGCCATACTGGAGAATCGCATTTCCGGATTGATACTTCATTACGCTTAAAATCATTACCGATCGCCATCCTCCAAGTGAGTGACGCCAAGGCCAAAGAGTATCCTCAAGATAAGGGACGCTTCAAAATTATCCTGGACAAACCCGCTGAAACCGATATTGTCGTTCAGTATGATATCGGCGGTACGGCCACACCAGGGGTCGATTACAAAAAATTGCGCACAGGCAAGATTCCAGCAGGCAAAACGTCTCTAGGAATCTCTATTAAACCCATTATGGATGAGCTGACAGAAGGTACCGAAACCGTTACGCTAACGCTTCTTGCCGGTGAAGGCTATGAAGTTGGGGACCCTTCCACAGGAACCGTTACGATCGCTGACTACACCGTGCCAACTCCGGTTATCAACATCAAATCACCAGATCCCATCGCCACTGAACCACAGAAAGGCGAAGTCTGCATCGACACTGGAAAGTTTGTCCTTTGTGCCGATCGCCCCGTCCAGCGAGATACCGTTATCTGCTACACCGTTAACGGCAGCGCGATGGAAGGCCGCGACTATAAATCCATCAGTCGCAATATCACCATCCCCAAAGGAAAAACAGAAGCCTGTATTGATGTGACGCCCCTAGCCGATGCCGTCGATTGTGAAAAAGATGAGACGGTAATCGTCACGCTGCAACCGGGAGATAACTATGTCGTAGGTGATTGCAAAGTCGCCAAGGTGGTTATTAAAGAAGCGGAACGAAAACTGGCATACCCCATGCTCTGGGCCATTTTGATTTTCCTGTTTCTAGCCCTCTGCGGTCTCTGGGTCATTTTGCACAATGGGGCAGCCTAGTACTTAGGCATGACCTAACTGAGGCACGCTTTGGCCCCCTCACCCCCAATTCTGATCCCCTGAGCAAAATCAATGCTGAGGAAGCGGAGCGCCTACTTCTCCCCAATTGGAGGCTGGGGGGCCTCAAGACCATCAATATCAAAGTGATACGAGCCCACCCCGAAAACCCAGCCGCTTTTCATTCCTGGAAGCACTACTGACTCCCACAAACTAATATCCGCTTGTCTAAACTTCAGAAAAAACGATAGAAGAATAAACGAGTTCATTTACCAAGTCTGCGGTGAAAGTATGGGCAGAAATCGCCTGGGGCGATTAATGAGAGCAGGGCTGATTAGCTTACTGGCATGTCTTTGGTTATCCTCCAGTAGCCAGATAACGTTCGCTCAATTGGAAGACACGATTCTAGACATTTCGTGGCCTGTGCTAGCACAGTCTACAAGCGATGCCGAAAACGCAGTGGTGGCAAGCTGTGTGTATCTGGATGGCTACTGCGCATTCCGGGTGGCAGCGCCTCGATCGGACCTCAATAACCGCATCCGAACCATTGAAATTGCCTTGGCCCAAATTAGAAAGGTTTATACGGCTGCACCGAACCCCGAACTCACCATTGAATTACGCCAGGATGCGGTCGAAACCTCACAGCCTCCTCCCGCCGCCGCAACCGCCACCGAGTCTCCAGCAGAGACCCCCCGCAAGCCCCCGAGCATTTACCTGACAGTCGGAGGCCAAACACCGGTCAGGCTCATGAGTGTTACCGGATTTGACACCAGTTTGAAGGGACTTGATGTCGAAACAACGGCTGCAAGCTATTTTGAACAAGTTGAAGAGGGATTGCAACGATCGCGACGCGAACGCCAGCCACGTTATTTGCTCACTCAGGCAGGCATTAGTGGCGGGGTCATTGTTCTTCTACTGGGGCTCAATTGGGGTATCTTTCATCGCGAGGGACAGCTCCGTCGCATCAAGTCG
The DNA here is from genome assembly GCA_039818605.1 of Cyanobacteria bacterium J06639_14. Classification (GTDB taxonomy): domain Bacteria; phylum Cyanobacteriota; class Cyanobacteriia; order Phormidesmidales; family Phormidesmidaceae; genus SIO1E4. The sequence continues at coordinate 2,452 of JBCBTQ010000215.1, read as the reverse complement.
CGACTCAAAGATTCTCTACAAGAGCGATCGCAGCCGTTTCAATCCTTTTTAGACGAACGCCGACAGTGGAATGTAACAGAAGCTCAACTCCGTTTTTTTCAGTTGGTGCGGGCAGGATTATGGGTCGGCGGTGGGCTGTTCATCCTCAGCCGCTTCCCATACACACGCATTATTCACGTTCGTGTGATTGATAGCCTCTATATTCCTTTTCGCCTATTAATCATTAGCCTGGCAATTTACTTGGCCGTGCGGCTGAGCTTCGCCCTGATCAATCGTTTAACAGGTGTACTGGCCAATTCCTATGAGATGACGCCAAAGCTGAATCGCCGGACCCAATTACGCGTCAATACAATTTCGCGGGTGAGTCGAGGCATCGTGTTGCTGGTTTGGTTAGGACTAGGGATGCTGTCAGCGCTCACGGCGATTGGTCTCAATATTGGTCCACTGCTAGCCGGTGCCGGCATCATCGGTGTGGCGTTATCGCTACCGGCTCAAAGCTTAATTAAAGATGCCATTAATGGCTTTTTCATCATCGTAGAAGATCAGTATGCGGTCGGTGACGTAATTACAGTTCATGGCATTCGGGGATTAGTCGAGAATATCAACCTGCGGATTACTCAGTTACGGGATGAAGAGGGACGGTTGGTGACGATTCCTAACAGCGAGATTGGGGTGATTGCCAACCACTCAAGCCATTGGTCACAGGCGGATGTATATATTCCCATTAGCTATCACACGAATGTGGATGAGGTGCTAGCTTTAATTAGCCAAACAGGGTTGGCCATGAAGGCCAGCGATCGCTGGCAAGAGGCCATGTTGGTCGAACCAGAAGTCCTGGGTGTCGAAGATTTTGGCGAACGAGGCTTAACCATTCGAGTTTGGATTAAAACACAACCCCTGAAGCAATGGGACGTGGCCCGCGAATATCGTCGTCGCCTGAAAGTTGCGCTTGATAGTAAAGGGATCGTCATTCCTGCCCATATTGATTTCAAATCACCCGTTGATTGAAACCGCATTTTCCAGCTGATAAGGCTCAATCACCACCTGGTTGCGACCTTGGGACTTGGCCTTGTACAAGGCGCGATCGGCAACTTCCAAGAGCGGTTCGGGATGATACGTGAAATCAGGCACCACACAGGTTCCCCCGATGCTTAAGGTAACGATGCTGGCAACCTTAGAGCCTGCGTGCGGAATGGCTGCCGTGTTGATTTTTGTCTGAATGCGTTGGGCTACGCACTGTGTGCCTGCGGCGTCGGTATCCGGTAGTAGAATGACAAATTCTTCTCCGCCATAGCGCGCTACCACATCGGCAGAACGCAGTATGCTGCCATTCAGAAGCTCACTCAGATCTCTCAAACAAAGGTCACCTGCCAAATGCCCGTAATGGTCATTGTATTGCTTGAAAAAATCAACATCACAGAAAAGAATTCCTAACGGTTGCCGCTGTCGTGCCAAACGCCGCCATTCTTTGAAGAATATTTCTTCAAAGTAGCGACGATTCCAGAGCTGCGTCAGGCCATCAATCCGAACAAGCTGCTGTAGATCGCTATTCGTCGCAGCCATATGTTGATTAATGGCCGTGAGTTGACTAATCAGTTCCTGCTCTTTGAGGATTTGCCGCACGCGATACCGCAGCACTGCTGTATTAAGGGGTTTTGTAATGTAGTCAGTAGCACCAACCGCAAAGGCCCGATCCACCGAGGCCTCATCCTCTAACGCTGTAATCATAATCACAGGCGGACAGTGTTTCTGCAGAGCCGCCTTTAAGTGAGCACAGCAGGTAAAACCGTCCATGTTCGGCATCTTGGCATCCAGGAAAATAATATCCGGAGAGTTTTGCTTTACCAACGCTAAACACGCGTCACCCGTCTCAGCTTCAACTATTTGGTGCCCATCTCGCTGCATGGCTAAGTTCAGGACATTGCGAACGATGACATCGTCATCCACGAGTAACAGATTTGCCATAAGACTAGCCACAAATAAGCTTGTGATTTTTAGAAATGAATAATGGGCACATAGAGCCTTGCTTAGTGATCGACTTAGACATAAAGTACCCATGAAATGGGGCAAAGGATATAGGAAATTTATTTAAGCGCAAATTCCTTGGTCTTAATATTTGTCTATACATTAAATGTCATCGAGAATAGTAACTGCAGTAACTATTCTCAGTCGAGATCCCAGTTTGCCAACAAAATACTCTCAATAAAGATTTTCAATTGTGATGCATTGAAATTTCTCAACTCTCCTTGACATCTATCTGCTAAAAACAAATGACTTAGCGAGTCATGTTTCTATTATTAAGCTAATTTTTTTAGCTCAAGGTTTTTAGCGTTAGACCAATTAAGCTGGTTGACTGACAAAAGTTGTAAAAAAAGGCTGAAACGCTTTCGTTTCGGGGAACTGAGCATTTGAAAGAAGTTGGGTGGGAGCCAGCATTCTAAGATTAGATACC
>JBCBTQ010000214.1:0-9817 GCA_039818605.1 Cyanobacteria bacterium J06639_14 | reverse complement strand
AACTGCTCAAACCCTAGCTCTGATGAGCTTATTTAGGAATAAGCACTATTACTCATTGCATGACTGGGATGCACCCTGCCAGTATGACCTTCTCCTTCGCATACTTCACGTTCAATTTCTTGAGCCAGAATTGGTTTAAGGTTTGGGAATTCTTGACGAAGTTTTGCCACAGACATCAACATATCAATATCTTTTGGGCCGCCAGTATCCTTTAATAACTGGTTTTCTGAGTAAGCCTCAAGTAGAACAATCCCATTTGGTTTGAGCGCTGCTTCAACCAATGGATATAACCGGCGACGGATACGGCTGGGTAAGTGTGCAGAGATGGAAATAACGGAGCCATAATGTTGTTCTTTAGGCTGATAGTGGGCAAGATCGGCCACTTCGGTTGCGATCGCGACGCCTTTAGATTTGGCAAGTAATTGTGCTTTTTCTAATCCGACTTTCGAGCAATCAACGCCGAGAACACTGAGACCCTGTGACGCCATGAAAACAGCATTTCTTCCTTCGCCTTCAGATAGCGAAAGAACTGGCCCACTAAGCAAATCTACGTTTTCTGCCAAGAACGTATTTGCCTCCTTCCCGTAAAGATATTTCTCAGTTATATAGCGCTCATTCCAGAACTTTTGGCCATACATGGGCTCTTCCACCTTGAGATATAACGTCTGCAATCACTGGATCGCGAAGAGTGATTGTCGGGTGCATCCCAATTGTGTATTCAAGCTATCTTGCCCTCCTTCTCTCAAAGTTGGGAGAAGGGGCTGGGGTATGAGGGCCATTTGCAAAATTGGGATGCACTCTGATTGTCCATTTAAAAACGACCGATTTCGCGACTCTGGTACATTGCATTATTATCTCGTGTCGGCAATTGAGACAGGCTTGAACGCGAAGTACAGCATGCCACGATTAACGGAACGATGAACTAAAGCAAGTCCAGCAGACTCTGCTGTTGTAACAATTTGGTCTGGATGTAGTCGCAGTTTTGGATACGCGCTGACGGAGGTATGCCATATCGAATCATCCGAAGAATGGATGATGTCGTGAACCAAAACAGTTTCCTCGCGATATTCCAGAAAACAAGTGTGTATTCGTCTATCGTCCGATCGCAGAGGGATAAATCGCTCTGCCCCAGTCAATTCATGTGTCACATAGTCACGGAATGAAATGGTCAGTAGCCCATCTGGTAGCAAACTCTGGGCAGCGTCACGGATCAACTGATCGACCGTGCCGCAAGACAGTAGATGTGTCAGTGTATCGCCCATACATGCGATCAGCGATACGGCTTCAGTTCCTAGATGAACTGGGAAATCCGTTAGGTCAGCATGAACTGTCTGAATCGGCAAATCGCCTGTAACGGAAGCAAGCTCAGACAACAATTGCTGCGAAGAATCGAGACAGATAACACGGTAGCCTCGTCGAGCGATCGGGATGGAATGCACACCATGTCCGCAGCCGAGATCAACAGCAATACGTCCAGCACCAGTCGGAAGAGCTATCTCAGTGTAGAAATCGTCTGCGGCTGAACACGCAGCATCAAAATCGCCCACCATCCAAGAGTAGATCGGAGCAAGATGATTCTCGTAGTGGTCAATGACAGGATTTGACATTCGGGTTAGCGGAATAACGACCAGCATCACCGGGTCGTCACGAGTGAAGCTCCATCTGAAAACGGCCAGATCGGCGGCTCCGGTGCATGTGCTTGTTATGTGGCATTATCGCGCAATCGTTTGAAGTACACCAGTTCCGGATCGCCTTCGTCAAGGTTATCGATGAATCCACTACGCTCAAACTTCAGCGTTGCCAGTAGCCGCTGCATCGGGAAGTTGGATTGATTCGTCGATGTGAAAAGTTTGGGTGTGCGGCATTCGTTGATCAAGTGACGGATCAACGCAGATCCGATTCCTTGACGCCGGAATCGCGGATGGACATAGAGCATTTCGATCCAACCATTGTCGTAGAATTTGTAGTTCAGGACGGCGTAGGCCACGACGTTCGCGCCGATAACGGCGACGTAACACGCGGACGATTTAATCTGGTCGTGGATGAACCGGACGCGTGCCGGTTCAGATGCTGCAATGTGATCGAAGGCGACAATCGCAGTTGCATCCGTGATCGTGGCGGTTCGTAATTCCATGGGAGTGTCACATGCCACATAACGTCAAGGTCTGGCACGGCGCGTTCGCGACGTTGTCCAGCACCGCCTTGTTATGATTTGAATTCTTCTTTGAGTATTTCCATAAATTCACTATTTGATACACCAATCCAAGGATAGTGACCAGCTTTTTCAAATTCGTGTAATCTTGCGAACGGACAATGCTTCTCAAATATAGGAAACAAAAACCTTGGACTTAACGGATCGTTACTTCCATGCATCACCGTGATTGGGCACTGGATTTGAGGAAGGGCATCTTCATAGGTATTACATTCAACATATTGATCTGATTCGGTCATCGTTTTCACTGACGCCCTGAAATCCCAATAAAGTTGAGGGAACAGCGCGGTTGTCACTTTTTCATTTTGGTAAAATGGAACTATTTGGTTGATGTATCTATTCGCCAATGATTGCTGAATCGTTTCGTCTTTTTGGGTTTCAATCCTTCGCCACAAATCATCAAAATAATCGCGTCGATCAGAAAAACGATTCAGAATCTCGATCATGAATTCTTTTCCATTCGAGCTGTTTAGCGGACCACTTCCAATCAAGATTAGTTTTTGAATACGTCTCGAGTGTTTTGCTGCGAAAAGCAAAGCGAGCATCGCCCCCCATGAGTGACCCACTACTATAGGTTTTGCAGTTGGGAATTGGTTTTCTATTATCGATTCAAGGTCTTCAATATGATCTTCTATTCCTATATCTCTATTTGTTTCTTTTGATCCTCTTTGGTGATAGTGTAAAACGGTTGCAAACATAGAAATAGACTTACAAAAACTCTCGGAGTATCCAAACACTCCTGGACCTCCATGAATAAATATTGCAGTTGGAGTTGACTCACCTATTGCGGTTACACTCAACCCATTGATTGTGACTGTATTTTTTTTCATGACAATCTTATTATGCTGACAGTTTCTGCATATCCCCCCTCTCAGAGACGATATACGGAAACTATCGGCACATCTACCCGAAAAGCGAAGATCGCAAGAAACTTTCTGCATATTATCCAGATCTGGGTGGATCAGAAGAAACTTTCTACCCTATTACCAGGTGTATTACAGACAGACTGAAAAGTGACATTTGTTATGGGGTGTGCTGAACGTGACTAACCCTCCTGCTGAACCAAAAACCCAAAAACTGTTGGAACAGGTGCGTGATGCGATGCGGTTAAAGCACGATGCTTACCGCGCAGAAGAAACCTAAGCGCCATAAATCAAGCGGTAGATTCTGTTTCGTGGTAGGCACCATCCTAAAGACATGGGGCAACGTGCGATCGCAGCCTTCTTGACAGACTTAGCCGTGAATCAGCACGTGCACCTCAACCCAAAATCAAGCCCTCAAGGCAGCGCTATTTGCGAACGGCCTGGAGTAATCCGTTACCTACCAGTAGACACGGTGAGATTATCCGCATCATGACTCGCCAGTGCACGATTCTATAACACCTTGTTTAATTAGCACCTTGCTGAATCAGAACCCAGGATTCTGCCGGTTGCACCATGACTTCTGTGGCACATGTCAAAAACCCTGGGTTCTGAATGTGAGACTTACTGCCAAATGTAGATGAGGATAAACAAAACAATCCAGATCACATCAACAAAGTGCCAGAACAGAGACGTTGCCGTGACGCCAAACTCACCGCCGTCATAGTTGCCAGGAATAAACGATCGCCCCAGCATCAACCCCTGCAACAAAACTCCCGTTAGCACATGCAGTCCGTGGAATCCCGTCAGTAGATAAAACGTACCGCCAAAGACCCCATCCGTAAATCCAAACTCTAAACTGCGCCATTCCACCGCTTGACCATACAAAAAATAGCTACCCATTGCCATTGTCAGCAGCCAAAAAGCGCGGAATCCCCAGAGATTCTCCTTGTGTAGGTAGCGCTCAGCAAAGTAAATCACAAAGCTACTCGATACCAGTACAACGGTGTTGATGGCGGGTTCGCGGACCTCTAGCCCTTCCACCCCAGCCGGTAGCCAATCAACCGCAGTCGTTTTGTAGACAATGTAGCCCGCAAAAAAGCTGAGGAAAATGACACTTTCCGAAAGCAGAAAAATCAGGAAGCCAAATAGACTGTTACCGGCCTCATCATGCTCATCGGCAACATGAGTCGCCTCAGTTGAACTGACGGCTGCATGAGCATTGAGCGAGGTGTCAATCTCAGTGGGATTCATGGGCGACCTCTAGAGCATCAGCGTTAGAGACAAGGGGTTCGGACTTACCGTAGCCATAGGGCTCGGCAATGACGATGGGGAGGGTTTCAAAATTTTCGTGAGTTGGGGGTGAAGAGACCAGCCATTCCAGCCCGATCGCCCGCCAGGGATTTTGCGGTGCTTTTTCGCCCTGCAGCCAGGAGCCAATCATGTTCAAAATAAAAGGCAGGGTAGACATGCCCAGCAGAAATCCACCGATGCTGGCCAGCACATTCCAAAAGGCAAACTCCGGATCATAGGAAGCAACCCGGCGGGGCATCCCCATCAGTCCCAAGGGATGCATGGGAAAGAAGTTGAGATTAGCGCCAATAAAGGTCAGCACAAAGTGCAGTTTCCCCAGCCCCTCGTTGTACATGCGTCCCGTCATTTTGGGGAACCAGTGATAGATCGCGGCATAGACCCCCATCACCGTGGCCCCATAAATCACATAGTGGAAGTGGCCCACCACGAAATAGGTATTGTTGACGTGGATATCCACCGGCACTGCCGCCAGCATAATGCCCGTAACGCCAGCAAACACAAACATAATGAGCCCCCCGAGCGCAAAGAGCATGGCGCTGGTGAGTCGGAGCTTGCCACCCCACACCGTTGCCACCCAGGCAAAGACTTTGATACCCGTTGGCACGGAAATCAACATGGTGGAGAACATAAACAGCATCCGCATCCAGCCAGGGGTACCACTCGCAAACATGTGGTGTACCCAGACGATCGCACTCAGCCCCACAATAATGAGCGAGGACAGCACCACGACCTTATAGCCAAACAGCGGCTTCCGGGCATAGACAGGGAAGAGTTCCGAAAAGATGCCAAAGATTGGCAGAATGATGACATAGACCGCCGGGTGGGAATAGAACCAGAAAAAGTGCTGGTACAAAACCGGGTCGCCCCCCTGTGCAGGGTCAAAAAAGCTCGTACCCACCGTCAGATCAAACAGCAGCATAATGGCCCCAGCGGTGAGTGCAGGCAAGCCAAAGAGCTGAATAATTTGAGCACTCATCACCGTCCAGACAAAGGCTGGCATCCGGAAAAAGCCCATACCAGGGGCACGCATCCGGAAAATTGTAGTGACAATATTAACCGCCCCCATAATGGACGAAACACCTGACAGCGCGACCGCCACGATCCAGAGAAACTGACCGTTCAGCAGCACACCAGCAGGGTTTTGAGTACTCACGGGTGGGTATGACCACCAGCCGGCCTGAGCCGGACCGCCCGGTGCTAAAAAACTGGCCATCAGGATGATGCCAAAGACCGGCACCATCCAGAAGGCAACCGCATTGAGTCGGGGAAAGGCCATGTCACGGGCCCCAATCATCAGCGGCACCAAATAGTTAGCCAAGCCTGCCAGAACGGGAAACGTCCACAGAAACAGCATGACGCTGCCATGCATGGTGAACATGGCGTTATAGACGGTGCGGTCCACCAGATCAGCGTCGGGGGTAATCAACTCCCCTCGAATAATCATGGCAAAGAGACCACCGACCAGGAAAAAGACAAACGCCGTAACGATGTATTGAATGCCAATCACTTTGTGGTCAGTACTGAAGCTGAAGAAGCGTTTCCAGTTATCCGGGGCTCCCGGAAATGGCTGTTCGCTCTTAGGGACAATTTCTTCAACAGAAGTAACCATAATGCTGCGTCCTTCACCCGCTGGGTGAGATACCTGGTGGAATGCTAAGGGGTCAATGAACGATTCGAGCTGGTGTAATTCACCTTAGGAGGCGCTGCGGGCACAACCGATTGCCAGCCTCCGGAGTTCTCTTTCTGGGCTGCTTTCTGATACTCATCAAAGGCTTGGTTGTAGGCTACCGTCGGGGTTTGAGCCGCCGCCATGCCTAGCCACTGTTGATAGGCTTCGGGAGACTCAACCACCACATCGGCTTGCATAGCGGCAAAATAGGTTCCGCTGTATTCCGAGTCACGGAGACGATAGGTGCCTTCTCGAATCGGTGTTAGTTCAAAGTCAATAGCGTGATTGGGGATAATATCCTGCTTCAGCCGAAACGCCGGAATGTAGAACCCGTGGATCACATCCTCGGACTGCAGAGTCAGCGTTACCCGCTGATTATTGGGTAAGTGTAATTCGGTACTGGTGACCTGGTGCTCCGGGTAACGAAACTCCCAGGCCCATTGCCGTGAGAGAACTTCAATTCGCTCCATCGGTTCGGCATCAGTCCCGGATGCTATGGGTGCGGCTTCTGCCGTTGCCATCCCCAGATGCAGGTGCTCCATCGGTCCCAAAATCGACATCTGGTCATAGATTTGATAGCTGTAGGTCGCAATCCAGATAACCAAAACAAAGGGAATCGCCGTCCAAACCACCTCCAGGGTGATGCTGCCTTCAATGGGCGGACCGTCGCTGGAGTCGTATTTGCCAGCTCTTTGAAACAGGGTCGAGTAGAGTAACGTTCCTGTGACACCCAAAACAATAAACGTGGCAATGGTAACCAGGAAACTAAACAAGTTATCAATCAAGATGGCTTCGGCGGAGGCTTGGGGCGGAAACCAGGTGTAAGCCTGTTGGCCCATCCACCAACTGATGCCACCAAGGGCGATCGCGACAACCACTAACGTTATAAGCGTGCGAATTTTCATGGATGCCATCACTTCAACAGTATGTTTGGATCCTCTCCTAGTCTTAGCAGGCGATCGGCACTAATGTGGACCCCAAATTCGGCGGCCAACTGCGCCCCCAGGGTGCCATGGACAAACATCAGCGCAAAGATGCCTAAGCCGACCAAAAGATAGCCCCACTGGACTTGTCGCGCCCGATCTTGACGCCAGACAAAGCGCTGAAAACCACGCCAAATTGCCATGCCGACAATCAGCAACAGCAGTAAGACGCCGCCCACACCATGCCACAGCATCGTCTCCAGGGCCTGTAATCCCCAAGCACTTTTCATCTCAGCCGCAGGCTGTGCGAGGATCATTTCGTAAAACCCAGCCGCGACCGTGAAAAAAGTCACAATCGCCGCCGCGACCATGTTGTACCAGCCCACATCAAAGAAGTTGGAGCGGGTCGCTGGGATCGCTAGCAGTTTGAAAACCGGTTTTTCTAAGGGATACAGAACCCCCACGATATCGAAGGCGATCGCCACAATAAACAAGCCCAAGGTCAAATGCACCAGATTGGGATGAATGGGGATCACGTAAGGAAGACCGTTTGCCCCGAGTTGTTTCCCTAGCTGATCAAGCAGGTCGGTATTCATTGCAGTAAGCCCTCGCGCGCGGCTTCAACCACCTCAACCGTATGCAGTCCATAAACCCAGACGAGTAAGTCGCCCAGGTAGATTTGGACGAGGACAATACCTGTCAGCACTGCCCCAACGCCCAAAAACGACACTGGGAGTTTTTGGGGATCCCGCGTCCGCAGAATATAGCGCCAGGCGGTAACGGCTGCCAGCAGTCCCGATAAGGACCAGCCCAGCAGGGTGTGTAGGTTGAGGGTGGCCGCCGCCGCATCATAGGGCGTTGCCAACCCCGCTTCAACCTGACCAAAGATGACGGCAATAAAAATTGAGACCGTCGCAAAGAGTAAATTCCACCAACTCACCTCGTACAGGCGAGTGTTCTTGGTAAAGTAGCCAATCACGTCACACAAAACCGCGAACAAGACCATCGCAATCACAAAATGCACCACGATTGGATGAATCGTGTCAGGGTAGGGCAAATTGTGATCGTTCAAAGGAGGAAGATAGTTCCACATAAGGATTATGAACTGATGCTCCAGTATGCCTTCACCCTAAACCATGATGGGCTCGGCTGACAGCCATGATTGAGCAATCGCTGAAATTCCGGGTGCGTCACGTTTCATCGGGCTGAATACGGTAATACACCTGGATTACTGATCCGGTAAGTTATCTGGGTCGAGACCCAGCGATCGCAGATACGCAGCCATCTTATTGGCTCGCTGTCGTTCCACCTCAGCCTGCTGTTCGGCGATTTCAGCTCGTTGCTGTTCGGCCTGAAGCTGCGATCGCATCTGCCGCACGATTTCATCAGAGGTCAGGTACGGTTGCCCCTGTTTGTCATGCCACAGCAGTATCTCTTGCTCAAAGCCACCCAGCATTTGACGGACACGCCCCAGGCCGAGGCCCACTTCCGGCATCCAGTAGGGCTCACCAATCTGGAGACGATACCTGCCGTTATCGAGCTTGTACACCTCAAAGGGCTGATGGCGGTCCCGCTCCCAAAACTCAGGGTTATAAATCACGTAGTACAGCACCCCAAGCTTGGCGTAGATATCCCGCTTCTCGTCATACTCGCCACCTGGACTGTGGGAGACCATTTCCAGCGTCAGAATGGGAACCGTATCTTCTTCTTCCCAAGTGGCATAGCTGCGTCGCGACTTGCCTCCCTTTTTGCGCGCGACCCCCAAACTCAGGAACGCATCCGGCACCACAGGCACCCTAGGGTTAACCCCAGTGGTGTGGTAGATTGCCATATCCACCCCGAAGTACCAGTCCAGTCGCTCATCCCAGAGGCTAATGAGCATAAACAGCAGCAGATTCGGCAGCAGATTCTGATCTTCGTTATCCACAGGTGTATCGTCCGAGCAGGGCAGCTCCTCGGTGCTAGGCAAGATTTGATAAAGAGGCTGCGAAACCATGAGCCAGTGCCTCTGACACGACATCCTTTCTTTCTAAAACCTAGCGCACCTGACCCAAGAATCGCCGCTCTCTGCCGACCTGTTTTCCCACACCAACGCCAGAGAATACAAGTCTCTGGTTCTTCTCTGGCTCATAGTTCTAATTACCCTTGAGAGGCATCGCCACGATGTAGACCCGTTCATCTGAGTTCATTACATTGAGGTCAAGAGAACGAAAAAAGCTCGAAGTCAAGAGCCAGAACCCAGTATTCTCCTAACTCCTGACTCCTGATTCCTAATTCCTGACTCCTGACTCCCTACCTCATCAGAATTTCCCAGTTTCAACGGTCCGCCCTAAGCAACCCCTACGAGTTTTTCGCTCAGCTCCCAGAGACGCTTGGCTTTATCATCATCGCTACCCTCAGCTGATAGCTCTTGAACAAACGCTTCACGCCCCTGTTTTTGGCGATTGCCCCAGCTCCAGTGAACTCCAGACTCTTTGTAGTCCGGATCGACGGCAACAGCAGCTACCCGTTCACCAGCTAGCTCCTGCGAAACATAACCGCCCGTGACGTTCTTCTGAAACCAGGGAAAGATGACACGAAACAGCTTGAAGTGATTCCGGAACAGTGGAGTATCTGCCACACAGCCGGGATACAGCGAGTTGAAGATGATACTAGTGCTGTCGTGATAGCGACGATGCAATTCACGAATCGTCAGCATATTGCAAAGTTTGCTGTCTTTATAGGCTTTGCCAGATTTGAATTCCTTGCCATTAATCATGGCGATCGGGGCTTTAAAGCCTTGTTCAAATCCTTCCAAATCACCGAGGTCTGGGGGGGCTGGGATTGGAATTTTGCCGCC
>JBCBTQ010000213.1:9492-9829 GCA_039818605.1 Cyanobacteria bacterium J06639_14 | reverse complement strand
CTGTATCGCTCCATTGAGATTAATGGGGCGGCTGCACCTGGCGTCAGTTCTGGGGTGGCACTGGAAACGATGGCCGCATTGTCGGGCCAGGTATTACCACCCAGCATGGGCTATGAGTGGTCGGGGACATCGCTGGAGGAAATTGAGTCCGGTAACCAGGCTCCCATCATTTTTGGGTTGGGTCTGGTATTCGTCTTCCTGGTGTTGGCAGCCCAATACGAGAGCTTTATTGACCCAGTTGTGATCCTGTTTTCGGTCCCCTTGGCGGTTCTGGGAGCCCTCATGGCTCAAACGCTCCGGGGTTTGCCAAATGATGTGTACTGCCAAATTGGACTGG
>JBCBTQ010000213.1:0-9482 GCA_039818605.1 Cyanobacteria bacterium J06639_14 | reverse complement strand
TTGGCCAGTAAAAACTCTATTTTGATTGTGGAGTTTGCCAATCAACTGCGTGAGGAGGGGTTGCCTATTGTCAAAGCTGCCTTTGAAGCTGCCGAACAACGAATGCGCCCGATTTTGATGACGGCAATTTCTACCCTCAGTAGTATTTTCCCCTTGGTAGTTGCGACGGGCGCGGGTGCGGGCAGCCGTCAGTCGCTAGGGACAGCTGTTTTTGGAGGCATGTTTATTGCAACATTCCTCAGCTTGTTTGTGGTGCCGATTCTCTACGTCATGGTGAAGCAGTTAAGCGATCGCTTTCTTGGCGGTCCACCCCCGGGAAACTATTCATCGTCGGGCGATCGCTCCCTTGTGATACCCACGACGCAAACCCGGTAAGGGAACGGCGTGAAAATCAAGTAATCAAGTACTCGTACAAGATTGTGGAAGGGTAGGAGGATTGAGAGACTTACAAAACCGCTAACCTTCAAAGATTTTTTTGCTCAGTATGGCGATGATCCTCACTATGAGTTAATTGATGAGGAATTGCGAGGCTTTGAACCAGCTAGATCACACGAAGCGATTGCTGGTCGCTTAACGACCTATCTAGCGGCTGAAAGTCTAAAATGGCCTCAGAAGTGGGTTATACCGAATTATGAGCCTCTCAGTAAAATGGGAATCAACCCTGAGTAGGCCACCTCAAGCAACGGAGCTGCCCCAATGGTTCAATTTCAGCCCAAACTCTTCACCGTCCGTGACTTCATTGAGCACTATGGTGACAATCCTCAATATGAACTCATCGATGGAGAGTTGATCAACTTGGAACCAACAGGCATCCATGAGGAAGTTGCAGGTTTTGTGGGGAGAAAGCTGAATGTTGCCATTGATCAGCAAAATGAACCTTATGTAGTTCCTTACCGCTGCTTGGTCAAAATGTTGGGCACCGAAACGACCTTTCGCCCAGATGTCATTGTGCTCGACCAAACCCAGCTAGCTCAAGAACCCCTCTGGCATCAAGAACCTGTGATTTGCCGGGGAAACTCCATCAAGCTGGTGGTTGAAGTCGTTAGCACTAATTGGCAAAACGATTATGCCCGCAAAACGGAAGACTACGCGCTATTTGGCATACCCGAATTTTGGATTGTTGACTATTTAGGGCTAGGAGGCCGTGACTATATCGGCACTCCCAAGCAACCTACTCTTACACACTGTATTTTGGAGGGCGATCGCTATCAGAAGCAGCGATTGCATGGGAGCGAGCAGCTGCGATCGCCGACTTTCCCAAGTCTGCAACTGACGGTTGATCAAGTCTTTGCCGCAGCAGGTCAATAGCAACTTCTACAATTGAGCGTACGGTTTAAGCTGGGAAGCACCGGTTGAGTAGGGAGTCAGGAGTCAGGAGTCAGAAGTTATGCCATTGCCCATTTTCAGTTGGAGGATTCTGTAGACCTTGAATTCAGTCCTTTACTAAATTCTGACTCCGGGCTTCCAGATTCCCAATTAGGAAATCATCGAGAACTGTTTACCCGTCGTGATATCAGCACCCGTACCACTCGTGATATTGATGTCATCCAGTTCAACCTTTTGTCCAAAGATATCAGTTGCGACGAAATCTTGTTGTCCCATGAGTGGGCCACCGATATCTTCCTCAAGGACAAAGATATTGTGCGATTGGCGTTCAAGTGACACTAGCTCACCATCGCCCGTAACCAGGTCAAGACTTTCAACCGGATGACGATGGTTCATCAGCCTGACTGCGGCCCAGTAAGGGTTACTCTCGGCTAAGCGATCAACAATAATGCCATCGCCAATCTTATGCCCATAAGGCGTTTCAAAGTTGTCAGCAGGGCTAACCAATTCGTATTCAAGATTGACGATGCCATCAATAGGGTCGGCAACCTTGGCAAAGGCTTCTGCACTCAGATCGAGACCATTGTTCCGATCAGGCATCTGATCAACCACCATTACTGTGATCGGGTCCGCCTTACCTTCTTTTTGATAAGGACCTGACACTTGGAAGAATGCACCACTTGCCTTCGAGCCGTTCCACTGCTCGCGGTTAATGGCGGCGATCGTGTCGCGCTTGTTCGCTGCAACCTCAGAATAACCAGAATTACCAACGCCGGTCGCCCCGTAGAACGTTCCTTTGCCGGTGTAAACTTCGCCGATGGAAAAGTCGATTCCTTCAGCCCCCAACGTGGGGTCAACCATCATAGGATCTGGTGAGGATGAATTGCTTGGCTTCGAGTCACTCGGCATGGGGTCATCTGCCATCGGATCATCTGCCATCGGGTGATTGTGATTATGCCCCGTCGAATTCTGATCCATGGGTAGGTCGGCTGGGTCCAGATTTGAGTCGATTCTTGTACCTGTGTAATCAGGATTGGTGTGATAGGGCGCTCTATCGACTAACCCCGCCATCGCCACACTCTTACCGCTGAAGACATTTTCATTAACAATCCTGAAATTGGCTATTTTGTCAGATAGCCCCATACGGCCTGCAATATTGTCTTCTAGTTGATTGGCTCGCCACTCAAAGTGTGAGCTATCCAAATCAGAGAACTTGATGCCTCTGAGGGTCATACTTTGCTCCGTAATCGGACTAAAGAATCGGACGCCTTGTTCAGTCTGTTCTACCGAAAAGTTCAGTTGATTATCCCCGCGTACACTGAGATAGAAGAAACTAACTTTGTCAGTAGCTGGGTTGAAGTCAACGACTTCTTCTAACCCCTCCTCATGGGAACGAACATAGACGGTATTGTCTCTGACAAAACCTGTGCCGTTTTCCCATGCCAAAGCAGCACTGAGGTCTTGCTGGAGGTGAGCATCGGCGACGGGAGCAAAGTTCTCTGCTTTGAGGTCTTCGAGATTAATCCCAACCAGCGTCAAGGAGCGGCTGGGGTTAAACATATTTTGAAACACCAAGCCATCGGGCGTATCGATGGGAATTTGGTTGTGAATGGAATCTGTTCCGATATCGACTTTATCTTTAGACGGATCGAAGTTGGTTATGCGTTGAGTCGTTCCATCACTTTCGAAAACTTGTCCCCCTTCTGCCAGAGGATCCGTGTTTCCACCCTCGGGTAGGGGTTCCTCATCATGATTGTGTTCATTACCCTGATTATCTTCACCGCCAGGGTTATGTCCATCATTGTGGCTATTGTCAGTTCCAGGATCTACCGGATCAACTGGGGCTGGATTTGTGGGTGTCCCAGTTGATTTCCCATTTAGCTCAAAGCTCGTGGGTGCTCCAGGACTGGGACCTGCGCCAAGAAAACCGAAGGATATTGAGGCATCTGGAGCAATTTCACTGTTATAGCCCGCATCCCGGATAACGTAGGTGTTGCCTGTATGGCTGACAATTTCGGCGTTCCATATTTGGGTAATGTTGCTTGCGTATTCAAACTCAAGCGTCCAACCACTAATCTGATTGCCCCCTTCATTTGTGATCTTGACCTGTGCCTGATGCCCACTTCCCCAATCAGTCGAAATCTCAAACTCAATGCCACCGTCCTGAGATGTTGAAGGGGGAGGGGATTCGGGTATCGGCGCAGGTGTCGGTGTCGGACTGGGACTCGGAGTTGGATTATTGCGATCGCCAACATACTCGAAGGCATTACTGTCGAGATTGAGATTACTGACTTGACCGCGAACAATGCCGATCAGCTCATCCTGACCCGGAACCTTTAAGAAAATGCCTTTGCCGGAACCAATGGGTGAATTGCCGAGGCGATATTTACTGGCGTTGCCATTAAGCTGAATGACATCCCCTTGGGCCTGATTGAAATCTTTAATCAGGGCATAGTCTGATTTGCCAAGGGTATTATTCTTTCCATCGCGGTAGAAGACAGTGCGATTATTGCCAAGGACAAACGTGTCAGCTCCACCGGCTCCCATCAATTCGTCTTGCTCATTCTTACCAGAACGCCCCTGCCAGGTGGAGTTACCTTGCAGGACATCATTACCTTCGCCCCCATAAATCTTGTCATTACCTCCCCCGCCATAAACCTTGTCATTGCCTGCCTGGGCAAAAATTTTGTCGTTGCCGCCAAGCCCCTTGATGACTTCGTTGTTAGCCTTACCTTGAAGCGTATCTTGGCCATTTGTGCCCAGGATGACAGATTCTGAACCAGGGTCATCCGGTTGGGGTGAAGGACTTGGGGTGGGCTCAGGTGTCGGTGCAGGCGTTGGTTCAGGGACTGGGTTAGGTGCAGGCGACGTCTTCTCATCAAAGAGCTTAGGAATTTCGCTATCCGCCAAGGGAGTGCCGTCGTGTTTATCGACCATGTAGGCTAGAGCCCCGGTAAACCCGGCGTTATAATCCAGCGCTACTTCATTCGCAATGAAATCGTCCCGCTCATCGACCCAAGCATCATCATCGGGTCGGCTGGGGCCACCTACGAGTGCCCCATACAGAACATTTTTAGTCTCGCCTTCGTGGATGTTGTTATTCGTAGAACCATGTGCACCTCGATGGTGTGGATTTTGAGGTGAATTCTCGCCAAAACCTACGACATAACTCTGATTGTTAGGGTTATCACCCAGCAGGTAGTTGATTTGGCTTTGGACGAACTCAGAGTACTGACCATTCTTGTCATTGACGGTATCGGCATAGATGCCTGCAAGCATGGCCGTGTTGGCGGCGTATCGTGTTGAGCCCCACTGGTCTAACCACGCCAATCCACCGTCAGTATATTCAGGAATGCCCCCGTTCTGCCGGTCAACCATCCAACGGTCCAACCAACTTTCAACTTGTGCTTGATATTGAGGATTGACTGTCTCTTGAGCCAGTAGGATTGCAGTGCCATACTTCTTGTCATCCCAGTTTTGAGTCCAGGGAGCCGCCGCAATGCCGCCGGTTTCATTAAAGTAGTTTTCTGCTTTCGCGAGGTAATCTGAGTTGGTTTCACCTGCGGCTTTCGTCGCCTTATGCAACCAAGTGGCACCCCATGCAAGTTCGTCCGTGTAGCCACTCCACGAATTGTAGAAACTTGTGGCATCTGTAATCGAATCCGAATATTTGCCACGATAGGCTTCGGCAAAAGCATATAGCTGTTTAGCCTGCGTCAGTAACTTGTCTGCATAGGCGGCATCTTGAGCACGAAAAATAATCGAAGCTGAAGCTAAGGCGGCGGCGGCCTCTCCGGCCAAATCGGAGCCTGGATTGGCTGCATCAATTTGATATGTAGGCCGGTCCATACTTAGGGTTTCAGCAGGTCCCCAGTAAGCATGGTCAGCATGGCCATTACCGACCTGACCGTAGAACACATCATCAGCAATTGCTGCCGTCCCTTTATCGTCATAGGCTGCAAGAATATAGTCGGTCCCCCACTTGATAGCATCGAGAGACTCATCAAGCTGGCCAATCTTGGCATAGGCATTCTTATACTCATCAACTCCCCAGGCGAGCATTGTCATGGATGCAGCCATGGGTAAACCAAACTTTACGTGATCGCCAGCATCAAAGTAGCCTCCAGACAGGTTGCGACCGACATCGTTACCATCTTCGAGTACGGAATCCCCTCGCCAAGGAATACGATTATCATCTGGCAAGTCACCAGCCCGTTGGGCCTCGTAAAACAAAAATGATTTCTGCAGGGCTTCTGCATAATTAAACTTTCCGTTGGGGGTTGAGTTTTGTTGGTCCATGGAATGTTTTTTCTCCGTTGAGCGCTAATGATCTGTAGAGTGCTAGTGCTCGAGCAAGTGTTGATAATCAGCAGCGTCTTAAGGGTTCTGTTAGCGATCGCGATCGCGCTACGAGAGTCGAATAAGCACGCTTATTTAAGAGCTCAGAGATCTGGTTGTCAGGTAGTAGCTTGATCCAATTTGCCAATCATTTGAGTCAAACTCTCTGTGCATCCAGCAATGCAATCCGTGGCCAATTTGTTGGCAAAATCAAGTAACAGACGCTGGTCTATCTGTAGGTTAAAAGCCACTAAAAATTTGATTTACAGCCATGCCATCAATCCAGCGATTGAACTTAGATGGCACCCAATTTGAATCTTCAAAAAGTAGGTTTATACACCTCTAGACAGGGCCTCTATACCATTTAGATGGTTGAAATTTCACATTCAAAGCCCAGATTCAGCATAACCTGCCTGATAAAACTTACCTTTTGAGTCGTTATATCCTGAGGACGAAAAGAACGCTTGAAAAGTTGCGTTATGAGAGCATAGGGATGCCAGAGCGTTGAACAGGTAAAATCAACGGTACTTGAAGGTTTTAATAGGAACACCTCAGCAAAAAGCGGTTGCATTCTGCTAAGTCGGCAACCGCTCTTTGCTAATTCTGTTGTGCTCCTATTTATTCGATGTCCGACTCATTGACGAAGCCCCAAGCGAGGCCAGCGTTAATCGATTTAATCAACGCGTTAATGCTGCCATATTTCGAGCGACTGATATTTAGCATCAATGCTCCGAAGTCCCTGCCTAGTTGGCTTCGTGACTACATGACCAACCCTGCTATGCACAACATGCAAAAAGGCCTTTGCCAGGACGAACTCGCCCCTATCCACCGAAAACCTATCGACTGGATATTAAACCTTGGGCGATTCCTTGAGTGAATATGGTGGACCTAACTAGACGGCAGTACTGACTCCTGTCAAAACACCTGACGCTCCTTCCAACGCTAGGAAAGAAACCGACTCGTTGACATGGTCAAGCTCCATATCCTGTGACTGCTCCTCCTGTACACCCACACCAAAGCTCGTTGGGCTAATCTCATCCAGTCGTAGATTAGCCGTATTCGCCCCAGCGAAGGATCCCAGCTTGGCAATTACCGATGGAGCCGCATTGAAGTCAGCGTCAAAACTCACCGTTGAGCGGTTTTCGTCATAGTTAGTGCCGGTCGTCTTGCTTTGCAAGAGGGTCTCCCCATCAGAGGCTATACCCTGCTCCACGGCAAGCCAGCCTAGAGTCTCATTTGTGTGGCCACCCAAATTCAACGCTTCCTCCTCTTGCATTGCAACCTGAAACCCATTGGTAGATTGTCCTTGGGTTCGGGTTGTGACCCAGTCATTGCCGTTAGTAGTTTGCACCTGAGAGAGAACCATCGGTGTTGCTTCGAAACCATTTAGGTTGATGTCCTCGAAGCCTTCAGAAGTAAGACGATTCGAGGTTTCAGTGCCCGCCGAAATGCGCGTGCCATCGTTGAGGGTCCAATCACCGGCTTCCATCACTACATAGGAAACCGATTCTTGCACATGCCAATCATCCTTGTAGTTCGGCTCTTGGATCCGGAGTTCGAAAGAATCCCCCATGACATTGCGCAACCGAATCGCCGCTGGATCGGGACCGTTAGCTGTTGGGTCAGAGACAATGACAACCGGATTGGTGTACGTCTCGTTGAAGGAAATTGTCTGCCAGTTGTGATCGATGGTGGTGGTGCCATACTCACCGATCGCATCACCGTCTGATGGGGGGCCTGGTTCGGGTTCGGGGCCAGGTGCTGGCGTCGGGTCTGGTATGGGCTCAGGTGTGGGTTCGGGGTCCGGTATCGGATCAGGGTCTGGCATTGGTTCGGGGTCCGGCGTTGGTTCCGGTTCGGGTGTTGGTTCCGGTTCGGGTGCAGGGGGTGGGGTTGCGCCAGGCTCAGGGTCGTTGAATTGGAGCGTGTCGAGGTCAACATTTGCTTCCGTATCAACAATGACCGTGACCCCACCAATCAGCCTGTCATTAAGGGTCTCGCCGGGCTGTGGCCAGAGATAGCCATGGGCCATCTCGGCAACTAGCTTGATATGGGCTGTGCCATCGGCATCACGAAATACAGCGGTATCGGGCGACTGTTCCAGGCTTGCCATTGACGAAACTTCACGGGCGGTCCAGGACTGATCCGAGTAGGGATCGTCGAGGGTGAAGCTGGCATCTTCGGGGACTGCACTCATCTCAATGATCACCCCTTCGCCCAACGGGGTATCCGCCAAATACAAGCGGAACTCATCCGGGCCATTGTTAAAGTCCAGGGCATAGGTGTAGTCGCTGTCCGTGAACACGGGCACCTGCTTTTCAAAGCCGCTAGCGACTTCACCATCGGACCTTGCCAGAACCTTATTATTGGCACTGAAACCAACAACTTTACCGTTATTGGCAACATTGTCGTCGATTCTGAGAAGGCCCATGGTGGCATCTTGGGTGATGACCGCATTCCAGTCTTCGTTCAACGTATAGTTTGAGCCTGCATTAAACAGGTTTGGATCGGCTTCATCGGCGAAGCTAATCTGCTGGGTGATAGTGGCACCGGGTACTCCCGTCAAACTGCCATCAATGTCAACAATAGCTCTGCCCTGGGAATCGTTGCCCACCGAGTTGTTGGCCCCACGGGTCAGGTCAAGTTTACCGGCCTCGGTCATATTCTCACCGAAGGTCAGGCCCTCGACAAAAAAGGAGGCGGACTTGTGGACTGCGTTCGATAGATTAATTGCTGTATCGTCGCCAGCATAGAAACCATCAATATGAACATTCGATAGGCCCGCCGGACCATCGTAAAGCTGAAACCCATTGAACACACCATCGTCTGGCAAGGACCGACCCGCTGCGATTTCTTCTGGAGTTTGTGGGTTACCGATATTGTCGGTTCGCCCCACAATCAGACTGTCCTCGATGGTCTGGTTCAGCCGGAAGCGGGCGTTTTCCCCTGTTTCAGCAATCTTGGCATCGGTGAAGGTGCCTTCGACGCCCCGCACGTAGGTGCCAAGCTCTGATTTGTAGACAGTCAGACCTTCGACAACCCAAGGGTCCACCTTCTGCGGTTGGTCAGTGCTACCGCTCGGATTCCCATCTTGGATCAGACCGCCATGGTTCAGGAAAAAGCCCCGTCCCGCGTTGGTATGGGTAACATTATCCTGGATGATTCCAGGTTCCTTGATCTCGTTGCCGCGCGAAGGTTCAAACCAAAAACCGGTATGCTCGGACCCCGCAGCATGGTTACCGTAAAACTCGTTGCCGCCGTTCTCAACCCAGTAGGTGGATGGAGTCTCGAAGTCGCTTTTAATGGTCGCGTCATCACGGCTTTCGGGAGCCCGGGTATTGAAGCCAAGGTTGCCCGTGAGCACATTCCCAGTCTCTGTGCCGTCCTCAAAGAAGTAGCCGTGGCCGATTGATTCAAACACGACGTTGTCGGATACTTCCGTATTGTCGGTACCGTGGATCGTGAGGCCCTTATTGAAAGTGTGGTGAAACGAGGAGTTTTTGATGTACTGTCCCGAGGCATCGCCAATTAGGTGCCAGTGAGCCGCGTATTTGCCCAAAATACCGGCCTGGCCCATATGGGTAAACTCGGCACCGGAGATGTGCATCGCCGCACCATTCATCACCATTGTATGGCCGCCGTACTGCGTCTCAACGGCATCTTCATCCCCTTGAATGGTGACATCGCGGCTTAATAGTGCCACCTCAGCACGCATGTTGAGGTCCCAACTATCCGTGCCATCAATGTCACTGACTTAAGCGGAATCATGCAGCCATCTTAGCTTTGAGGACAGAGCGAGGTTGCTTCATGCGAGGAAA
>JBCBTQ010000212.1:0-9854 GCA_039818605.1 Cyanobacteria bacterium J06639_14 | reverse complement strand
ACGCCGGTATTTCCAGCGCGGGTTTGAGGCTCTATCGCTTATACAACAGGCTTCCTAGCTCGTTGTCACCCTTTAAGCTCTACGGCATACGGGTGGATAATCACCCCACACCGAATCCGGATCACCCCCACCCACGTCCGCCAACAAATTCGGGCCACAATCCCGCAATTTGGGTTCCATCATGCGGGGATACAAAATTGGCGTCACCCAATATGCCCGCGACAACAACATTGATTTTGCATGGCAATCACGATTTCACGATCGCATCATTCGTGATGAAACCACCTATCAAAACATCACCACGTACATCATGAATAATCCCCGCAACGGGGACAAAGATAAATTTCATAAGTAGGGCGATCGCCCACTATCCCTCTCAAGCACCCCAAATCCAGGCTGTCGCAAACACCCATCATTGCGTGTTTAGATCAAGGCCAAGCTTCTTACATCGCTGGATGCTGCGCTAAGACCCGCGCCAGGTATTTACCCGTGTAAGAATTGGGGTTCTGAGCGACTTGCTCAGGCGTGCCGATCGCAATCATTTCGCCGCCGCGATCGCCCCCTTCAGGACCCAGGTCGATCACCCAATCCGCACAGCGAATCACGTCCAGATTGTGTTCAATCATCAGGACCGAATTGCCCTTATCGACCAGTCGTTGCACCACATCCAGGAGCTTGTGGACGTCGTAGAAGGAGAGTCCCGTGGTGGGTTCATCAATAAGATAGAGGGTTTTTCCGGTTGAGCGGCGGGCCAGTTCTGACGCCAGTTTCATGCGCTGTGCTTCACCGCCCGAAAGGGTAGGGGCCGTTTGCCCCAAACGCACGTAGCCCAGGCCGACATCCACCATTGTTTGTAAGCGGGTGGCAGCTTTGGGAATATTTTGAAAAAAGTCTAACGCCTCTTCAGCAGTCATGTGGAGGACATCGGCAATCGTTTTGCTTTTGTACTTCACCTGCAGCGTTTCGCGATTGTAGCGGGCTCCTTTACAGACTTCGCACTGGACATAGACATCGGGCAGGAAGTTCATCTCAATGACGTTAACCCCCTGGCCGCTGCAGGCTTCACAACGTCCGCCCTTGACATTAAAGGAGAACTGTCCCGCTTTATATCCCCGCGCTTTGGCCTCCACAGTGGTCGCGAATAAATCCCGCACTACATCAAAAATTCCGGTATAGGTCGCTGGGTTAGAACGCGGTGTCCGACCAATAGGAGACTGGTCGATCACAATAGCCTTATCCAGGGATTGCAGCCCCGTCACTTTGTCCAGATCTTTGGGAAAGGGAATTTTACTCCCGAAGTGCTGTCTGAGCGAGGGATAAAGCAACTCGTTGACGAGAGTCGATTTCCCTGAGCCAGACACACCCGTAACACAGACCAGCTTACCCAAAGGAATCTCAACATCGAGATTCTTCAGATTGTTGCGTCTGGCATTAATCAACTTCAGCGATCGCCCATTGCCCTCACGCCGTTCAGCGGGTGTCGGAATCTTGCGTTGTCCTGAAAGGTAGGCTCCAGTAAGCGAATCGGTCGCCTCGATCAAGGCTTGTAGATCGCCCTGAGCCACAATACTCCCCCCGTGGGTTCCCGCGCCAGGGCCAATATCGACCAAATGATCGGCAGCCCGAATCGTATCCTCATCATGCTCCACCACGATTAAGGTGTTGCCCAGATCTCGCAACCGATGCAGGGTATTCAGGAGGCGATCGTTATCGCGTTGATGTAAGCCAATGCTGGGTTCATCCAGAACGTAAAGAACACCGGTCAAACCAGAACCAATTTGGGTAGCTAAGCGAATCCGCTGGGCTTCGCCACCCGAGAGGGTCATAGCGGTACGGTGGAGGGTCAGATAATCAAGCCCAACGTCCAGCATAAACTGGAGACGCGCCCGAATTTCTTTCAGCACCAGTTCCCCAATTTGTTGCTGTCGGAAAGTTAACAGGGGTGCCTCTCCACCTTCCCCCACCAGCTTTTTGATCCGATTCAGGCACTCCCGAATCGAGACATCGGTAAGCGCGTTGATACCATAAGGGCCAATGCGAACGGCCAGGGATTCGGGTTTGAGACGCGCCCCTTTACACACTTCACAGGGTTGGTCAATCAGATATTTTTCTAACTTTTGTTTGTAGGATTCGGAGGTGCTTTCCCGATACTGCCGCTCCAGAATCGGTAACACGCCTTCATAGGCCCGGTGATAACCCTTTTTATCGCGATACCGGGAGTCGGTTTCGATATAAATTTTCTCCTCTGACCCATGGAGGATGGTGTGCTGTTGTTCCGGGGTCAAGGTTTCCCAACGGTCTTGAATTTCAAATCCGAAGGCTTGGCCCACACTGTAGAGCAGAGAGAAATAGTAGGTGTTGTCCTTTTCCGACCAGGGGGCGATCGCGGCATAAACCGGCAACGTCGGATCAGGGACGACCAGGTCTGCCGCAAAGGTCCGGAGATTACCCAGCCCGTGACAATGAGGGCAGGCCCCATAGGGAGAGTTGAAAGAAAATAAACGCGGGGATAGTTCCTCCATGACCGCCCCATGCTCAGGGCAAGCGAAGTTTTCGGAGAACACCATCTCTTGTGGGGTGGCTGTGACATCGACAGCCGCCACTCCATAACTGCCGCCCTTTTCGGCAGCGCGGGGGAGACTATCGGACAAGGCGTTGGGATTGAGGGGAACGACATTGGCCGCAGCATCGGCTGAACGTTCTGGCAGGATGTCAATTACAGCAATCCCTTCAGACCGTTTGAGGCAAGTCGTCAAAGAATCGGCTAGACGTTCTTGAAGTCCCTCCTTCTTCACCAAACGGTCAACAACGACCTCGATGGTGTGGGCATGATTTTTATCGAGTTCAATATTGTCGTTCAGATCGCGAATTTCGCCATCGACTCGCACGCGAACGAACCCTTCGGCTGAGAGGGCTGATAACAGCTTTTTGTGGGTTCCTTTTTTACCACGTACCACCGGTGCCAAAATTTGAAACCGCGTTTTGTCTTTGAGCTGCATGACCTGATCAATCATCTGATCCAGGGTTTGTGGTGAAATCGAGCGATCGCACTGAGGACAGTGCGGTTCACCAGCCCGACCAAACAGCAAACGCAAGTAGTCATAAATTTCGGTCACCGTCCCCACGGTAGACCGTGGGTTATGCGATGTCGATTTTTGGTCAATCGATATTGCTGGGCTCAAGCCGTCAATAGCATCAACATCCGGCTTATCTACCTGCCCTAAAAACTGACGGGCATAGGCACTCAGCGACTCAACATAGCGTCGTTGTCCCTCGGCAAAGATGGTATCGAAAGCGAGGGAAGACTTACCCGAACCCGATACCCCTGTAAAGACGACGAGTTGGTTACGCGGCAGGTCGAGATCGAGGTCTTTAAGATTGTGCTGCCTTGCCCCTCGGACCCGAATGATGTCTTCATCTTCAGGAGCCGGAGCAGGGTGATGGCCATTCTGAACGTTGGCGGCTTCAGCAAAGGAGGACTCAACCGAAGAAGAAGACTGGGGCATAGTTCAAAACCAGGCGCATTGCGAACTGTGGCTTTTGCCTACAGTTCTTAATAATATTAACCTGTGGCCTCCAATCTCGCAGCGAATCTTGATGGAAGAGGAGAAACAGGGTAGAGGGTAGTCAGGTAGCGCGGCCCTAGGCTCGTCAGGCTGAGAAGCTGGAGCGATCGCCACCGTGCAGCAGTTTACCAATCATCCTCTTCAGCCTGCCGTTCGATCTGGTTGATCGCAAGTTTTGCGAGGGTGCGAATGACATTCGAGTCATCATTCAGCGCAGCCTTTAATGCATCCATGGCTTGATCATCCCCCAGTTTACCCAGGGAGTTGATAGCTGCTTTTCTGACATCCAACTCGCTATCTTGTAAGGCCAGGATTAAATGGGGGACCGAGTCAGGATAGTTAATTTGTCCCAGTGCTGCCGCGGCTTCTGTCCGAATCAGCGGTTCTGGATCCGTCAAGCCAGAGATTAAGAGGCTGCAGGACTTTTCGTCTGATTTTTCTTGGGCAACGTGCCCTAAGGCCCCAATGACAGCACAGCGAACATCTAAAGAATCTGAGTTTAAAGCCTTATACAAATACGCTTCAGCTTCAGACCCCATAAATGCTAAGGCCCAGGCCGCATGACCTTTAATATCTTGAGGATGATCGGGCGAAGCCAGAATATCGAGTAGCGAGGGGGCTGCGGCTGCTCCCGTGCGGGCCAATGCTCCGGCAGACGATCCCTTCACAACCGTATCTTCGTCGTTGAGGAAGGATTCAACTAAGGTCGGGACTGCCGCGGGGTCCGCAATTAGAGTTAACGTTTTGGCTGCCGCTCGCCGCACCACAACATTCTTGTGATGCTTCAAAGCCTCAAGGAGAAAGGGCGTTGCGGGTTCACCAAGATCTCCTAAGGTTTCCGCGAACCGCAGCCGGACCACACCTCGCGTATCCCCCAATCCCTCAACGAGCTTTTGCAAGGCCTCATGATCATCCACATCAAAGGTCCCGAGCGTGATTTGCTCATTCACCTCGGCCACAAACGCGTCATTGGCTGCTTGCAGGGCGAGTTCAGGATCCTGGGTGAGTGGGGGCATTGAGTCGGCAGTTTGACTCATCGAAACATCCTCATTTTTGCGTGGGAAATTGGGTATTGGCTATTGGTTATGAGTTCATTGTGGATCGTGGATGATTCATGGTTGTTCCGGTTACCCGCCAACCATCCTTGGGCCAAGAACCACCATCAGCAAATAACGAACAACACATACAACTCAATTCTCAGCCGCTAAGGCAGTTTGCCGCTGACGCAATTGACCAAGCATGGCATCAATGTTCGCGAGAGCAGGTTCTAAACCGGCTTGGGCTTGAGATTTCAGGACTTTTGCTTTTTTGGCAGCTGCCAGGGTGTCGCTGACCAAGCGTTCCCGGTACTGTTCCAGTTCAGCGATCGCTGAGCTGAGTTCTTCTAACGTTGCTTGCTCAAACGACACTGATTGTGCTAACTCGGCCATGATGGAAATAACTCCTTAATCAAACGTAATTCAAGTCAGGGAAACGCTTTGCTTAGTCAGCGCGGGGATAGGCGTGGCTCTACCCATCCCCAGGGCTGTGAATGTGAAAGTCGATGTCCAGTCAGTCCCTTAAAGGCCACATACTCACCCAGGGTGAATGCCAATCTTGCGCGATGTGAGGACGAGGTTTCCCAACAAGTTGGATGAAACGCCTCCTTTATGTGGTTGAAGCTGCACTTAAAAGCTCTCGATAATTCTCTGGATCACCTGCCGATACCACCATTCTTTCCTGAAGTTTGCGCGCATACAGTTTTTCCAGAATCTGCTCCCAATCAGTTGCTGAGAGAGT
This sequence comes from Cyanobacteria bacterium J06639_14, assembly GCA_039818605.1. Taxonomy (GTDB): domain Bacteria; phylum Cyanobacteriota; class Cyanobacteriia; order Phormidesmidales; family Phormidesmidaceae; genus SIO1E4. Next base: position 4,509 of record JBCBTQ010000212.1, on the reverse strand, counting down.
AGAGTGCTCCAGATCTTGGGATTCCGTCAGATAGGTAGTCATGCCCTGGAGATACTGCTGAGCCTTCAGGACACGAGCCCGAACTGATAAACTCTCTTCCTGCGTTGCCATCAACTCAAACTGGGCTTCGATCTCCTGTTGCCCCGGTGCGTTTTTAGCCGCCAATGCCAAGACCAAGGATTCGAGTCCAACAACTGCCGCATAACGAACGACCCACTCTTCATCTTGCTGAGCGACGAAAAGTAAAGCTTCTAGGGCTTCAGCTTGGGCGATCTCTAGTAGCTGAGGTGGAAAAAGGTACCACTTCATACTACCGAGTCCTCTAGCAGCGGCTCGACGCACACTCATGGAAAAATCAGCGGTTGCCGCACCCAATAATGTTATGAGACCTCTGGGGTCACCAATTCCTGCCAGAGCACGAATGGCCCAAGAGCGTGCTGTGTAGTTGTTATTGTCGAGCTGTTGGAGCAATCTAGGCACAGCAGGTTCGCCTAAATTGACTAACCCATCAACAGCCGCAACCGCTGCACCTGGGTTGTTATAGCTCAATGCCTCGATCAGAGTCGGAATGGCATCAAGCAGGCAGGCATCAGCCAGATCTTGGACCGCATCCGTCAGAGCGGTTGCAGAATCTGCCTTTTCAACGGCGTTAATTAATGAAAACAAAGAGTCAGGCATTGCTAAAAGCAAATTAATGCTGAATTAAACAAAAGAAAAGCAGACAGTCAAATTATTAATGTATTTATATTTTCACTCCATGCGTTGCATTGCTTCACTAACTGGGCGAATTGCCACAAAAAAATTAACACCCGACTCACAGTAAGTCATCCATGAGGGCCATGACTTGCTTGGCATTATCTGATAGTTCCAGAGCGGGTGTCCGTTGCAACTCTTGTTCCAATAAGCCTTTCAGCGCAATCAGTTTCAGGCTATTTTCGGCCAGAGTTGCGGCAATGGCTTCAGCAGCCGGAAGATAGCCAATGGCTCCTAAATCTGACAAAACCGCTCGGCGGAGCTGTAAATCATCATTGGATAGAGCTTTGACCAGGCGCTCGGCATATTGACAAGCTTCCTCAGCATCTTGACTCAGTTGATACAGGGCGCGGGCAGCCGCATAGGCAACTCGCGGAATAGCATGCTCCAAGAAAGGGGTGATTTCTGGAATCGCTTCGGTTGCACCCAAAGCTCCCAAGGCTTCGATAATAGCGTCGAACGGTTGGGCTAAGTTCGGGGGTTCGGGGGCCGGTAGCGTTCCCGGCATCTGATCATTCAGCAACTGCAACAGTGGCGGTTTGGCTGCGGGATTGTCCAATTGCTCCAAAGCTTTAGCGGCAGCCTCACGCACATAGAAGTCGGAACAGCTTAATATCCGAATGAGATGTGGAACCGCCTGTTGATTGCCTAACTTACCGAGTGCTCGGGCCGCATTGCGACGCAGGGGATAACCACCCGCTTCGGTGCGATCGTCTTCATCCTCCAGAGCCGTAATCAAGACTTGAATCGCGGATTCAGTTTTCACTCGAAAGCGTCCTAGCCACCAAGCAGCATAGACTCTCAACCCCAGGTCTTCACCTTGGAGGTTGATGATTGCCTGCTCAACAGTTAGCTGACCATCGTTGTAGATTTCTGATTGGTCGTTCATAGCGCAAGCATCACAAGACGATTTAATGGGACTCGCACAGACGCTGTATTTAGCCCTGTCTACAACTATGTCTGGCATCATCCTGCAGTTAGCATAAATCCCTGAGACATAAACAACGCCTAACACCTGTCAGTTGCTGCATACCCCTCAGGGATCTAATTGTGCTTAGCCAAGTAGATAAGGCTATTGCCCTAGCTTAGCTAAGTGCATTGATAGCGTAATCGATGTAGGAGTTGGCTTCAACAGCAGGGTCACCAGACAAACCATGGTTTGCTTTGATGTACTTGAGAGCTTCGATGTACCAGCTAGGAGACAACTCAAAGGTTGCATTCAACTCAGCCAGACCACTAATCAAGTAGTCGTCCATGGGACCTGTGCCACCGACGATTAGGCAGTAAGTGATCATGCGCAGGTAGTAACCGATGTCACGTACACACTTGTCCTTACCACGCTGATCAGCAGCATAAGTAGGACCCTGCATTTGAGTGGTGTAGGGGAACTTGTTGTAAACCGCCTGAGCAGCACCTGATGCAAGGCTAGAAGCATTTGTACTGAGGCTCTTGGCAGCTTGCAAGCTAGCACTTGCTTGGCGGAAACGACCAAACGCAGTTTGAACTTCAGTAGAAGACAGGTAGCGCCCTTGAGAATCGGCTGCAGCAACAGCTTCAGTTAATGGGGTTTTCATTGTCAAATAATCTCCAGATTAAAATTCTTGCTGAATGGAACCAAAAGAATTTTGATGACTCCAAACAAGGTGTTTGCAGTACTTGCGGGAATTACACAACTGCAGCAGCAGCGGTATCGAAGTAAGAAGCGACTTCAGACATCAAACTGGAACAATCGCCAGGAGTGATGCCGCTGGAATCATTAGCGATCGCGATCGCAGCTTCTTTCATCTTCTCAACACCAGCAGCAACCGAAGCGCCGGGCGTACCCAAAGCGATGTAAGTTTCGCGCAGACCGTTCAAACAGCGATCATTCAGAACACTGGCATCGCCACAGAAGATAGCGTAAGTGACATAGCGCAGAATGATGTCCATGTCGCGTAAGCAAGCAGCCATGCGGCGGCTAGTGTAAGCATTACCACCAGGGGCAATTAGCTGGGGCTGTTCAGCAAACAGAGCGCGAGCTGCATTAGCAACAATCGCAGAAGAGTTACTGGTAATCCGGTTAACAGTATCCATCCGCTTGTTGCCGTCAGCAACCATAGCGCTCAGAGCATCAATCTGCTCGGCAGAAATGTATGCACCGCGTGCATCGGCTTGGGAGACTACTTTCGCAAAAGCGTCAAACATTAACTCAATCTCCTTAGTAACTGGAAATGGTAAAGGGGTTTACAAGCTGCAAGCAAACTGGCTTCACTTAGAAACTCCTGGGAATGAGCAAGCATCTGCAAGACTCATCGAACAGGAGAGCAAGAGTATCCTAAAAAACACCTATCACCCTTGCAACAAGGAAGCTTAAGATTATTTACACTTCTTAAAAGAACCGAAGACCGAGTCTCAGTTCACGAAGGCCAATTAACTCTTCGCCTGATTTAAGCTCCCGACATCCTGTTTATACTATGTCGTTGAATCCCTTGCTCGTTACGAATTGTCAATTAGCCTACAGAACGCGGAATATTCCGAAGGACAGGCTGGGGCCAGCTTAAGCTGCGAAACTCTGACTGGGTAAGGGGTCAGGCTTCGACGTAGGGCTGAGCCGTCCCATGGGACTGCACTCAGTTGGCGATCGGGAGACGCGACATGTCGCGTCTTGACAAGGCGGAGATGGCTCGCGGTCTTATTGTCGTGCGGGCTGATGAGAGACGCGACATGTCGCGTCTTTACAAGGCGTAGGCTTTCTCAACTACCCTCTCCACCCTCTACCCTCGACCCTCTACTCTCCACCCTCTAACCCTCTCCACCCTCTGGCACGTGTCCTAGGCTCAATTGCCCGATGGCAACGGCTCAAGCATGGGCTAGGGTTGGCAGCTGACGTTCCAGGTCGAAGAGGAAGCCATGAATATATTCTTCGGTCCATTCTGGGCCATACAAGCGCGTGAACATGCCTCGGGCTGGATCTTTCTCGGCTCGATAGCGGAGATATTTTAATTGCGCCTCCTGAATGTCCTGGAGGGACTGTTCATCCGTGCTGGGCTCAGCCTGCTCAACAAAAGTTAAATAGGCCTGGAGGTAGGCTTTGAAGGCCTCAAAGACGTGGGTTTTAACGTCTTCATCCTGCTGTGGGCGGGTCCAGAGAAAAGCTGGGGAAAAGAAGGGCTTAGCTTCATCAGGAAAATCGCCACCCCAAGGCAAATATTGTTGGAACTGCTGGAAAATCGGCAGGATGGGCTGGGTGTATTTGGCTTGATATGTAGAACTATCGCGAAAGAGGGGTTGCATATCTAAGGCAATCAAATGCCCGCCGGGTAAGGTGACTAAATCAGCTCCAAAAAACGGCAAATCGTAGTTGAGATGCGGAAAAATCACAAAGTTCAGCACCTGTAACGAGGCCCCACCTTGAACGTGAGCCGCGCGGATCTGTCTTAATTTTGGCGACTGGTAAGCGTAACTTGTCGTTAGGACAGTTGCTTCACGTTTACCCTTACCAGTGACGGCTTGTTTGGACTCGAACCCCTCTGGAATCGGGTAAGGCTGCAAGTCAAGGGACTGCTGCAACTGAGCGATCGCATAGTCTAAAAAAGGTTGATACAGCGTCATAATGACCTCCTCTTCACCCTACGGCTGCAGCTAACGGCACGGCATCTTCAAATAAAAACTCATGCAAAAAGCGCTCCGACCATTCGTGGCCAAAATAGCTGCTAAACAACCCCGAAGCTGGATCACGCTCGGCACTGTACTGGTCATAGTCCTTTTGGGCTTGGG
>JBCBTQ010000211.1:0-9946 GCA_039818605.1 Cyanobacteria bacterium J06639_14 | reverse complement strand
GTGGTGAAATACGGTGATTATCAATGTCCTCGTTGTCAGCAAGCTCATGGGGAGATTCAGTCCTTTCGCGATCGCTTAGCGGTCATCGAGCCGAAGTTACACGCTTCTTTATGTTTTGTGTTTCGACATTTTCCGGTCGTGCCTCTACATCCTTTTGCTCAGTATGCTGCCGAAGTTGCCGAGGCTGCCGGTGCCCAAGGTCAGTTTTGGGCCATGCATGACTATCTGTTTGAACATCCTTTAGAGCAGGGGAATGGAGCCCTATTTGCGTTTGCTAATCGATTGAATTTAGACGTTCATCGTTTTGAACAGGAGGTCGCCGAACACACCTATCTTTCACACATTCAAAAAGATGTTGCCAGCGGTATTCAAAGTGATGTGAATGGCACACCGACGTTCTTTATTAACGGCCATCGATATGACGGTGATTCTAGTCCGCAAGGACTATGGCACGCCATCAAGTATGCCAGCCGATGATCAGCCATTGTTCATGTTTAGCCCACGATCGCATTGGCAAAACGACTCTAATAGTAAGGCAAGCAGAAGTAACTGATCAAAATACTCCGCCACCTGAAGAATATGGTGATTTCTCTAATGCAAAAATTCAGCCTTTTTAAGTGAGGTACAGGCAATTTAGACACAGGCAATGCATACGCTGTCAATTAATATCCAACCCGCGCTAGTACCCTGCGGCAGAAATACCGCCACTATTCCTTTGACCCAACCACCCTTCCACCCAACCACCCTTCCACTATCGAATTAGTCCGAAAATTTACGCCATCGAGTACTAGTCACGTCCTTAGAAAAGGTCTTAGGTGAGGCAGGCAATCGAGTAAGTCAGATGCGAGAGACCCTTTCAGAACCCAATAAGGTACAGCAGAGTCGTCCTGATTTACTCGTCATGATGTTGTTCTGAGTTGATCGAACCATGGAATCTAAATCCGCGATATCCCTCATGGAAGCTTCTTCCCTGGGCTGGAGAAAGCTACGTCATCAGAAGTGGTTATGGCTACTGGCAGGAACATTAGGTGTCACGGGAGGATGGTTCATTTGGAGCCGCTTTCAGCCCAATGAGCCCCCAGCCGTGGCGGCAGTTCAGGCCACAGTTGTCGAGACTCAGACGGTACAGTCCACACCGGTGAAAACAGCCTCTGAGTTTGTCGGAGCACTAGAAGCCCAAGAACGGGTCATGCTACGTCCAGAAGTTGCGGGACGAATTACTCAGGTTTTGGTCTCAGCAGGCGATCGCGTCACTGCGGGCACGCCGATTTTGCAGCTCAGTCCTGATCGCCCTCAGGCGGTGGTCAGTGGAGCGATGGCTGATATTGAAGTTGCCCGCGCCGCCCGTAACGCTGCCCAGGCAGAGATTTTGGAAGCAGAAGCCCAGCGCGACAGCGCCATTGCCGATCGCACGCTGCAAGATACGGAATATGAACGCACTCAGGCGCTCGTCAGCGCTGGAGCCCTGGCTCAGCAATCGCTAGATCAGGTAGCCCGCAATCGAGAAGTTGCGATCGCCGCGCAAACCGCTGCCGAACGCCGCATTCAAACAGCCCGTGCCAACCTCGAAGAAGCAACCGCAGCCCTGCAACGAGCCGACTCAAATGCGCAAGTGGCAAGCGAAGATTTGTCTGACTATCAAGTCGTCGCTCCTATTGATGGCGTGGTCGGTGACTTCCCCCTCAAAATCGGCGACTTTATCAGCACGGGTGACCCCATAACCACTCTGACAAACAACCAGGTCATGGATCTGCGCCTATCAATTCCGGTCGAGCGCAGTCGCGAGCTTCTGACCGGCCTGCCTGTAGAACTACGTACACAGTCTGGTGGTCAACCACTGGTAATCGGCAGCATCAGCTTCGTCTCAGAACGGGTTGATGATGGGGCGCAATCCCTGCTGGCAAAGGCCAGCTTTCCCAATCCAAATGATCTGCTCCGAGACGAACAGTTCGTCCGCGCCAACGTGGTTTGGTCAGAAAATCCGGGTGTTCTAGTACCAACCACAGCCATTTCTCGCATTGGGAGCCAAAGCTTTGTCTTCGTAATGGCCCCAGCCGAGGATACAGAAGGCGAATTTGTAGCCGTACAGCGTCCGGTGCAGTTGGGCGCGATCGCAGGCAATCGTTATCAAGTCATCAGTGGGCTAGACCTGGGAGAAACCATCATTACTGCCGGTATTTTACGACTGTCTGATGGGGCATCGGTTGTGCCCGATGAGACGGAATAAAGGTTTGGTTTTTGGTTTTTGGTTTTTGGTTCTTGGTTTTTGGTTCTTGGTTTTTGGTTCTTGGTTTTTGGTTCTTAGTTCTTGGTTTTTGGTTCTTGGTTTTTAGTTCTTGGTTCTTGATTTGCTCAATTTCAAAATTCAAAACTCGCAATCCAGCGTTCTTTTACTTGATTTACTTAATCTTCTAACCACCTATTACCATGACTTCTTCTACGTCCAAATCGGCTGCTTCCACTTCTGAAACAACTCCTGCTGAATCTACTTCTTCCAGTCCGGAACTGGCTGCGATTCAGCAAATGATGGGTGAACTCACCGCCCTCCGCGAAGAAGTGGGCAAGTTATCAACATTGCCTCAGCAAATGCTGCAGTTGGAACGTCGCCTGCTGGTGGTGGGGGATCTCTACCGCTATGAAACGCTGCACCAGCAGCTTGCCAACCACGAGTGGTTCGCTGCTGATAAAGAAACGGTCAATATGATTACTGACATCGCTGGCGCTACTGACCTGGAAGACGTGAGTCCGCTGAAGCTGCGCAGCTTGTCTTGTGGTGAATTAGCCGTCATCGATCGCCTCTGGACCACCTATAGCGATGGCCATTTTGGCTTTAGCCCTCAGGTCCAAATCTATCAGCAGATTGGCGGCACCCTAGAAACCACCATTGGCGAAAATACCAAACTTATCCAGCGGTGGGGCGCGACTTTGGGGTGGCGCGATGGCGCGCATGAACAGAATCCAGAGGGCAATCGCTGGCGCAAATGCGATGAGCTGGATTTTTCTCTGAATGCACCGCAAGGGTGCCATCCCTCCCGCTGGTGGAATTCTCCCTACGGCTCGCGGATGACGAACTATTTTCTCAACCGTTTGATGACGTGTGAATTTTAGGTTTTTCGTTATTGGTTATTGGTTATTGGTTTGGGTGCGTTTGGTGATGGCGTTGCGGTAGGCGTTGAGTTTGGGAGCGAGGGTTGTGATTAAAGGTTCTAGCTTAGCGGTTTGTTCAGGAGTAAGGAGGTGGCGATGATAGGCACGCCCCGTAACCAATGCTGGGTTTCTGTAAGTGAACCTCGCGCAATGTTGATAAAGCGTCGATTGTCCTGAAAGCTACCTCGCCCCGTCCCCTCCGCCAAATTAGCCCCAATACTGTCAGCTGATCGCACCAACTGTTTCCCAACCGTATCCTTAGCAAAAAAATCCCACGTCGCCACAATCTGCCAAATTTCGTCCGATAACCGTTCCGCCAACTGATAAACCTCTAACTCCTTAAACCCCTTAGCCATAACGTTCTAACATCCCTATTCCCGTTCCTCAAAATGCCCCTTCCCACTGCACCAATAACCAACAACCGCTAACCAACAACCAACAACCAATAACCAACAACCAATAACCAACAACCAATAACCAACAACCAACAACCGCTAACCAACAACCAATAACCAACAACCAATAACCAACAACCAACAACCGCTAACCATCCCCACCACTTCCCTGCCAACCTCCTCCTCCCCAAAAATATGTTTGTCGAAACTTTCATTCGCCGACCGGTTCTGACGATGGTACTGTCTATCATCATTTTTATGGTGGGGGCGATCGTCATTCCGACTTTGCCCGTAGAGCAGTATCCCGACATTAGCCCCGTGCAGGTGGTCGTCAGCGCCAACTACATTGGAGCCAGCTCTGAGGTCGTGGAAGAAACCGTCACGACCGTGCTGGAACGAGAGATTAATGGTGTCAACGGCATGCGCTATATGAACTCCACCAGTAGCGACGACGGCACCAGCGCTATCACTGTGACATTTCGCCAGGGATACAATCTGGATATTGCAGCGGTGGATGTGCTGAATCGAGTCTCCATCGTTACCCCCCAGCTACCGCAAGAAGTGCAGCGCACAGGGGTAACGGTACGCAAACAATCCAGTAACGTCGTGGTGGGGATGTCAATTTACAGCGAAGAAGATGGGCTGTACGACGACAACTTCATCAGTAACTACGCCGATTTGTATATATTGGACTCGCTACGGCGGATTGAAGGGGTGGCAGAGATTCAACCCTTTGGAGAGCGGCGTTATGCCATGCGATTGTGGCTCGACCCAGCGCGCATGGCAGCTCGCGGCATCACCACTCAGGATTTGGTGGAGGTGATTCAAGAGCAGAATTTGCAGGTAGGGGCTGGCAGCATTGGCCAACCGCCAACCGCAGATGCGCTGAGCTATCAGCTGACGCTGCGCTCGGAGGGACGTTTAGAGGACGTAACTGCGTTCGAAAATCTGGTGCTAGCCGTCGAGGCGGATGGCAACTTGGTATATCTGCGCGATATTGGACGGGCAGAACTGGGCGCAGAAAACTACAGTACGTTTGCCCGCTATCGACAGCAGGGCGCGATCGGGTATCGAATTGTGCAAACGCCGGGAACCAATGCCTTAGAAGCCGCAAATGCTGTGAAGGCCACCCTGGCAGAGCTAGCCGAAGATTTCCCGCCGGGGCTAACTTACGCGGTGCCTTATGATCCCTCTCTATTTGTCGTGGAGTCACGCAAAGAGGTCGTCAATACGCTGATGCAGGCGATCGCCCTCGTGGTTCTCGTGCTTTTTATCTTTTTGCAAAATTGGCGAGCAACCATCGTTCCAGCGGTGGTGATTCCAGTGGCGCTAATCGGGACGTTTGCCTTCATTAAGGCGTTCAGTTTTTCCATTAACAGCCTCACCCTGTTTGGCCTGATTTTGGCAACGGGGATGGTGGTAGATGATGCGATCGTCGTGGTTGAGGATATTGCTGGCAAAATTCAAGAGAAGGGGATGCGGCCTCATCTGGCGGCGATCGAAGCCATGCGAGAGCTGACGGGAGCCGTGATTGCTACCTCTCTAGTACTCCTGGCGGTATTTATTCCCGTCGCCTTTTTTCCGGGGACGACGGGGCAACTCTATCGCCAGTTCGCTCTGACGATCGCCTTTGCGGTCACGATTTCGACCTTCAACGCGCTCAGTCTGACACCGGCACTCTCGGCCCTGCTAATTCGATCGGGGCAACAGCCGGGGGGTTGGCTAGGCCGCTTCTTTAGCTGGATCAATCGCGGCATTGAGGCGATGCGTCAGGGATACGCCAACAGTCTGCAGTGGCTCACTCACACAAAGGCGATCGTGCTGGTGTTGTTTGCAATCGCCCTGAGTGCAGCAGCCTGGCTCTACACGGTAGTGCCCACAGCGTTTCTGCCAGAAGAAGATCAGGGATACCTGATCAGCTTAGTGCAGGGACCAGAAGGCGCATCGGTGGACTACACCAGTGACGTTATTGACCAGGTCGATCAGGCTTACTTAGAGATTCCTGAAGTGGAAGGCACCTTCTCTTTAGGCGGATTTAGTTTCAGCGGCAGTATCCCCAACAGCGGCGTCATTTTTACGCCTCTAATTCCCTGGGGCGATCGCCCTCGACCTGACCAATCGGCTCAGGCAGTCTTGGGGCAGGTCTGGCCCCAGTTCGGCCAAATTAAAGAGGCTAATGTTATCGCCTTCAATCCGCCGACCATTCAAGGGTTAGGCAGTATTAGTGGTTTCGTTTTTCAACTGCAAGACCGGGGCAACAACAGCTTGCAGACCTTCCTGCAGGCTAAAGACGAGTTGCTCGCAGCCGCCAACGCAGCTCCGGAACTGCAAAACGTCTTCACCACCTACACGGCCAATGCGCCCCAGCTCGAAGTGGATATCGATCGCAGCTTAGCCAAAGCAATGCAGGTCAATATTGACGAGATTTTGAATACCCTTCAGGATTTCTTGGGGTCACGCTACGTCAACGACTTCAACGCCTTTGGCCGCACCTGCCGAGTTTACATTCAGGCCGATGCTCGCTTCCGTTCCAATCCCAACGACATTGGCAATCTCTACGTTCGTTCGGAAACAGATGAAATGATTCCCCTCGATACGTTGGTATCGATATCCCCCACAACCGGCCCTCAAACCATCAACCATTACAACCTGTTCCGCTCGATTGAAATTAACGGTGCACCTGCACCCGGCTATAGCTCGGGACAGGCGATCGCGGTGATGGAGCGCATTGCCAGCGAAGTGCTGCCCAGCAGTATGAGCTTCGAATGGTCCGGCATTTCCCTCGAAGAGTTGGAATCTGGTGGCCAGGCTCCCATCATTTTTGGTCTCGGCATTATCTTCGTCTTTCTCGTTCTTGCCGCCCAGTATGAAAACTTTGTCGATCCGGTGATTATTCTGCTCGCAGTCCCCCTAGCCATGCTGGGAGCACTGTGGGCTATTTCATTACGGGATTTGCCCAATGATGTTTACTGCCAGGTCGGGCTCGTCATGCTGATTGGCTTAGCCAGCAAAAACGCCATTTTGATTGTGGAATTTGCCAATCAACTCCGGGACGAAGGTTTGTCTATTCCTAGAGCTGCCGTTGAGGCCGCACAGCAACGACTGCGCCCCATCATCATGACAGCCATTTCCACCTTATTGGGGATTTTCCCCCTGGTGATTGCCACGGGGGCGGGCTCCGCTAGCCGCCAGTCTCTCGGCACCGCTGTATTTGGTGGCATGATTGTTTCAACGGTGTTAAGCCTGTTTGTCGTACCTGTGCTTTACATGGTGATTGTTGGCTTTTTCTGCCGCTTTAAAGACACTTGCCGTGACCTATCGCCCATTCCCGAATTACCTGTAGAAGCCCCGCCCGAGAAAGTGTTGTCTAGCGGTAGGTAATCTCTGCTGCCATCAGGAAATCAAGATGACGCCCCTTATTGAGACACTTCAGCAGGTCGCGGTTTTTTCTGACTTGCCGCCTGAGCAGCTTGAATGGCTGGTGGCACAGGGGCAAGAGACCTGGTTAGAGCCGGGCCATATCCTGCGCCAGGAAGGAGACCTGGCAGATTGTGTGTTTGTCATGCTCAGCGGTGAACTGAGGGTTTACCAGGATATGGCAAATCACGAACTCGTGCTAGCGACCTACCAAACCCTAGATTTCTTCGGTGAACTACCAATTTTGACCGGGGAAAGGCAATTCTGGGCCAGTGGTCGAGCGATCTCGTCTTGCCATATTTTTGAGCTACCTCAAGCAGCCTTTTGGCAGCTCCTCTCTCTGTGTCCATCCGTGACGCGACGGGTCCTCAGCACAATGGCCCAGCGGATGCTGGATGTACAGTCTCTCTATAAACAAAATGAAAAATTGGTCGCCTTGGGCACGCTAGCAGCAGGCTTAGCTCATGAGATGAACAATCCCGCAGCGGCTATTGCTCGATGCAGTCGAGACTTGAGCGAACTCCTGTCACAACTGACGACCTATGGAATTACTCCTCCTGCGCTAACGCCTAGCCAACAGCAGGCGATCGCTGCGGCATATCAGGAAATGGAGGAGCAATTGCCTCAGTCGCCACTCGATCCCCTCATCCAGAGCGATCGCGAAGATGAACTTACCCGCTGGCTCGAAGATCACGCGTTTCCCACCCCCTGGCAAATTGTTCCAACATTGGTGTCCGCAGGAGTCGATGTACCGTGGCTGGATCGCCTAGCCATTCAAATCGCCCCAGAGCACTTCCCCAAGGTGCTGAACTATTTCGCCATCGCCCTGAGTAGTAAAGACCTACTCAAAAACATTCAAACGGGAGCCACCCGCATCTCTGAACTAGTCACGGCCATTAAAGATTATTCCTTTATGGATCAGGCCCCGATTCAAACTCTTGATATCCACCAAGGGCTGGAAAGTACCTTAGCCATCCTCAGCCATCGCCTCAAGCAGGCAGGGATTACCGTTCAGCGAGACTACGATCGTAATCTATCATCGATTCAAGCCTACGGCAGCGAACTTAATCAGGTATGGACTTACTTAATTGACAATGCCATTGATGCCCTTACGGAGCATCCAGCACCCACAATTAAATTGCGAACCTATCAGGAAGAAACTCACCTGCTAGTAGAAATTGCTGACAACGGCCCTGGAATTCCTTCCGCAATTCAACCGCGTATCTTTGAGGCTTTTTTCACCACCAAGGCAACCGGCCAAGGCACAGGACTGGGCCTCGACATGGCCTATCGCGTAGTTCGCAAGCATGGTGGAGACATTTATTTTGAATCTATCCCTGGCAACACGCAATTTTATGTCCGGTTGCCAACGGTCCTACCCTCCAGAGATGAGCTGCAATAAGGGAATTTCCAGGAAAGAATTTACCAATTACAGTCGGTATTATCGCAGCGTAACGCACCAAAGCATGGGTATTTTTATTTCTGGAAGTCTCCTAACCTGCCCTTCGCGAGTTCTCGATCCCCCCAATGAAAGCATTGAGTACGCTGTTTTAAGGTTGATCCAGGTGTATTTAGCTGAATTAAGTTGAAACGAACCTCATTACCAGGTTTGCGGAGTGAAATTTGGCGTATTGCTGATTTCGACACTATCGCCCGATTGGACAATAACAAATAAGCCCTGATTGTAGGCAGAGGTATCGATATCGCGATCGATTTCAATGGCAGCAACAGCTCCATAAATCTGGTAAGTGGCGTAGTGAGGAAAGGCGATTTTGAACTGACTCAGGGTGTTGAGCACCTGACGAATGTCATTTTGGGTGAGTCGCGACTTAACTTCGACGATGACGGCAACATCATCATCGACGGCGAGAATATCCACTTCTAAGTTGCGATTTGCGCGAGCTGACCGGACTCGCTGATACACTTCCTGCACGGCAATACCCCGGTCTTGAAATAGACGCAAGACGGCAGGCGCAACAATATTTTCGACAAATCGTCCCCAGCGACTGCTCAAGTTATTAACCGCTTGATTGGCTTGAGCGGCGATCGCTTCGGCTCTAGCCAGTCGTTTTTCGGCTTCAGCAGCACGTTGATCAGCACGCTGATCGGCTTCAGCAGCACGTTGTTCAGCCGCCGCTTGAGAACGCTCTAGGGATTCGCGTAGAATCCGTTCTGTTTCCTGGCGTTGCCGTTCGCTCTCCTGGAAAAGCTTGTAGAAGTCTTCAATTGTAATTGAGTCGGACATAGAAGCAGTCCTGGGAGCTATCTTTATCAGTACAATTGTATAAGATTCATAGGGAGACCAATCGTTTCCCAAACTCCTTAGCCCTGACATTTATGCGCGATGCGCGATCGCACTTCTACCCACCAATGATCGCCTTTTATCCTAATCTTTCCGACTTCTAGCTTCATACAGCGATCGCAACGGCATTATCACCACACTTGAACGCCCATGATGTCAAAGTAATCTGATTGACTAACATAAATGGCAAGGCGCATCCCTTCTGGTCTCAACTCCAGGCCGTACAAACTAATCCATTTTACGAGGTGGGTTCTCATTAAGCGATCGGTAGCGACATCGCAACCAATCTCATCTTGGATGATTTGTTGAAGTCTATCGCTAGGACCCTGCAGCAGAAATACCGACACTATTCCTTTACCCCAACCACACTTCCGCGATCGAATGAGTCCGCAAACTTACACCGTCGAGTACTAGCTGATTGGCAAGGCTAGCTTATAATGAAAATTATTCTCATTAAAATTAGACGCTTACGATTGCCTCAACCATGCTACAACGATTAGTCTTGAATCATTGGGACGACTGGCTCGAACCTGGCAGGCCCAATGATTCACGGCTGTTCCATGCCGATGCCTCCGATCTCATTTTGGTTTGTCCCACCCACCTGGGTCAGGGCTATTTTCAAGAAATCCTGCTGCGCGATGACTTGAGTCTTTTTATCCATGATCATGTGTTCGATCAGGACTTA
>JBCBTQ010000210.1:0-10116 GCA_039818605.1 Cyanobacteria bacterium J06639_14 | reverse complement strand
GTAACCGAGTGTTCTCAACCTATGAACTCTTGACGACACAAGGATTTCATTGCATCACCCCTTAAGAAACCAGTGCCCGATAGAGTTCGACAACAGTAGCGGTTTTGAGTGGTTGGGAGAATAATATGGCGCATGAGAAGGTGGCAATTGTCACGGCTGGTGGCAGTGGCATGGGAGCGGGGGCTGCACGAAAGCTGGCGGCAGAAGGTTTTCGCATTGCGATTCTCTCTTCGTCGGGGAAGGGTGAAGCGCTGGCCCAGGAACTTGGGGGCATCGGTGTTACTGGCTCCAATCAGTCGAATGAGGATCTCAAGCAACTGGTAGACAAGACGGTGGAGACGTGGGGACGCATTGATGTGCTTGTCAATAGTGCCGGACATGGACCCAGAGCAGCCATTCTTGAACTTTCAGATGAAGATTGGCATCGAGGCATGGAAGTCTACTTTCTCAATGTCGTTCGCCCAACACGTCTAGTAACCCCCATCATGCAGCAGCAGCAATCTGGTGTAATTATTAATATCTCTACCTTTGCCGCTTTTGAGCCCGACCCTGTTTTCCCGACATCGGGTGTGTTTCGAGCGGGGCTCGCCGCTTACACGAAGCTGTACTCGGACAAGTACGCGGCGGAGAATATCCGCATGAACAATGTCCTGCCAGGCTTCATCGATAGCTTGCCAGAGAAACCGGAGTTTCGCGATCGCATCCCGATGGAACGATACGGCAAGACCGAAGAAATCGCTGCGGTGATTGCATTTCTGGCTTCTGATGGCGCTGGCTACATCACAGGACAAAATATCCGTGTCGATGGCGGCATTACGCGAGCTGTCTAAGCGATCTGGATCCATTATTGTTCGCTTAATACAGCGTAAATTAAGTTTATGTTCGTTTGCGATAGAGGCTTGATCCCCCCAGCCCCCCTTGAGCAAAGGCATTCCAATCCAGATTTTGCATAGCCCCTTTCTTAAGGGGGCGGCGACAGCGGGGGATCAAGTCGTTACTGCTGAGGTGCGACAAGAAATTAAATTTACAGAGTACTTAATGACCCAGTATTTCCCAAGCTGCCTGTCATCAGGGAGGCCGTGGCTAGCTTGTGGCTGTCCTGAATAGCGTGGGCAGGCGGGGATAGACGAGCCTGTCTAATTTGCCAGCTGAGAAGAATTGCCCCTCATTTTGCGTAGCATTATCTAGAGCCGCTACCAATGACGTCAAGTTGTTATGACAAATAAGAGTCTGAGCATTCGTGAAGCCGTTAAAAGTGACGAGATCGTAATTGCTGAGCATTTATGTCACATCGCTCTCGAATTAGGTGTTTCATCTACATCTATGCGCCACGATTGGTTGGCCAAGACGGTTCAGTTTATTGATCGTGCTCGCCAGGAACTGCACTACAAAGGCTTCGTTGCCGAAATGAATGATGCAATTGTCGGTTCAACCAGCTGTCAGATATTAGAACTCTATCCCATGGTCAGCAAGGACTATCAGAAGGGCTACATTTGGGGAGTTTATGTCGATCCAGCTTATCGAAGACAAGGAATTGCGACGAAGTTAATGCAACAGGCAATGGCCTATCTAAAGGAGATTGGTTGCACCAAAGCTGTTCTTCATGCTTCTGATGCAGGCAAACAGCTATATACCAGCCTTGGTTATACGGAAAGTAATGAGATGACGTTAAGCCTCAACTAGTGGTCGGGTACTGTGATTTAGGGCTACACATCACAGGAGTTGTAGGGGCGCACGGCTGGCTGTGCGCCCGTTCTCTACCCTCTACTTCCTTACGAATTACACGGCTGATGCAATGGGTGGAAAGTTCTGCGGGAAGAGCGATCGCTTGGTTTCTTCGTCAAACTCGGTTTTGAAGGTGATCTTCTGGCTCAGAGCCCGTGCTTGGGTGACAGCGGGTCGAGCATCAATGGATTGGAACCAGCGTTTTAGGTTGGGCGTAGCGTCGAGGGCGTTGTCGTCATTCAAAACGCGGGTGGCGCGATCGAACCAGCCCCAGCCAGCGATATCGACGATGGAATATTCGTTTCCAACAATGAACTCGCGATCGGCCAAGTGGTTATCCAACACACTGTAGTGGCGTTCAACTTCGCGCCGGTAGCGATTGGCAGCATAGGGGCTGTCTGTATGGGCATAAGTGAAATGCACACATTGACCTGAGAAGGGACCTACGCCAGTTGCAATAAACATCAACCAAGAAAGCAGTTCGCCTCGGGTCGCAGGTGTGCCGTTAAAACGCCCTGTTTTCTCAGCCAGATAGAGCAGAATGGCATTGGAATCAAAGACGATCGTGCCATCATCGTCGATCGCAGGCAGCTTTTCATTCGGGTTAATCGCCTGGAAGGCAGGAGTGTGTTGTTCTCCCTTGAAGGTATCCACGGGGATGACCTCGTATTCCAGCCCTGATTCTTCGAGGAAGAGCGCAACCTTCATCGGATTTGGGGTGTGGTGGAAGTAGAACTTGAGCATCGGTGTTTTGGTTGAATGAAGATAACTGAAATCGGTAAAGATGACTGTCACTTAAAAGGTGACCATACGCGCAGGCACTCAACATTAATAAGTGCTGAGTGCCTCAGTCTTTTTCGCTGAGGGCAAGCACTCACATATTCAGAAGGATAATACCGGTGCTGCAAGCAACCGCTACACATTTTAGCCAGGGCACACAGTCGTGCATCCTTCCCGATTTCGTGATGTGTAGCTATGACGCGTAGCCATCATGGTCTAAGTCTCAGGCAGCTTCTAAGTTTGCTGGTTTGTGCTGAAACGCAAATATCGTCAGGCTGACCAGCGGCGGAGTTTAGCTGGATTGCGGACGTAGGTCACTGGGTCAATAAACTCGATATCGAGAAAGTTACAAATAAAGGTGAAAATAAACACACCCGGAAAGGTGATGTCGGTGGCTGGAAGCAATCCCTTTCAGAGCAAGATGTTCACCTATGGCAGACCGATGCCAGAGAAAACCTCCTGCAGTTGGGCTATCCGGTCTAGTCCTATGGTTTAGGATGGTAATCCCTAACAGCCTCAAACCTTACGTGGAAAATGCTTTCAGCCATATAATCAATGAGGTAAGGTGTTGTTAGATGAAGTTGTAACGCGTCGCCTGACAACACCTTCAGCCTGCGAGTGCTTTGCAGAAAACAAGTTTGTCATCACCTAAGTCGTAAAAGTTACGGATGCGGGCTTCCTCTTTGTAACCACATTTGTGATAGAACGCCCGTGTGCTTTCAAAGCTGTCCAGCCCTGATGTTTCCACCAGCAACAGGCGTTCACCGCGTGCTGTTAACCTCTGCTCAACGTAACGCAACAATGCTTTGCCGCGCCCCTGCCCTTGCCGGTCAGGTCGGATGGCAATCAGGTAAAGATTCCACGTCCCAGCGGTCATTCGTTCGGGAGCGTAGTAGGCGACTCCGACTGGACCATTGTCATCATCAGTTACCCAAAAGTGCTCAGGGCCAAGGTTGCCAGCAAAGTACTCAGTCAGCATGCCGCTAAGCTCGTCAAGCTCAGTTGCCTCAAAACCGATCGCTTCAGCAAGCGCAATCAGTGCTGACATATCATCAGGCGTACTCGGTCGAATCATGTCGCCACAAGGTGTAAGTTACGCTTAAATACTACATCGTATTACAATGAGCTACAAGGTAGATTGGTTTACGGTTAGATATTTGAGGTGATGTGTGGTGGTGCCCCTCACAGATCGATTGACAGCGATGCCGTCAATCGTCATAAAGCCCTGGCAAGTCAGTTTAAGTTCATGGTCATCTAATGCCGACTCAAAGGGGCGCTATTATCACTTAGTATGAGTTGAGCTAAATACAGTGTAAATTAAGTTTTCTCCCGTTATCGATAGAAGCTTGATCTCCCGCTGTCGCTGCCCCCTTAAGAAAGGAGTTATGCATAACCTGGATTGGAATGCCCCCTTGCGAAGTGGGGCAATACATTGCCGATTGTGGGGGCATTGGCGAGTTTAAATCCTTGCATGTCCCGCAAATGATTTTTGGCCGTCGTACCGTTGCCGGATCCTTAATCGGTGGTATTCAAGAGACGCAGGCGATGTTTGATTTTTGTGGTGAAAAGAACCTCAATGCCGATATCGAGGTGGTTGCCATGCAGGATATTAAGGATGCCTACATCCGGATGCAAAAATCAGATGTGAAATACCGTTTTGTGATTGATATGAAAACCTAACAAGATTCCTGCCACTGAGTTTCAAGGCTACCAATTTAAAGCGAGAAATTTGGGGTTAGGGCAAATGTTCTTGATTTAGTGGCAATTTGCTTCTCGGATTTTTCCCGATTCCTTCCTAGAGTTTGAATGTCTTTCACCCAAAGTGTAGTCAGGTCGTGATGAGCACAATATCTTGCTCTGTCATCACCCCAATGTACTGTAAGTGATTTATTTATCTAGGATATTGTCATGAAGAAAAAGCTAAGCGCATTTGTATTAACCCTGGTAATACTCATCACTGGTCGGGTGGCAGTGAAATTGGCGATCGGGTTCTTGGCTGCTTCACAGTCTCCCAATTCGACTGCTGAAAATGTTGTGAGTGAATCTCCTAGTAATCAGATTTCGGTAAATGAATCCTCAGGTGAAATTATTCTGGCGACGAATGGCTACAGCTCAATTAGTGTTCCTGATGGCTGGGTAAATGTCTATACGGAAGGTGATACTGAAGTTATCAAGATGGCTAATCCGAGTAAGCATGCACGGATTTCTATCATTGACTTCAAAACTTCCGAAGTTCCTGAAGGATCTTTTAACTTGACTTTGGAAGGTTTGGCCGGTGTTTACAACACTGAGATTCCCAGTATTACAGAGACCACAATTAACGGTTATCCAGCTCAGCAGGCTGAATTGACTGGGAGTCTGGCAGAGTTTGAAAATATGCTCCTAACGCTACGACTCGTGTGGGTGCAAACAGCGGATCGAAGCTATATGATTACGGTCGGTTTTCCAGCCAATAGCGACGAGACTGTGAATCCAGAACTTGATCAGGTGCTTCAAACCTTTACACTAACCCCAGAAACGACTGAAGTTAGTCAATCATCCATCGAGTAATTTCTTGTTTAGGTGATTTCTAGGCAAGGAGTTACCCGTAAAGGTTGACTATGTAGGCCAGGTTGAAGAAGTAAAATTCAATAGCATAGCAAGTCTGGACGCGTTGATGCTTGTGATTCAACGCTAGCCTATGGTGGGATATTCATTTCGAGAAATTTCCTAAAAAGTGTTGCCAAGCGATCTTAATTCCTTGGCCATTTCCCTTTGGGATATGCGGTCAAGGAATTAGGTTCTAATAATTCTAGATTTTAGATTTTAGATGGAAGCATATCTGCACAGCAATGTTGTCAGTTTTAGTGTCTGTAGCAGGCAAGAAGTGAAACATCATTATTTAGCACCGTGAATCACATCCGATTTGAAACTAAGCGTTTTTTCTTGGGATGAAATCAATGATCTAGATATAGCAAGGATGTATTTTAAACCCCAGATATTGCTGAACTGTTTTGTTCCCATAGTCATGGTGATAGAACGGTTTGCGCTCTACACTAAACCATATCGAGTGAACCAGTTGATGGGTTTTAGAGGTCGCAAAGTATGGCGCGCTGGCAATTCTGGATTGACCGGGGGGGGACATTTACTGACATTGTGGCGCGGCGTCCAGATGGGCAGCTAGTGGTCCATAAGTTGCTATCCGAAAACCCGGATCGCTATCCTGATGCTCCCCTGCAAGGTATCCGCGACCTGATGGGGGTCGCTGCCAACGATCCGATTCCAGCCGCAGCCATTGAAGCGCTGAAAATGGGTACGACGGTGGCCACGAATGCTCTTCTAGAACGGCAGGGCGATCGCACCCTACTCCTCATTACCGAGGGATTTCAAGACGCCCTTCGCATCGGCTACCAAAACCGTCCTGATATCTTTGCCCGCCAAATTCACCTGCCCGAAATGCTGTATGAACAGGTGATTGGCGTATCTGAACGCATCGATGCCCACGGGACCATTTGCCAACCGCTCACGCCAGAACATGAGCAAGTCCTCATTGAGAAGCTCCAGACGGCCTTCGATGATGGCATCCGAGCCTGCGCGATCGTCCTCATGCACGGCTACCGTTATCCCCAGCATGAACAACGGATTGCGGTTCTGGCAAAGCAAGTCGGTTTTTCCCAAATATCTGTATCTCACAAAGTCAGTCCCCTGATGAAGCTCGTCAGCCGTGGCGACACAACCGTAGTGGATGCTTATCTGTCGCCCATTTTGCGGCGTTATGTCGATCGGATTGCCGGCGAATTGCAAGCATCAGGTGGGAGGAGTCAGGAGTCAGGAGTCAGGAGTCAGGAGATAAAAGAAAAGGCCGAAAACAGAAAGTCAAAATACCCTGCGGGAAGCCGCTCGGGCGTCTACAAAATTCAAAATTCAAAATCCCAAATTGAAACTCGCCTGATGTTCATGCAGTCGAATGGTGGGCTGACGGATGCGGCGTTGTTTCAGGGCAAGGACAGTATTCTCTCGGGGCCTGCGGGCGGGATCGTGGGGGCGGTGCAGACAAGTCTGCGAGCGGGTTTTGAGAAGATTATTGGCTTTGATATGGGGGGGACGTCTACGGATGTATCTCACTACAGTGGGGAGTACGAGCGGACCTTCGAGACTGAAGTGGCTGGGGTCCGGTTGCGGGCTCCGATGATGGCGATTCATACGGTCGCGGCGGGGGGTGGGTCGATTCTGAGTTTTGATGGCAGCCGTTATCGGGTCGGGCCGGACTCGGCGGGGGCGTATCCGGGGCCTGCCTGTTATCGCAACGGAGGACCGCTGGCGGTGACGGACTGTAATGTAATGCTGGGCAAGCTACAGCCAGATTTTTTTCCTCAAGTGTTTGGACCTGCTGGCGATCAACCATTGGATGGAGAAGGGGTTAAGGCCCAGTTTGCTGCGTTAGCCGATCGCATTCAACACACCACAGGCGATGCACGATCGCCAGAACAAGTCGCTGCTGGATTCTTAGCGATCGCGGTAGAAAAAATGGCCAACGCGATTAAAAAAATCTCAGTGCAGCGGGGGTATGACGTGTCGGAGTACACTCTGTGCTGCTTTGGCGGAGCGGGGGGGCAGCATGCCTGTTTGATTGCGGAAACTCTAGGCATGACCGAGATTTTCATCCATCCCTATGCTGGTGTGCTATCGGCCTATGGCATGGGACTGGCGGACGTGCGATCGCTGCGAGAGCGCTCTTTAGAGGTCTCACTAACCGAGGCAACCCTGCCGGAATTAGAAGCAGTACTGACCGAATTAGCCACTGCTTGCCTGACCGAACTCTCTCAACAGGGCATTGCCGGAGCAAGCGCAGCAGAGGCAATAGAGGACGTCGGATCGCTATTCCCCAATAACCCCTCTTCCCCCCTTCCCCCCTTCCCCCCTTCCCCCTCGCTGGCCAGAACTTCATCCCCAGAAGATATCCAAATACTCCCTCGGGTTCATCTGAAATATGAAGGTACTGACGCCACGCTTATCGTTGCTTGGGGAGCATTACCCGCGATGACAAGGGCATTCGCCGATTTGCATCAACAACGATATGGCTTTGTATTGCCTGACAAAAGTTTGCTGGTCGATAGCGTGTCCGTTGAGGTCATTGGCCGTACCAATACCCCAGAAGAACATCGATTGACTCGCCAACGCCAAGAACCGCTAACTGCCAGAGCCACTGTTTCCCTGTACGCACGCGATCGCTGGCACGAGTCCCCTCTCTACCACCGCGATGACCTCTGCCCAGGGGATGCGATCACGGGACCCGCCTTGATTATTGAAGCCACGGGCACCAACGTCATCGAACCCAACTGGCAAGCAACTTTTACCGATCGAGGCGCGATCGTCCTAACCCATGCCTCCTCAGATGTAGAGACGCAAAATTTGGATGTAGAGATGCAAAATTTTGCGTCTCTACATCCAAATTTTGCGTCTCTCTTTGCCAACCCCGACCCCGTACGCTTGGAAATCTTCAATAACCTATTCCGAGCGATCGCGGAGGAAATGGGAGTTACGCTGCAAAATACCAGCACCTCCGTCAATATCAAGGAGCGTCTGGACTTTTCCTGCGCCCTTTTCGATGCTGAGGGACAACTCGTGGCGAATGCACCTCATATTCCAGTTCACCTCGGTTCCATGGGCGAGAGTGTGCAAAGTTTGATTCGAGCCCAGGGCGATCGCCTGCACCCTGGCGATGTCTACGCTCTCAACAATCCCTACAACGGGGGGACTCATTTACCCGACGTCACGGTGATCACGCCTGTATTTGGGGCGGGGGATAGCCCTCAATTCTACGTGGCTTCACGCGGCCACCATGCTGACATCGGTGGCATCACCCCCGGTTCGATGCCACCTCAAAGTGCCACCCTGACCGAAGAAGGGGTGCTCATCGACAATTTTCTGCTTGTCGATCAGGGAGAATTTCAGGAAACGGCCCTGCGTGAACTGCTGACTAACGCCCCCTATCCGGCCCGGAATATTGCTCAAAATATTGCCGATTTGCAGGCCCAAATTGCCGCCAACGTCAAAGGGGCAGAAGAGCTACACCGCCTTGTTGAACAGCAAGGATTCCCCACCGTGCAAGCCTACATGGGGCATGTGCAGGATAACGCTGAAGCCTGTGTGCGCCAGGTAATCGATCGCCTCACCGAAGGTCAATTTACCTATCCTCTGGATGATGGTAGCCAGATTCAGGTGAGCATCTATATCGATCGCACTCAACGCAGTGCCACCATTGATTTCACCGGTAGCTCGTCTCAGCGTCCCAGCAATTTCAATGCCCCAGCAGCAGTGTGCAAAGCTGCCGTGCTCTATGTTTTCCGCACCCTTGTGGACGATGACATTCCGCTTAATGCAGGGTGTCTGAAACCTCTAAATATCATTATTCCGGAGGGTTCACTTCTGAAGCCCCAGCCCCCAGCAGCGGTGGTGGCCGGTAACGTGGAGGTGTCGCAGGCGATCGTGGATGCCCTCTACGGGGCCTTGGGGGTGATGGCGGGTTCTCAGGGGACGATGAATAACCTGACGTTCGGGAGCGATCGCTATCAGTACTACGAAACCATCGGGGGCGGCTCGGGGGCGGGGCCTGATTTTGATGGCACCGACGCTATCCACACCCACATGACTAACTCTCGCCTGACCGATCCAGAAGTACTGGAGTGGCGATTCCCGGTGCTGGTGGATCGCTTTGAGATTCGCCAGGGCAGCGGTGGCGATGGCGTTCATCGAGGCGGCCACGGGATTCGACGCTGTTTGCGCTTTCAAGAACCGATGACGGCTTCCATTTTGTCGAGCCATCGCACGGTCCCTTCGTTTGGCCTAGCGGGTGGTCAGCCTGGGGCGGTGGGGCAAAATCGGTTGCAAAAGGCTGATGGCACGGAGACGATGCTGGGCAGTCAGGCCCAGGTGGAGGTGCAGGTGGGCGATCGCTTGATCATCGAAACCCCTGGCGGTGGTGGTTACGGTCAGGTATAGCTGTTTACAAGGAATAGTTACGTGGTTCATCAAGAGCAAATCCAACTCTCGACTCAGGGGCATGGGCAAATGCACGACCTGACTCAGGCCGTGACGCAAGCCGTACGAAAATCTGGCATTCAGACGGGGATGGTCAATGTGTTTAACGTAGGCAGCACCGGGGCGATTGGTGCGATCGAATTTGAACCGGGGCTGCAAAAAGACCTGCCCGAACTTTTGAACCGGCTGATTCCCCCCAGCCAGAGTTATGGCCACGAGCAAACCTGGCATGATGGCAATGGCCATTCCCATTTACAGGCAACTTGGCTAGGACCGTCGTTAACGATTCCGGTACAGGATGGCAAGCTGGTACTGGGAATGTGGCAGCAGATTTTTCACATTGATTGCGACAATAAAGCCCGTCATCGCCAGATTATGGTGACGGTTTATGGCGAGTAAAAGCCACTGCCATCATTGAGATGCTACTAGTAGTAGCGCTACGCGGCATTCAAATGCAAAATACCCTACGGGAAGCCGCTCAGGCGTCTACAAAATGCAAAACCATCTCATAGTGCAATGTCACTGACTTAAGCGGAATCATGCAGCCATCTTAGCTTTGAGGACAGAGCGAGGTTGCTTCATGCGAGGAAA
>JBCBTQ010000209.1:0-10143 GCA_039818605.1 Cyanobacteria bacterium J06639_14 | reverse complement strand
AGAAATCATCATTGACCCTGATGCCGGGGTAACCCTGCCAACCCTACGCTCGACCGTATTGGGGCCAGCGATGGCGGTCATTTTGCGCCAGCGAGGACTGCTCGTGCTCCATGCCAGTGCGGTGGTGATTGATCAACAGGCGATCGCCTTCATGGGGGGCTCAGGTTGGGGCAAATCCACTCTCGCCAATGCCTTCCACCGCGACGGCCATGCGCTGTTAACGGATGATGTATTAGCGATCGCCGCCGAAGCCAGTCCGCCTCTCGTTCATCCAGCCTTTCCGCAATTGCGATTATGGTCCGAAGCTGCCGTTGCACTAGGTCATCAGGTCACCGACCTTTCCCCTTTACCAGATAAACCTGCCAAGCTGGCCTATGAAGTCGATCGCGGTTTTCAACAAGGAGCAACCCCTCTCCGGCGCATCTACGTACTGGCCAAAGGCGAACAACATGCGATCGCGAAACTCAGCGCTCAAGAAGCCTTTGCCGAGATCGTCCGGCATACCCGCGAAGTCACCAACCTGAAGTCCCAAGAGTTCGTGCGTAGGCATTTACATCAATGCACTCAGCTGATTAACACCATCGAGTTTTATCGATTTACCCGCAAACCATCCCTGGATGATTTGCCCAAATTGGTAGCCATGGTTAAAGCAAATCTGGCCGAGGCTCAGACTGTTGCTAGTAAGCGTTGAGATTTTGAGTAAGAGAGTGATAGGGGAATGGAGGTTTGAATTCGGAATTCGGAGTTCGGAATTCGGAATTTAGAATTCGAAGTTTGAATTTTGAGTTCTTAGTTCAATTAAAAAGAAGCTTTCAGACTTTGTCCAAGAGTCCATTTTTCGACGAAAAATGTAGCACTTCAGGTAACTAAAACACGCTTGCCCGAACCCTCCGAACACTGAAGTCTAAAAAATTCTCCCTCCCCCCCTCTTTCCGAACTCCATATAAACGCAAAATTTTGCTTCTCTTTCGATAAACGTTATCCACTGGAAATCCGACCGTGCCTCACCCTTTCCGAAAATCCCTCCGGGGTGCCAACACCATCGCCTCGCATCTGTTCAAAACTTTTGGTTTGGTTTGGACGGCTGCGGGTTACTGGATGCTGGGTTGGTTGCTGTTATTGGTTTTACAGGGGCTACTTCCGGCGGCAACCGTCAGTCTCACCCGACAGCTAGTCGATAATCTGGTGTTGGTAGTGGGGCAAGGTATTGACCAAGCAGCGATTCAGAAGCTGCTGCTACCGACGGCATTGATGGCGGGGATTTTGGTGGCTACCCAACTGTTAAGTAGTCTGAGCGAACTCATTCGTACCATGCAGGCTGAGCTCGTTCAGGATTACATCAGCCGTCTTGTTCACAATCAATCGATCGCGATCGATTTTGGCTGTTATGAGTCTTCGGAATATAACGACCAACTTGATCGAGCGCGCGCCGGGGCCAGTGGGCGATCGCTAGCCCTCTTAGAAAACGGTGGCAGTTTATTGCAAAGCAGCATCACGCTGATTGCTGTTGCGGCACTACTTCTAAACTACGGCTTATGGTTGCCCTTTGTTCTACTAGGCAGTGCACTGCCTACGTTTTATATAGTTTTGCGGTTAAATCGACTGCAATATCAATGGTCGCAACGCACTACGACCGATCGCCGCCGCTTACAGTACTTTGAATTACTTCTCACTCACGCAACGGTCGCTGCCGAACTGCGACTGTTTAACTTTGGACCTCACTTTCGTGAAGCCTATCAGGCACTCCGTAGCCGCCTACGCCAAGAAAAATTTCAGTTGATTCGCGATCAAAGTCTGAGCCGCTTTTTTGCGGGCCTGATTGCTCTCATCCTGGCTGGTTGTGTATTGGCCTGGATGGGGCGTCAGGTTTTGCTAGGCATTGTCACACTGGGGGACTTGGCTCTGTTTTATCAAGCGTTTAATCGCGGTCAAACCGTGGTCAAATCAGCTTTGAGCAACCTTGGTCAGATATACAAAAATAGTCTATTCATTAGCAATCTATTCAAATTCCTGGATATTCAGCCTCGCATTATCGATCCTCCTCAACCGTTGCCAGTGCCCAAGACCCTACGTCAGGGAATCCACTTTAATCGCGTGACCTTTCGGTATCCCGGTAGCAGCGAGCCGGTCTTGCAAGACTTTGACCTCAAAATTCCAGCGGGCAAGATTATCGCCATTGTGGGCGACAACGGGGCCGGTAAAAGTACGCTCCTCAAGCTCTTGTGTCGCTTCTATGATCCTGAAAAGGGCAAAGTTGAACTGGATGGAATTGATATTCGCAATTTTCCCGTGCAGGATTTGCGCCAGCTGATCACAGTTCTATTTCAGTTCCCCATGACTTATCAACTGCCGGCAAATGAAAACATTGCTCTTGGCGATCTAGCTGCCATTAACGAACATGAGCGCATTCAAGCAGCAGCAGCAGGAGCCGGTATGCACGACAAACTCATGCGATTTCCCCAACAATACGCCACTTTGCTAGGGAAATGGTTTCCCGGTGGGACTGATCTGAGTGGCGGCGAGTGGCAACGCATCGCGCTAGCGCGGGCTTTCTTCCGCCAAGCTCCCATCATTATTCTGGATGAGCCCACCAGTGCGATGGATCCTTGGGCTGAATCCGACTGGTTGGATCGCTTTCGCACCATGTCCAACAGACGCACAGCGGTGGTGATTACCCATCGGTTTACGTTAGCGATGCGCGCTGATGAGATTCACGTCATGCGGGCGGGGCAGATTGTTGAGTCTGGCACTCATACCCAGCTTTTGGATCACGATGGCCTATATGCAGAATCGTGGCGATCGCAAATGCAAGCAACCCCTCCCCCGACCGATCAAACTGATGAATCTGCGGAACTCAGTCATCTTTCAACTTAGGAACATGTTATGAAAACTCTCTCTGCCCCAGTGCTGTCATCCACTCCTGCTCATGCAGCCGCACGGGCTGAAGTAGAACTGCTCCTATGTTGTGCGCGAACCAAACTAGATGCAACCCAGCGTGAGCGCGTCCAATACCTGCTGACATTGGAATTAGATTGGAAGCTCATTATTGTGTTAGCTACCCAACATCGCGTGTTGGCACTGTTATTTCATAACTTGAAGCAAATTGCTCCGCACCAAATACCGTCTGCAGTCTTGGCCCATTTGCAGACTTTCTTTAGCACGCATACGTTCCGTAATCTAAATCAAGCAGCAGAAATTATCAGGCTAATTAATCTCCTCAAGCAACACGATATTCCAGCCATTCCCTTCAAAGGACCCACGTTAGCCTTAAATATTTATGGTGATATTAAACTGCGGCAGTTTGATGATTTAGATATCTTAGTTTCACCATCCGATTTTTTGAAAACCAGACAGGTTTTGATGACAGAAGGTGGCTACCAACGCCCGACACCTTCGCCATTCCTCATTCCAGAACAGGAGATTGCGCATCTTCATGCTGAATATGAGTGCTCGCTCATGCATGCCACACGCAAAACATTGATTGATTTACATCAAAACCTAACGGGTGGAACGTTTATTTGGTATCCCTTCGATGTCCAAGATTTGGGAGCGCAACTTGCTCCCGTATCGCAAACGGATGGATTACTGACATTATCAACAGAGGATTTATTGCTTTATCTCTGCACCCATGGCGCTAAGAGCCTATGGCAAAGATTAGTGTGGATCTGCGATGTGGCTGAACTGGTGAATGGCTCTCCCAACCTTAATTGGGAACAGTTACTGCAAAAAGCCCAAAGCGTAAAACTAGAACGGATGCTGCTGCTGGGATTGCAGCTAGCCCACCGGGTCTTGGGAACTGCGTTACCCACTCTTGTGTCCGAACGGATTGATACCGATCCAGCTGTTAAAGCGCTTGCGCAACAGGTGGAACAGCGCATCGTAGCGGGGGAATGTGGTCTTACCCAAAAGTTCACCCTTGATGTGCTGTGGTTTCAATGTCGGGCGATCGCGGATCCCCAAGAACAAGTTCAATATTGTCTGAGATGTTTTCACCGCCACGGGATAGTCCCCATAAAGCGACTCTTTACTCCAACAAAGAAAGACTGGATTTTCATTCAATTACCCAAGCGACTCTATGGCCTTTACTATTTAATTAGACCCGCTCGACTACTGGGGAACGCCACCAGGAAAACCTGGAAGAATACGCAGAATATCTCATAAAGAATTATCGCTCCAGGTTTTCTATCTTCTCATTAATATCCTTAGGAATCGACTCCCTTTTCTTTTTAGTGAGTTCAGTAGATTGAAGTCGTTTAGATGGATCTCTTCTCACATTTTTATAGTTTCTCTGCATGACGTTGCCTTTATCTGACAAACCTCTCAACTAAAGGATTTTCTGCTGGATTATCCGCCAATCTATAGTGCGATCGAGAATAACTAGAGAAGCTAGGACTCGACGGCGTAAGTTTTTGGACTCATTCGATAGTGGAAGGGTGGTTGGGTGGTTAGGTGAAAGGGATAGTGGCGAGCCCGATAATGGAACCCTGCCGCTAGATAGGGGATTGAATCGCATTCAGTCACTCATTCAGAAAACTTGATTTAGCTAGCAAACCAAGAACGGCTGGCAGCTTTCGTATGTATGCAGGCTGAATTTACGGTGTTATCCTAAAATCTGAATTTTGCTGTTTCTATACAGAACTGGGCATGTGATTCTATGAAGAGATTGCGTCGATGGTGGTTTTTGGTAGCGCTGTTCTTATTTAGCACAATCGCGATCGTAGCCTGTGGTGGCAATGTTACCCCTAACGGCACGACCTCTAATAGCGACACCTCTATTAGGGTCGGTTCCAAAGACTTTACGGAACAACTAATCTTAGGCGAAGCCTATGCCCTGGTCTTGGAAGACGCTGGTTATACCGTGGAGCGCAAACTCAATCTGGGCGGAACACCCGTTGCGCAAGAATCCTTGGTGAACAACGAAATTGATCTGTACCCAGAGTACACAGGAACAGGACTGCTAACGGTCCTTAAGGAACCAGCCAGCAGCGATCCCCAGGCCGTGTATGAAACCGTCTCGAACCAATACAAAGATCGCTTCAATCTCGTGTGGTTAGAGCCAGCTCCGATGAATAATACTCAAGCCCTAGCCATGACTCAAGAAAAGTCCCAGGAACTGAGTATTACGACCATTTCAGAATTGGTGGCTCAGGCCAGTGACTTGACCCTAATTGGCCCCCCAGAATTTGAAATACGGGAAGATGGACTCCCAGGGCTCAAAGTTGCCTATGGTGATTTTCAGTTCAAATCCTACAAAGCGGTTGATCCAGGACTGCGCTATCAGGGTTTAGTCGACGGTGAAGCCGATGTCGCTGTAGCTTTTGGCACGGATGGTGAGATTAGTGCCTTTCAACTGGTTGTTCTGAAAGACGATAAGCAACTCTTTCCCCCGTATCAGGTGGCCCCTGTTGTTCGTCAGGAGTTGCTAGAGGCAAATCCTGAAGTTACTGACATTCTCAATGCGTTATCGCCTCTGATCACCGACGAGGTTATGCAGACCCTGAATTATCAGGTCTCAGGCGAGGCTCGTGAGCCTGAAGATGTAGCCCGCGACTTTCTGGTGGAGTCGGGTTTATTGACAACAGGTACTGAAGGATAAGGAGTTTGCTAAGCCAAAACATGTAGGGCACTCAACCTACTGAGCACTATCATTTGCAGTCTTAGCACTTCTACCCTTGCCACTTTACTTGTACAAGTCCTTTATTTCGCACCGATCCTTTGGCGGTTATGGGCAGTATTCAATTTAATCAAGTCACGCTGCTATTTCCTGGTGGGGCGCATCCAGCTGTTAATCGCGTCACCTGCCAGATCAATGCTGGGGAATTGGTGGTGATTTTGGGGCCATCCGGTTGTGGTAAAACGACGCTCCTGAAAATGGTCAATCGTCTATATGAACCTACTGATGGGCGTATTTGCATTGATGGGCAAGACATTCAGCGACTGCAACCGACCCGACTACGGCAAAAAATTGGCTATGTGATTCAGCAATCGGGATTGTTTCCGCACATGAGTGTGGCGGCTAATGTGGCGGTGGTGCCAAAGCTTCTACGGTGGCCCAAACCCCGTATTCAAGCTCGAGTCGATGAGCTATTGCACTTAGTCAAATTGCCCCCCGAAGAATACCGCGATCGCTATCCTAGCCAGCTTTCCGGCGGTCAACAGCAGCGGGTCGGCATTGCTCGGGCTTTGGCCGGTGATCCCGAATATATGCTCATGGATGAGCCGTTTGGAGCGATCGATGCGATTACTCGTAGTGCTTTACAAGCTGAGATCATTAGGCTTCAAAAGCAATTGCAGAAAACTATCTTGTTTGTATCCCATGATGTGGAAGAGGCCTTGCGGTTGGGCGATCGCATTCTAGTAATGAAAGCTGGCAAAGTTGTACAGTTTGATACCCCTTTCCAACTCCTCACTCAACCAGCTGATCCCTTTGTAAGTGACCTTTTAGGGGCTGATGATATGGTGCGTCAGTTGGGGCTTTTAAGGGTTACTTCAGCAATGGTTGACCTGCCTACCAACTACCCTAACGATACTCAACCCACCTTAGAAAGTGATCACACCCTACGCGATGCCCTTTCTTTAATTTTGAAAACGGGCACGCCCGAAGTTGCGGTTACTGAGAACGGGCAACCAGTCGGGCTCCTCACCCTGGATAATATCCGCAGGTCGACGGTGGAGACACATCGGTAATGACGTATCTCCTCAATAATCCTAGGACCGTTTTGACGCTGTTAATACAGCATATGCAGATGACCGGAACAACCTTACTCGTTGCGGTTCTGGTAGCTGTGCCGATCGCGTTGTTGATTACTCGTTATCGCTGGTTGGAGATTCCGGTTATCGGATGTTTGGGGATTCTCTATACCATTCCTAGTCTGGCACTCATTATCTTTTTGGTCCCGTTATTCGGGCTCAATGCGACGTCTGTCATTGTGGCGATGGCACTCTACACCCAAGTAATTTTGGTCCGCAACTTAACTGTGGGTCTTGCGGGAATTAACCCTGCTGTCTTAGAAGCGGCAAAAGGCATGGGCATGAGTCAGTGGCAGTGCTGGTGGTGGGTGCAGGTACCGTTAGTGCTGCCAGTATTTATTGCCGGTTTGAGAATTGCCGCCATCGTAGCGATCGCGATCGCCACAATTGGGGCAAAGTTTAATGCGGGTGGACTCGGCACACTCTTATTTGATGGGATCCAAACCAACCGCTTAGATAAGATCTGGGCAGGGTCAATAGTAGTGGCGATCCTCGCGTTTGCGGTAAATGGCGGGTTATTGTGGCTCGAACAGTATTGCAGTACGACAAAAACAAACCAGATGCGTAGCTGAAAACACTCATAGACCACCAAAATCAACAGCCCCTGATGCACGAGGCACCAGGGGCTGTTTTATGTAGCGGGTCCTATAGTCGCGTGGCGCTTAAAGCACCGATATGACTCTACAATGCCTCAGATAGCAGCTCCGGAAAAGTCATACACAAACAAATTTATGGAAATGGGACTCAACCCGCGATCGTATAAAGGTTCGGCTAAATTCCCACTAATCAGGGCACTTATCGCCTATGCCACCATCCAAGATGACAGATGCCTGGGGTTATGACATCGGCAAAAAATTGAGCAGCGGTTGTGGACACAAAGATAATGCAGACGTCAGGGAATTGTTGGACAAGAAGCGCCTATAAAGCCTTGCTACTGGCCTGACAATTCAACCACGCGGTCTAATTGTGCTTGTGTATTCGATGCCCACTGAGGATTGTTCTGCGAAATGTAGAGTGTCTTGGCATGATTTAAAACACCCTTTGCCTCTTCGTAGTCTGCTAAGCGAATGAAGGCTAACCCAGCACTGTAGTAGGCGTTAGCATATTCAGGATTGAGTCCTGTAGCAGCCCGAAAAGAATCCAATGCTGCTGCATAATCACCCTTGCCATATTGAGCAACACCCAAGTTGTAGTAAGCCTCTACATATTGCGGGAAAATCTCTATCGCTACCTGAAAGTCGGCGATCGCGGCCTCGTAGTCTTCAAGTCGCAGGTGAACCCGTCCCTGGTGAAAGGAAGGCTCTGGAGCAGCGGGTGTCAACTCAGCCGCCGTTGCTAAAGATGCTAATGCAGCCTCATACTCCTGAGCATCGAGCTGTACAAGACCCAGATTATAGTGAGCATTACCCAAATCAGGCTGCAGTTCAATCGCCCGTTCCAGATAATCTGTCGCCTGCTCTAAGTTGCCCCCTTCCCACAGAGCGGCTCCCAAATTCGAATAGGCCATGGCAAACTGAGGGTCGGCTTCTAGAGCTTTCCAAAAAGAATCAGCTGCCGCCTGTAATTCTCCCGTTTGTCTGAATATTAGCCCTAGATTGTAGTGAGCGGCTGCCATATTCGGATCGAGCTGAAGGGCCTCTTCAAAAGCAGCGATCGCCTCATTAATGGCCCCCTGCTGAATGTGTTCGAGCCCCCGATCCAAAGCAACCTGTGCAGGTGAAACAGCCGCAGTTTGGGCAATTGGTGCAGGTGAATTCGCCACCGACCGCAGCCATAGCCCTTCACTACTGACGAGAATTCCAGCTCCGAAGCCAGCCAGCCCCATAAGATATAGCCAACGATTGTGCCCAACCAGCATTACCGCACCTCCCTGAGACTAGATATACCCTGGCCACATCCAGATCTTCGGTCTTTCCCCTAAAGCAAAACTCCAGTTCCAAATCGGATGTGGTTGAGTGTCGTAATCTCACTTGCAACAGTTCGCCTGTAGTTATATCAAATCTGCCGGAATAGCGATGACTTTTGGTAAAAAATCACGCGATTAGACTGTCGCCGTCAGGTGGCCGATATCGTCGGGTGCTAAATGAGCATCCATGATCTGACCATCGCGAAACCAAACTACCCGGCGCGTCAGGCGAGCGACCGTGGGTTCATGGGTCACCATCACGACTGTAATGCCCGCAGCATTCAGCTCCGAAAAAATAGCCAGAACATCTCGTGTGGTATGGGAATCTAATGCTCCAGTCGGTTCATCGGCTAACACCAGTAAAGGACGATTCACGATCGCCCTAGCAATCGCAACCCGCTGTTGTTGTCCTCCAGAAAGCTGTGTTGGCTTATTATTCATGCGATCAGCCAACTTCACCTGGATGAGGGCTTCGGCAGCGCGATCGCGCCTTACTGCCATCGGGACGCCCGCATAGACCATCGGTAACATGACATTTTCCAGGGCACTGAGTTGGGGCAACAGATGGAATTGTTGAAACACAAAACCAATTTTGCGATTGCGGACATGGGCCAGCGCATCATCATCCAAGCCGGCGACGTTTTGCCCATCCAAAAAATATTCCCCACTGGTCGGGCGATCCAGACAGCCGATAACATTCATAGCTGTCGATTTACCTGACCCAGAAGGCCCCATGATGGCACAGTACTCACCAACTTCAACAGTTAGATTGACGTTCTGGAGGGCACGGACTTCAGTGTTGTCCATACCGTAGATTTTGTTGACGTTACAGAGTTCGATCAGTGGCTTCATACTTCTACGGTAGCGCTAATGAAAGGAGAATAACCAATTCGAGCCACACAACTTAGATTCGGGACATCTTCAACAACTTAAATGAGTGACTTAAAGTGATTTCCCCAAATGACTATACCGTTATCATTTAGGGTCGAGACATGAGGTTCAACGCTTCAAATCGTTTTTTGAACAGCAATCTCCTCCCCAGAAACCTCTCAAATCACTGAAAAACAGCAATCAGAAAAATCACCAAAAGCGCTAGAAAGAACAAAAAAGGTAAGGGCTTAGCATTATCAGATACGTCAGATTCGAAGCCGCACCATAGACAACGATACAAATTTTCTCGCGGCTGAGCCAGAGCTGTTTTGCCACATCGCGGACATATTTGAAGTAGATCACGCTGATTTTCGGGAAGCGTATACGACATGCTATCAATTCTTTTAGAATCAACTAGTAATACGTGTATATCCCTAAATTAGTGTGACAAATGTCCAATATCAATCTGCAGTTTTAGACTTTCGATTTTGGCGTAAAAATGTAGGCATTGCAGCACCTTCGAGCTCAATACTGACAACTATAAAACAACGAAATGCTTATAGGTTGGCATCGAAGCAAGAGGCGCAAAGCTACCAGCATTTCTATCCTTCTGATTT
>JBCBTQ010000208.1:0-10252 GCA_039818605.1 Cyanobacteria bacterium J06639_14 | reverse complement strand
GGCAGTTCTTGCATGGCAAAAGTCTACCATCCTCGCCTGCACCAACACCCAGGTCAACCCAGTTGAGCAATTACCGTTGTTTTTTATGTGTTGATGGTTAATGGTTGATGATTGGTAATCGGTAATTGGTCAAACCCCTCTACTCTCTACCCTCTACCCTCTATTCCTCTACCCTCTATTCCTCTACCCTTCTATTCCCTACCTTCGCCTCATCTTACTCACCAGCTTCCGGGAGAATTGGATATTCAGTTGTTCGCGACTGGCCCATTCTTGCAGGATGCGATAGAAAAGCTGGCGATCTGGCGCTTGTAGGACAGCGGTTTGATCAGCGGTTTCAATGGCGTAAGGATAGCCTCCGCCAATAATCACCTCAGCCTTAACCCAGTTGATGACAGACTCTGATAATCCTGCTTCCCAGAGCCAATAGGGCATCTCGATGCGTGCTGGGGGACGATCACGGGTGGTTTGCAGATAAGTGAACATGACTTGTTCGCGCTGATCGCCGTATTGGTTGAGAATGCCTTCGCGATCGCAGCGGAGGAGTGAAGTGCGATCGCCCCAATGCATCAGTCGTTTGAGTACTTGAGCATCATGGATAGTCTCAACTGGCCTGAGTTGGGGGTCTACATGTTGAAGTAGCGTCGTGAGATCACGAGCCGAAGAATTATCGATATATCCGACTAAGGGGACGCGGTACTCCTGACTCGCTTCTAAGAGGCTCACCATAGCGTCGACGTAGGCCGCTTGTGCTTTCGGATCAAAAGCATCCGCAAACGTTACGATCAAAGACCCGTCAAATAATGCCAGAGTTCTTTCAGGGTAGGGGCAGTTTTGCATGTAGCGAATCAGTTGCTGGATTTCCATTTCAAACCGCCGCATGTTGACGCGGCGATCGACTGGCTCTCCTTGACGCTCAACTTTTAAGTCTTCAGGAGTAAGGATGTCTAAAGCAATATCTTTGGTGTATTGCCCGTCGTCTGTATGGCAATTTTCGAACCAGCCAATCTGCACCAGAGCAACCGGTAGAGACACATCTTTGCTGGGAAAAATCTGCGATCCATCGACTGCAAAGGTAGTCACACCTGAGAGTTGTTCACGCACCCAAGTCAGGCTTTCTTCCCGATTAGCCCAATCGCGCTTTCCGGAAACCACGCCTCTTTGGACATTATCAAAAGGCTCTAAAAGACGAGCACCC
This sequence comes from Cyanobacteria bacterium J06639_14, assembly GCA_039818605.1. Lineage (GTDB taxonomy): Bacteria > Cyanobacteriota > Cyanobacteriia > Phormidesmidales > Phormidesmidaceae > SIO1E4. The sequence goes on along the minus strand of JBCBTQ010000208.1, from coordinate 9,057 downwards.
ACCATACCCATCGCAGGAATTTGACTATTGACTTCGGCGAAAGTAGTTTGCGTGAGATGACACCAAGCCTTGCGATATTTATTGAGGTCGTGAGCTAACGTCTGATCGAAGCTAGAAAGGGCATCGCGTTTTTTTTCTAACGCAGCACGAATCTGAACAGGACTGACCGGCATAGGCCCTTCGCTTTTCTGCTATAGAACGAATGTATTGTATCGTGATTGATAAAAAGCGCACGCAATGTAAAGATACGCAGTCTGTGGAAGGAGCAAAATCCTTATCCAGGACTTAAGGGGATTGCCAGAATTTGAAGGTAATGACGAGATACACGATTGCAGACTGTGGTGTTACCGAAATTTTAAAGCGGTATGGATCGACATCTAAACTCTGGTCTCAGTTACTTTACTAATCGCTTTACTATGATTAGCTTGAGAGTAATGCTCTGCGGTTTTCTGCTTTCTGTCTCCTTTGCTCTGTAATGGGGCTGGTCTCCAAAAGCCTCAAGCCTTTAAGATAATGCTCCAGCACTCCCACCAATGCCTTTGACTCGAACAGTCAGCGCCTTAGTTGCGCTCGTAGTAGCCTTTTTAATCGTTGTTTTGGGGGGATGGTATTTCACCCTAGCCTTTGGGGTGATTGTGTTTTTAGGGCAGCGAGAGATTTTCCAACTGGTCCACGCAAAAGGTATTCTGCCAGCGGCCAAAACCACACTGATTGTTAGTCAGTTGCTATTAGTCTGTGCCCATATTGCGCCATCTTTAGTTGATGCAGTGTTACCTCTAGGAGGAACCTTCATTTGCTTCTATCTACTTTTTCAGCCTAAGTTCGCCACGATCGCCGATGTTGCGGCTTCTATATTGGGTCTTTTCTATGGCGGCTACCTTCCTAGTTACTGGATTCGATTGCGGGATTTAGAGGCCATTAGCTCTTTACCACTACAAGGATTTTGGCCCACCTGGCCAATCGACATTGAAACACTGCCAACAGGTTTTACGGCAACCCTCTTAGCGTTTGCCTGCATTTGTGCTGCTGATATAGGAGCCTATTTAATTGGGCGATCGCTAGGCCGTACTCCTCTGTCCAACATCAGCCCAAAGAAGACCGTAGAAGGCGCTGTGTCTGGTATGGCAGCAAGCGTTCTCGTGGGGGTGTCCGGTGCCGCGTTGCTGTCCTGGCCATTGTGGGCCGTGTCTGGCAGTGCCTTAGGAGTCTTAATCGGAATTAGCAGTTTGCTGGGAGATTTAACCGAATCCCTTATGAAGCGCGATGCAGGTGTTAAAGACTCAGGACAATTGATTCCTGGACACGGCGGCATCCTTGATCGCACTGATAGCTATGTTTTTACAGCCCCAATTGTGTATTACTTCGTCAAGCTGCTACTGCCGATGTTAGGAGGGTAGAAGGTAGAGGGTAAGAGGGTGGAGGGTAGAGGGTGGTTGAATTTTGAATTGTCTCTATTCGCTGCCTCGCACGACCCCTTCCCCTTCTACTCCTTAACTCCCTCACTGTCCTCAATCCCCGGCATCACCCGAATCGAACCAGCTAGCGATAGCTGATCAGTCTGGATAGCGCATTCAGTAAGGATAACTTCCGAACCTAGGTCAATTTCAAAGCCATGAAGTGCCGGCAGCGGGGTGGTGGTTGCCGTGTCAGGCTCAGTTAACCAGCGGGGTTCTTTGAGGCATAGACGATGGCCGTCTTGGATCCCGAGTTGGGTCGCGATCGCGATGGGAGGAAGCGTTTGCCCCTCACCAGGTATGAGTTTGAGGGTGATGTGATCAGGTCCGATCCTGGCGGTGGGAGCGTAATGGGGCAAAACTGTACGGTTTGGAAAGCGATTTAAGATGGCTTGCAAATCAGCCGCTTCTGGCTGCGATTGAGCCAGTAATTGTAAGAAGCTATAGAGCCCTTCACCCAAAAGAGGTGATTGCAGAGAGTGGTTTAGATCAGCGGTCGTGAGGTAAACGTTGCCACTGACTGGAAATGGGGACAGCAACCGCAAGGGTTTACGGCGAATCACTTGCCCTAGATTAATGTGTATACCACTTGCTTTGACGGCAACCTGACTGAGATGGACGCCTTGGTATACCGCTTTTTGCGCTGAGAGTAGAACTTCTGGAATATGTCCGGACAAGATTTGGTGATCGCGCCCTTCAATGCGAAACACTAATTCCTCGACATGTTCGACTTGAGTGTGTAACCAAAGACGAATTGCAGGTGGCAGCAAGCGACTAATCACACCACTACCACTTGATTTAGCGGATGTTGAACCGACCACAGGCAAGGGACTCCTCAACCGATAATGAGCGTTCTCTTCCGCTATTCAACCATGTCTGTACTTCCTTAAAGCAAGCATTACAAACCCAGGGAAAAAGACTGGGAGGTTGCCGGAGATCAAATATCTAGGTTTCATGACTTCGCGAGAAGTAGCGATCCCCTGATGTTATGATTTCTTGGCATTATGATCCCAAAACTAAGATTATTCCGTTGGAAATCTCTGAAACGTAGGAGTAGTGGGTTGATCCCATCAGAAGTTTCTGTCATAGTGAGGCCAAATCGTGATCCCCACTTTACGATTCTGATCCCCGATACGTTGTTGATAGACGATCCATCGGTTTAAGAGCACAGTTTAGGACCACAGTTTAGGAGAGATGGTTATGACTCAATCACGTCCCCCCCTTGACGATATGACTTTGCGCGAGCTTCGTAGAGTTGCTAGTGAGTTCGAGGTTTCTCGCTACAGTCGGATGCGTAAAATTGAGTTGATTGAGGCAATCCAAACGGCTCAGACGCGCCGTACGCCTCCCGCACCCACTCCAGCTGCCACAGTTGATGGTCAAACTGAAGTTGAGGCAGCAAAGTTTGCGGCTCCTACCGAGTCAATTCCTCCCGAGGCACTTGCGTCAGTCGATGAAGGATTGCCTGATTTGCCTGTAGGGTATGGTGAAAGCCGTATTGTTCTGATGCCTCGCGATCCTCAATGGGCCTATGCATACTGGGATATTCCTAATGAGCACAAAGAGGAACTGCGTCGCCAGGGAGGTGCTCGTTTAGCCTTGCGTTTCTATGATGTCACTGACATCGATATTAATTATCAAGCTCCCCATAGCTTGCAACAGTATGAGTGCGATGAGATGGCACGTGAGTGGTACTTACCCATTCCCGTGAGCGATCGCGACTATGCGATTGAGATTGGTTACCTTTGCAACGATGGTCGCTGGTTAATATTGGCGAAGTCTGCACCGGTTCGTATTCCGCCTGTTTACCCCTCTGACTGGATTGAAGATCACTTCATGACTGTTGGCTGGGATCAAGACCTGCGCGGTAAGACTTTGATGACGCTGACTCACCCCAGCAAGCGAGTAGGAGCCGACAGCAACGAGATTTACGAAGAAATCTTTGGCATGGCTCAGTCTTCCGAAGCTCAAAGAGTTGCAGGCTCTCTGTTTGGTTCCATGCAGCATGTAGCGGGTTCTGTGATGAGTTCCTTTGCTGTCCCTGTTAGTTCCTATGTATTCCCTTCCGGAGCTGGTATGTGGGCGGGTCAAGAGATGTTGGGTATGGTGCCTACCATGTCTGGCCTAAACATGTCTGGCGTAGGTTTCTCGGCTTCGGCACCGCCGATTCGCCCCCGCAAGTTCTGGCTGGTTGCTGATGCCGAGTTGATTGTCTACGGTGCAACTGAACCCGATGCTACGGTCACGATCGGTGGCAAGCCGATCAAACTCAACCCTGATGGCACTTTCCGATTCCAGATGTCCTTCCAGGATGGCCTTATCGACTACCCCATTTTTGCGGTAGCGGCTGATGGTGAACAGAATCGAGCCATTCACATGAAGTTCAACCGTGAAACTCCTCACCGTCGTACGAATACCAAGGACGAGGCAGTAGAAGAGTGGTTGGCATAATAGCCTAAGCCTTATCGAGTTTTAGAACAGGAAGCGCCGCTATAGCGGCGCTTTTTTTTATGCTTTGGAGGACTGCAAAACCATCGTTTGCTTGCAGTCCTTTTACCAAGATTAAAATGCAGTTAGTTCTTTACCCAGGTCATTTCAGGCATGGAACGACTTCACATCATTGTTCACGGACGGGTACAAGGGGTTGGATTTCGATATCACACCCGTATCGAAGCCTCGCGGCTTGGCCTGACTGGGTATGTCAGAAATTTGTCCGATGGCACTGTTGAAATTGTGGCTGAGGGATCGCCACAAGCGCTCAATCAGCTAATTGAGTGGACCCGGCAGGGACCTCCAACGGCTGAAGTGAAACAAGTAGACTTTACCTACAACAGCTCTACTGGGGAGTTTGGGGAGTTTTTGATTGAGCGATGAGGGTGTCGTGGCTGGGTGGCAGGATACTCACAAGAACCTTCCTAGTCGTTGAACGAACACTCAGATTGACATTTAAGCAAAAGCTTATCTATACTGAATTCAGTTAAGCATTTGCTTAAGTATCTGGGTCTGATATGGGTAGGCTACCTGCTAATACAGATGTGTTTGCCGCGATCGCGGATCCAACGCGGCGATCGCTTTTGGATCGGCTGCGTGAGGGAGAGCAGCCAGTCAAACAGTTGGCGGCTCCTTTTGATATGTCCATGCCTGCCATTTCCCAGCATCTGAGTGTGCTGTGTGAAGTGGGACTGGTTGTTCAGAGACGGGAAGGGCGGCAGCGATTTTATCGCCTGAACCCCGAGCCTTTGAAGCAAGTGGCGGATTGGGTGGCCTATTATGAACGCTTCTGGCAAGACAAATTGACACGCCTAGGGGATTATTTGGAGGAAGAGTCATGACATCTGCCCTGGTCTTCAAAACAACGTATCCTCATGCGCCAGAGCAAGTTTGGCAGGCGCTTACCCACCCCAAAGCCTTGGCAGCCTGGCTTATGGACAACGACTTCGAACCTTCTGTGGGGCATCACTTTCAATTTAAAGACGCCTCGCTACCCGGTTTGGAAACGGTGATTGACTGTGAAGTGATTGCGCTAGAACCACCTACTCGCTTGGTCTATACCTGGCAAGCATCCAGCATGCCAACTCCCTCCCTGGTGACCTGGATGCTTATACCAATCGAGGGTGGAACTCAGCTTCAACTGCACCACAGTGGATTAACCACCATGGCGTTGCCATTCAATCCAACGTCGATGTTGATGCAGTCGGGACACCAACCACAACAACAAAGCCAAGCTTCTAACGCTCAAGCACTGCTCACGCTTTCCATGCCTCAAGCCTATCCAGATTTTGCTAGTTCAGTGACCACAGGCAGCTTGCTGGAAATGGTGTTTGCGGATGAATGGAAGCATCGGTTGCATCAAGCTTTGCCTGAGGTGCTGGTTCAGCTAGTTAAAGCGTAGCAAGACAGTCTCTAACTTTAGGTCAGGAAAACGCGGTAGGGAACGAAGACTCTCTGCGATGGGCAAAGCCTTGCAGAACTCAGAATGCAAAATTCAGTGAGGAAAGGGATTCTGCATTCTGTTTCCTGCCTGATGTCTGAGAAATAATTTGCTGTTTTGAAATGACCCCTCTCCACAACAGAGGCTATTTGCGTATGCCTGTTGATGGTCCCGAAGTCAGCAGAATAGCTTGAAACTCCAGGCTTTATACAGTTTTGAGGAGGACATCGTTATGAACATTCTCGTAATCGGGGGGACGAACTTTATCGGCCCCTATGTAGTGCATCAGTTGGCTAAGCACGGGCATCAGGTGATGGTGTTTCATCGGGGCAAAACCCAGGCTGATTTACCGCCTAGTGTGCAGCATATCTATGGCGATCGCGCTCAGTTACCAGACTACCAAGATGTCTTTTACAAGTTTGCTCCCGATGTGGTGTTGGATATGATTGCCTACACCGAAACAGAGGCTCAGACGGTCGTTGATCTGTTCAAGGGGCATGCACGACGGATTGTTGTTATCAGCAGCCAAGATGTTTATCGCGCTCACGACATTATCTGGAAAGTTGAGACTGACATCCTTGATCCAACGCCGTTAAGTGAGGACTCACCGCTGCGATCGCGACGCTATCCCTATCGTGACCGACCGGAGGTGCGGGGTGATTTCCCGGCCGACTACGACAAAATTCTAGTTGAGCAAGCCTATCAGAACGAGCCCCAGCTACCTGCTACAGTCTTACGTCTGCCAATGGTTTATGGTCCTGGCGACTACCGTCATCGTTTTCAGGCTTACCTGAAGCGCATGGATGATTGCCGCCCGGCCATTGTTTTAGAGACGGGCATGGCCAACTGGCGGGGGAGTTATGGTTATGTGGAGAATGTGGCGGCTGCGATCGCCCTTACGATTACGGATGAAAGGGCTACTGGACACGTCTATAACATTTCTGAGCCAGACAGCCTTAGTGAGGCGGAGTTAATCACCATGATGGGGCAACAGGTTAACTGGCAGGGGCAAGTAATAAAAGTACCTGCATCGCAAATGCCATCCTCCTGGCAGGCTGTAGCGAATACCGAGCAACATTGGACAACTGACTCAACCCGCCTTCGCCAAGAACTAGGTTTTGCCGAAAAGCTCTCCATGCAAGAGGCGTTGCAGCGCACTCTTACCTGGGAGCGAACGGCTCCTCAGTCTAGCTTTGTTCATAATCCAACTCTGCTGGAGTATGACGCTGAAGATATAGTGCTGGCATCCCTTGCCTACAAGGCATAACAGTATCCCCGCCTGCTGCTTATGTCGGGTGATGGGTCCACCTAAACCGCTAAAGTTAGAACATTATGAACCAATTAGATCCTTAGTATGCTCGACCATGACCAGCTCTTCAAAGAGTTGCTTTCTACCTTTTTCCTGGAATTTCTTGACCTCTTTTTACCAGAACTGGCTACCACGATTGCACCTGGCTCAGTTCAATTTTTGCCCCAGGAATACTTCGTTGATTTGACGGCTGGGGAAACAAAAGTCATCGATTTGCTGGTCGAATCTCAGGATTTGTGGATACCTACTTGCGGTTGAGTCAAGCGGAGGAGCAGGTCTTTGTAGCTGAGCTGAATAGAATAGAACCAAGTGAGCGGGAGGACATTATGGAGATCGTGACCAGTTGGATGGAGCAAGGCATTGAGCAAGGGATCGAGCAAGGGATCGAGCGCGGAAGTCTGCAAGCAACCCGATCGCTGATCAAACGCTTATTGCCCCGGAGGGTTGGGGCGTTGACGGAGCCAATAAATACCCAAATTGAAGGGTTGTCGCTCACTCAGTTGGAAGCGTTAGCCGAAGCCCTGTTGGATTTCTCCGATCGCGCTGATTTTGAGCGCTGGCTAGCAACACAAGACGCGACATAGGACGATCGCGCCCAATTCACTAATCCTTCTGGAATTCTTTGACGGATAAATTGGGTGTCGAAAATGAGTGCGCTAGCGCACTCATTTTGGTTTAGTCGGAGGTGTATTCAGCAGGCGATTGTGGTCGCCTGTGGTGTAGCCGGTGTTAGTGCGGTTTCCCATGTCGTTGTCCGTGTAGGTTTCGTTATTCGTACCTGCAATGAGTTCTTAAAAGCGAGCAGAACCGAGTGTCACCCGGTTCTGCTCGCTGTCCTAACCCTGAAATAAGGGCGATGTTATCGAGAAAGCATCAATGTCCTAAATCACATTAAGCGTTTGAATCTGACTATCATCAAGTGCACTGTTGTAGATCATTACTTCATCGATTGCTCCCGCAAAGCCATTCCCAGATTTAGAAGTATCATCATGGAATCGGGTGCCACCGTGAATGCTACCGATACCGATACCGCCGGGATGATCCCAGAGTTGTGACCCTTCACCCTCACCAAACTTCTCACCATTGATATAACCGCGAAACGCTCCATCAGAAACAGTTTCGTCCCCATCAAGTACTAGAGCGACATGGTTCCATCCATCGTTCAAGGCATCGGTACTGAGCCAGGTTCCCTCCCAGTCACTCTGATTATCCGGTCTATTCCAACCGCCGACGTATAGCTGATCACCCTCAAGATACATATTTAAGCCACGAAAACCTGCGCCCTCTTCGTAGAGCACTTGCTTTTGGCCACCTTCACTAAGCGTCTCGTCGGCATTGAACCAGAGTGAGACGGTACGCTCGCCATGGATTCCCCGGTTAATATCCCTGGAGTTGTTCAGACGAATGCCATCGCCTTGACCATCAAACGCTACGCCACCTTTATCAATACCTTCTTCGGTCCAGGTGGCATCACCAAACAGCTTAGCGCTCTTTTGTCACACTAGGCAGAGGAAAAGAGGTCTGTAGCGCCCCTATCGGGCTTGGGGATGGCTCCCGGAAACTGGTTCATGATGGCGATGAGTTGGGCAAAGCCGCTAGCAAGTTGAGGTACTGCAAAAACCTTCAACCAAGGCTGTATGAGATTAAAAAAGATGAAAGGTTGAAGCACTAAGCGTAAATTGTTCAGCAAATTTTTCCAACCTTTGGCCTCGTCCCACCAAGCATGTTGAGTAAACTCGGAAACCACTGAAGATGAGGAATGATCGCCTGCCTCTGGCTTTGAGGGATGGCCGTTAGCGCTGTGCAGACTGACCAATAAGTACGCACTCATGACCACTTCCCACCACCGCTCAATCTGAGCATAGTCCGTCACCCGAAAATCCGCCCAGCCTAATTCATTCTTACTTTGTTTCAACCCATACTCGACCCAATTTCGCAACCCATAGAAATTGCCCACTTCGTGATACTGGATATCCGCTTTCTTGGTCATTACATACCAGGTTCCATTCGCGGGAAGCGTAGCTGGGTCGGTCGTGATTTCCCAGTACCGAATTAACCGCTTTCGCCCTTTGCCAAAAACGATCTCCCGGATATAGCGTTCTTCACGCTTGCCATCTGAGAAAACACGCTCAAATTTACGCCAACGATTGTGTCGGACCCTCTCACCTACTGGTAGCCAGACCCCATGGTTACTTCGAATCGCCACGATGTAGTCCAGCTTTAACTTATTGAGCACACTCAAAAAGTTAACTTTACTTTCACCGTAGAGACTATCAGCGAGTACCAGTTCAAATTGAAACCCCATCGCTTTCAACTTGCTAGCGGCTTTGCCCAACTCATCGCCATCATGAACCAGTTTCCGG
>JBCBTQ010000207.1:0-10348 GCA_039818605.1 Cyanobacteria bacterium J06639_14 | reverse complement strand
CAAACCTGGGATAAAACCCAGCACGGAGAGAATTAATGCTTCCTCAAACACAATGCCTAGCAAATAGGAATTGCGGTAGCCCATAGCTCGAAAAGTCGCGTACTCTCCCAGGTGGCTATTCACATCCGTCGATAGCACCTGATAGACAATCACCACGCCAACGATGAAGCCCATGGCCGATCCCAAACCAAACACAAAACCAATGGGTGACTCTGATTGAATGTCGTTCAGTTCGAAGTCAATATATTCTTCGTGGGTAAAGACGTGCACATCTTGCGGTAAGCGATCGCGGAGCACAGCCTGCACTTTAACAGGATCCGCTGCGGCATCCAGACGAATCAGTCCGACACTAATGGCCCCAGCATCGCGGCGACTAAAGAGCCGCAAAAAGTTTTGATCGCTGGTGATGAGTGCGCCATCATCCGCAAAGGATGCGCCAACTTCAAACAAGCCGCCGACTTCAACCGTACGCAGTCCAATTTCCGTCCTGACGCCCTCGCCAGCCTGAACCTGAGTAATCATCGCTTGATAATCGCCCCGCGAGGCCTGATCAAACAACACGGTATCCGGTAGTTGAATTGTGTCGAGCTGAGCATTGACCACAGGCAAATCTAAAGCGAAATGCTCTGGATTTTGCCCCACGACCAACATTGAGGTTTCTTTATTCGTTTGCGGATTGCGCCATTGAGTCGACCCTAAATAAAGGGCATCAGCGGATGCTACACCCGGTACATCCAAGGATTGATACAGACGACGACGGGTAAAAGTGCCTAACTGGCCAAAATTTTTGGCTTCGCTGCTAATCAGTACCAGGTCAGCCTGCAATGCCCGAGGATATTGGGTATTGCTGGTGTAAAGGGCGTCGGCAAACCCTAGCTGCATAAAGATCAAAATGTCGGCAAAGGTAATGCCCGCGATCGCCGTCAGCAACCGTAACGGATCATGTTTCAGTTGCTTCAGACCTAAGGGCGTCCGCTGCTGGAGCCCGTTGAGAAAACCAAGCATGATTCTGACTCCTCCTAATCAGTGGTGATGCGGACAGTGACCTGCAGGTTCGTGAGTCCGGCCACTTGCTGGCTGGCCGCTTCATCTAACCGGACGTGGACCTCAACGACTTTGGCGTCAATATTGGCAGCCGGATCTTCATCGACTACTTGCTGCTGCTCAACCTGCAGTCCAATGCGCTCAACTGTGCCCGATAGCTCGCTGGCAATCACAGGAGAGGTGACGGTGACCGGCTGACCCATTTGAATCTGTTGAATGTCGCTCTGATAAATTTCGGCGATCGCCATCATTTGGTTGGTTTGTCCCAAAGTCGCAATCCCTTCGCTCTCAACGTTCTCCCCTGGGCGGGTGTGAATTTTGATGATTTGCCCAGCTTGGGGCGATCGCACATAGGCTTTTTCAAGATTGCTCTCAGCTTCCTTGACGGTAGCCATCGCCGCCGCGACTTCGGCTCTGGCCAACTCCACATCAACAGATCGCACCTCGGCTAGCTGATCAAGGGTGGCAGCGGCCCGTTGAATTTGCTCTTGGCTCGTGTCGCGGCGACGAGCTAGCTCTGATTGTTCTGCCTGGAGTTGTTGGCGAGTCGTTGCCAGGGTCAATTCCCGTGTATCCCGCTCCGAAGCCGAAACGGCCCCCTCCTGGTAGAGGGTTTCGTAGCGATTGTATTCCAACTGAGCATTGTCAACTTCGGCTTGCAAGCGATCAATTGTGGCTTGCTGAGTAGCCAGGATGCCCGCCTCTTCAGCTCTCAGTCGGGCGATTTCAGCTTCCTGAGCCTGCAATTCTCCGGCTTTAGCACCAGCCTGTACCTGGGCTAACCCCGCCTCGGCAATCCGTACTTGCTCTTGCGCACTCGTTAAAGCTGCCTGCAAAATGTCGCGATTATCCAAAATGGCGATCGCTTCACCGGCTTCAACGTAATCCCCTTCCTGCACCAGCAATTCCTGAATGCGGCTTTCCTGGGCGGATGTTGGAGCCATAAGCTGAATGACTTCCCCCTCTGGCTCTAAACGTCCCAGCGCTGTCACAGTATTGATTTCGGCGCTCAACGTTACCGCCGGTTCGGAGACGGACGCATCGCGCCCTTGCCAGATCCACCAGGCGGCACCCGTCACGCCAACGATGATTATCCCAGCAATCACCCACGAACGTCGCGATCGCTCGACTCCACGGACTTGGTGATTCAATGCATTTGCACTCATGGCCTTGACGTCGATTTGTGAAGGACATTCTCATTATACTAAACGGTTCGGTCTAATCAACTGAACCGTTTAGTGCTGGTGACACGGAAATACTCAAAGTTGCTGCGGGGGGTAGACAATGGATGCAGTGAAAATCTCTGAAAACGTTCCCATGTCGCAACCCCCACCCTCTTCAATACCCTCCATGAAGGATCGTTCTGAAAAGGCGAGGGCAATTCTGGACGGTGCGTTTCAGGTATTTATGGCTCAGGGCTATGCTGCGGCCAGTATGGATCGTATTGCTGCGACGGCTGGGGTTTCTAAATCCACCCTGTACAGTAACTTTCAGGATAAAGAGGGATTGTTCTTGGCCCTGATGCAGGAAATGACCGCTGCCAGTCGCCAGACAGTCTTTACTTTGTTATCCGAAGCCGACTTGCAGGCTCCACCTCAGGATGTACTACGGCAAATTGCCGTCTGTATGCTCACTGGTTTTGAGCAAAACCAACCCTTGCTCAATTTGATGCGTTTAGTGATTGGTGAGTCCGATCGTTTCCCTGAAGTGGCCCGAAAATTTGTACGGGACATAAAAAAGCCGCTGTTAGAACAATTGACGCTGTATTTGTCGTCACAACCACAGCTCAAATTGGCCGATCCTGTCGTTGCTGCCCGCGTTTTTGCGGGTTCTGTTGTGCATTACCTGATTGTGCAAAAAATATTGCACGGGGATGAAGTGCTACCTCTAGAGAGCGATCGCATGGTCGATGGCTTAATTAGCATCATTACGACTCAGTAATAGGCAGAATGAACAAGGTGTCAGCAAGTTAGAAATGGCAGCTTTAAGTGAAACTTACGATACGTTACGTTTTCGCTAGGACCGCCTACAAAATCCTTTGATCGCTGTGATCCAAAGGTGCATAGTTACTCACAGGTGCCTAATTGACGATAGTGACGAGGTGTCGATAATGTCTCTCTAGATAATCCCTTCTGAGATTCTGGCCATAGATGACCGACCCGTTCAGATCGTAGCTGGAGTTGGCGATCATCCCAAATCCTCGTTTGTTTGGGTGGAGGATGCTAAGACAGTGATTATGGGCGATATCGCTTTTGGCGATACCCATGCTTTTATAGGCGATCATCGTGATTTTGAAGGGTGGATCACAACGCTTGATGCGGCTAAAGCACTAGACCCCAAAACGGTTATCGTGGGGCATGCTGAACCGGCAGCTCGTTATGGAGCAGAAGCTCTGGATGCACAAATAGCTTGGATTGAAGATCTGCAATCGGCTATTGCTCAAGAAGATAGTCCTGAGGCCGTGGAAGTAGCGATGATAGCCAAGTACCCTAATTATGCTAACGATTTCATCTTCCAGTTTTCCTACGGTGTTGAGCGCTTTTCAGAGTGACGGTCCATGGTGCTGACGCGTTACTCCAAACGATGAAAAGGAAGGCTGGGTTTTCGGGTGGGGTGCCGTGGGTCGTATCACTTTGGGTGGGGTTTTCGGGTGGGGTGCCGTGGGTCGTATCACTTTGGGTGGGGTGTTCTGGTGGCCGGGTGGGGTTTTGACCCACGCTACGCAGGGGTTATTTTCAGGGCAGCAAGGGATGACTGAGCGACGAATGAAATTTGCCTGATGATGCAGCTTTCCTGGCATGTGTCTTTGCGCTAGGAAAAATCGATTCTGTCAACTTTCTGCATTTAGCATGGCCATGCTAAATGCAGTTTTTTTGCCTGGTTTTTACCGCTTCACCTTTGCTTTTGGATGCAGGGATTGGGATAACTTTCCCCATTCAAACATTGCCCTCAAACTTGGTTTAAGCGCTTTGCCTAAGGTCGTGAGTTGCCAATCTTTCTGTTGCGATCGCTCAACTAGACCGTCTTTTTCCAACTCATGAAGTACTTGTGATAAGACTCGCTCAGTAATCTCGGGAATCCTTTGAGCCATTTCTGAGTAGCGCAAAGGTTGTTCCAGCAAATGCCAAATCACCATGGCTTTCCATCTGCCTGAAATCGCCGCAATACAACACTCTATTGGACAATCTGGTAGCGTTTTGCGAGAGACAGTCACGGTGTTTTTTCTCCGTAGATTTTTTGTGTATTACTCATTATTCTGGCTGTGGAGTGAATCTTATACAAGCAGCATGCCAAACCAAACAATTTTTGTGACTGGAGCCGGTAGGGATATCGGGCAAAGCATCGCGCAACGATTGGGAAGCCGTCAGAACTTTGTGATTTTCCACTATGCTGCCAGCCGCGCTGGGGCTGAACAGTCCTTGGCGCAAGTGATTCAAGCCGGGGGGAATGGTGTTGTCATTCAAGCTGATTTGAGCGATCGGAATGATGCGGCAGTGCTTGCCGAAAAGGTTGTTGAGGCTTTAGCAGGTCGTCAGCTCGATGTTTTCGTCAACAACGCAGCCATTGCTGCAGCCAGCCCTCTGGGTCAGACAGACTTGACCGACATTCAGGCCATGACAAATGTCAATTTACTCGCTCCTTTCGAGCTGGTTAATCGACTGGCACCCCATATGAGCAATGGTGGGGCGATCATTACGCTCTCAGTGGCCGCAACGCAGCGGATTTTTAGTCCAGATTTTGCTTATTTTTCAGCGACAAAAGCAGCCGTCGATTGTCTTGTGCGACATTGGGCGGTGGCCCTCGGTCATCGTGGCATTCGCGTGAATGCGATCGCGCCTGGTGTCATCGAGGCAAACTTTCGTGCCCAACTATTGCAAGATCCGACATTCCGCCAGGAGTTGGAGTCGGCTACTGCCCTGAAGCGGATAGGACAGATCGACGATGTGGTAGACGTGGCAGAGTTTTTAACTGCGATCGAATCGCGGTGGATTACGGGCCAGGTCATTGATGTTTCTGGTGGATGGAAAATCTAGTACTCGACGGCGTAAGTTTTCGGACTTATTTGATAGTGGAAGGGTGGTTGGGTGGAAGGGTAGTTGGGTGGAAGGGTAGTTGGGTAGTTGGGTGGAAGGGTGAAACGAATAGTGGTGGTATTTCTGCCGCAGGGTACTAGGAAGCACAGGGGACTGCTAGAAAATTCCTGAACTATGGTTGCATAGGCTGGCGAATCGGTATTTCAATTGAAAACCTTGTAACATCTCCATCTTGGGAATCACACTGAATACTGCCCTGGTGGGTTTCCGTTATGATTTTGTAGCTTATCGACAAGCCTAAACCCGTTCCTTCACCTACCGGTTTAGTTATGAAGAAAGGATCAAATATTTTTGTTTTTGCTTCCTCTGACACCCCAGCTCCATTGTCTATGATCTCAATTTTTACGCGTTTTTCCTCAATTACTTGAGTGGAAATCCAAATTGTATAGACCTGCGACAAAGACTTGTTTGGCCGCGTTTTTTGAATGGCTTCCTCTATCGCGTCAATTGAATTGATGAGTAAGTTCATGAAAACCTGATTGAGTTGTTCTGGGGCACATTCAATTAGAGGTAAATTGCCATAGTCTTTATTAATCTGAATTCCCGGATTTTCTGAGGTAGGCTTCAGACGATGTTGCAAGATCATCAATGTGTTCTCGATGCCTTCGTGGATGTCTGTGGCTTTGAATCCGGTTTCACCTAGCCGCGAAAAGTTGCGAAGCGATAAGACAATTTGCTGAATTCGTTCAGAACCGATCGCGATTGATCGTAATATTTTTTCTAAATCATGACTTATGAAATCAAGATCGATGTCATTGGAGAGTGTTTGGATTGACTCTGGTGGGTTCGGGAATTCAGCCTGATAGGCCTTTAGCAGCTTTAAAGTATCTTGGGTATAGCTTTCAATATGCTCGATATTGCCGTAAATGAAACCAATTGGGTTGTTGATTTCATGGGCTATGCCTGCGACAAGTTGCCCTAAGGAAGACATCTTTTCTGTTTGCACGATGTGAGCCTGCATACTATGAAGCTCTTCTAAGAGACCCTGCAACTCATGATTCCTGATATTCAATTCTTGAGTGCGTTCAGCTACTTTTTGTTCTAGTTCTTGGTTGTACTCTTGAAGTTGATTAGCTTGTAACTCTAGAAGTTTCTTCGAATGCCGCAACTCTTTCTCGACAATGCGACGCTCCCTATTTTCGATGTTTAATGGTTTATATAAGAAGTGGTACAGGGCTGGTGAAACTAATATCGATAGCAATACACCATCGAGAAAGGCTTCAAATACTTCAGGTATTGGTGGCAGAGTCATGAAAAGAAACATGACCAAAACTTCGGCACTAAATATTGAGCAAGCGCTTGCAGTAAAGAAAAACCAGGGTGTTCTACTGTGCAATGCTCGAAGAAAATAGTGAGGTACTGAAATACTCATATTGATTTGAGTCTGTGGAGTTGTTGAGGCCTATGACGAGGGTAGAACTGAAAAATGACGTATATCCTTCCTAGTAAGCCCTAATTGATGGAATTACTTAACGCCTTGTAAGGAAGAGATAATCTCTTTTGAGAAAGCTGCAACTATGCGAAATACATTGATTGAAGGTTGATTGGTTTGGAGAAAATACCGTCCAGTGATGGGGGATTGTGCCCTGTATTGAGGGTGAGTCCCTGTCCCCCTTGGCAAGGGGGACTATAGGGGGTGCGATCGCGAGCGTAGCGGCTGGAACCCCTCCGCCTACGGCACCTCCCCTTACCAAGGGGAGGATGGGAAACGTGATTGTACTTGAGATTCCATAACTTGTGCCTAATGGAAAGTTGGTAAGGGGAGGATGGGAAACGTGGTTGTACTTGAGATTCAGTAACTTGTACCTAATGGACAGCTAGAGAGAGGGGGGGGATGCGGATGTCGTATTCTGCGCAAACAAAAGATTGTTTGCCTTTTGTTGTTGATTGATGCCATCAAGCCAGCGGTACCCTGTGCAGATATGGGCTTAATTAATCCATCTCTGAAATCATCTCTGAAATTGGTCGCCATGGCCTCCTTGAGGCCCAATTACGATGTCTCAAGGAGAATACTTCGCCCGTATGATGAGGGTGCATCAATCTATTTGTAACGCGGGTGACTCTGTGGGTGGAGGCGGATCTAAGGGGAGACTGTAGCGAGCGATGTTAACCCAAATGACTGTAAGCAATAAACCAACCCCGAAACCGATCAAGAAGATCCAACCGTGGGAGGGTTCTAAAACACAGATTAAGCGGCGATTACCGCCATAAACCTGCACGACCCATCCTTCATCCGTATCCAACTTTGACTGTGACTGCCTCGGTTCAAACTTATTCATGGTTTTCGCTCCATGCTGTTTGTGTGTATTACGTACAGGTCGCTTGCCTGTATCGAATGGAATACCTGTTGCCCCCTGTTTTGTATACCTAGCAGCTTCACAACAGGGGGTGTGTATGAGAACTGCTTTCATTAGACTTATAGACAAAAAACTATGATTTGGTGAAACACCATATATTTAAGTTTATGAAATATCGAGCTGACAAAGCAGTGTTTTTTGCGAAAAATTGCCTTAGATTTGTCGAGCTTTTTGATAATTTAAACTTATGAATTAAGTCCAGTACAGCGTAAATTAAGTTTCTGGCTGTTTGCGACAGAAGCTAGCTTCCCTCGGTCCCCTTGGGCTAAAGGGCATGCTAAGCCAGCCAGGCTTTGCCTAGCGCCTTTTTAGGGGGTGGCAACAGCGGCGAATCAAGCTGTCGCCGCTGAGATGCAGCCAGAAATTTGACTTCCAGAGTGATGCCGAATCCGAGTTTTCGAACTCAATATGAGTAGTCGGGATGTGTGGTCGTGGCATCGCGCAACGGTAGCGTTCGACAATAGGGAGTTCTTCTAGATGCCTAGCTTGCGTTTCATCACTTCGTAGAGGACTCGTGCAAGTTCTCGTCGCTGGAGGAATTGGCGATCGCGCGGTGTTTGCGCAAATGCTTTGTCATAGGCTTCCGGCATCGCTCTTTTGACTAAAAACGAAAGCTGTTCGCGGGTAATGGGTACATCAGGCGCAAAGCGATCGCCCCCTACCCCAATGACCAGTCCTTGCTCATAGAGGGTTTCAATCGCAGCGTAGGCCCAGTGCCGACCCGGTCTAACATCCCTGAAGGTGGGCGTTGCGGGGGTTTGTTTTTCCAACTGCAGCAAGTTCACAAAAGCGGCTGCTACGATTGCCCTGGTCACACTCGCGTAAGGACGAAAGTGCAAGGTGCGCAGATTTTCACTGCGCACAATACCCGCCGCTGCCATGACTTGGATCGGCTCAAAATCTGGATCATCGTGCGATACATCATCAAACCAGAAAATCGGAATTTTATTGCGGGTCATATACCCCTGAATTTTACGCATGTGAGCTTTTTCGGTCGCCAATACTCGCGGTTGCAGCCCGGTCCACAGTGCGAATACCGCTAGCCAACCGCTAGCCTCCCCAATGGCCCATTCCATTGGATGCATACGGTAAGCTGCATTGGTGATGTGCGTTGTGCCCAAACTCTTGGCCGAGAGTATCAGGCCATCAGTGGTCTGAGGTACTAGGGAGGGCAAGGGCAAGCTGAAGGGGAGGGCGATGACATCGCTGCCTTTGGGGGTGATATGTCCTTGGGCATCATTACCATGCAGATCGAGATAGTGATACTGGCCAATGCCCACAGAATCATGAAAACAGCGGGCACGTGCCTGATCGGGGAAAAACGTTGCGGCCACATCTTCATGACGCACGGTGGTTAAAGCCACGCCGCGACGAGCTTCGCGAATGTAGGGTTCCAGTGCAATCCCATCTTTTGTCCAGGCAAGGTCGCCCCGCGGTTTGAGGTCCGGCACCCCGTTGCTTTGCAAAAAATGAATGTAGGCTTGCGCGCGATCGTGAGCCCGCTGGATATGGGTTTGCCGTTCTTCGCGACTCACCCCGACCAGGCGTCCGGGGCGATAGTCGTTGCCGCAGCAGTAGCGATCGGGTTCGCTAGAGGTGCCCCAATTAATCACCGTAACATCGCCAGGGAATACCCTTTTTTCATGGGACTGGGTCCGCTGCAAACGCCGATAGCGAAAAATGCCAAAATCACTAAAAAATGCCCACTTCTTCCACTCCCCATCCTGACTTTTAGTGTAAAAATTCCCGGTGAAATCATGGACATTGAGCCAGGGGTCGCGACCATAGCCTACGGGCTGGCCAATGGGGATACCTTGTCCCGGTTGCGTTCGTTCTACCAAGGCATCGAACGTGATGGACTGTTGGCATTGAGGCCGCGCATCATCTGGCAAAAGTCCCTCACCGGTTTGATAGCGAGCTTCCTGCCCGACCCGCGATTCGATATCGCCCACCTCTAGCAAATCGCCCAGATCAGTGGCTTCAATGACAATCTCAGCATTGGCTGTGAAGCGATGCCCCGTTTGGGTGTGCTCAAATAAAACCCCCGTGACCCGCTTAAAAGTACCACTCGAATCAAAAAAAACCTTCACGGGTTCTGCATCAGCAATCAGTTTGAAGCGTCCGTCTGCGAAGTAGGGGGCGATCGCTTCGTTCATGGCCGTAGCCGCTACGATGGGAGATACCGAAAAATGGCTGACCCAGCCACCGCCAGGGTTACGAACGGCTTGTCCTTTGACCAACTGCAGCGATCGCTGACGTTCTCGAAACAGCCGCTGAGCTTTCGAAATCGCAAAGTATTCACCATCCAGTTTTTGAGGGGTCCCCACCGTTCTCAATAAGTCACCGTCATCAGAGGCTGGCAGTGCCTGGGCTGTAAACTGCCCACCCATCACCTTTTGGGGCTGCACTACACACACATCCAGGTTTTGTTGCAGAATCGTGAGACTGGCTGCATAGGCTGCCGTTGAACCCCCTACAACCAAAATTGAACAAGATAGCTGTTCCCCGTTAGCAGGCTGTGTAAACACATTTTCAGCAAAGATCCCGTTGTGTTGACTCACGGTTTCTACCATGCGACCTCTCCTCATACGGTACAAAGCTCTCCAGATTCTAAAGTAGCTTTGGGAAAGAGAGGATGTTTATCAGGGGGGATGGGTTGTTGGTTGTTGGTGGTTGGTGGTTGTTGGTTGGTTGTTGGTTGTTGGTTGTTGGTTGTTGGTTGTTGGTTGTTGGTTGTTGGTTGTTGGTTCTGGATGGTTGGTTGATGGTTTTCAGAGGTAACTACTCAGCCTGCGGCAGCGGTGAACGAGGATTTCCCGCGAACAAGTCCACGAGTGCCTCGAAAACATTGTG
>JBCBTQ010000206.1:0-10377 GCA_039818605.1 Cyanobacteria bacterium J06639_14 | reverse complement strand
ACATCTTCATGAATATACTCAAACTCGATCTCTCGGGCATATTTTTGAGCAACACATGAGGGATCTGATTGAGTTTGATAACAGCTAACTAACTGGAAGATATCTTGTGTATATTTCTCCAGGTAGGTAAGATTACCGCACATAAAACTTAGGGGATTATTGAACTCGTGAGCGATGCCCCCTACTAATTTTCCCAAACTCGATAGTTTCTCTTTTTGAATCAACTGTGCTTGAGTGTGCTTGAGTTCGCGGAGAGCTTCACTCAATTCTGAAGTCCGCGCAGATACTCGCTGCTCAAGTTTTCTCTCATTCTCCCTCAACTGTCTTTTAGCCCGCCTTTGTTGATGGTTAGCATAGGCTAAAAGAAAAATTGTGATTAATCCTAAAGAAAAGACAATAATGCAAATCCATACTAACTGACGATTTTGTTCGTAAAATGAAGGCCCTAAATTCACTAAAATACTATCTGCAGGTAAATCCTTAAAATCTATGTCAAATCGCTTTAATTCTTGGGCGTCAAACATCCATTGATCGTCAACATTAACAATTGGCTCAACATCGCTAACCGGAGTTCCCTCAAGAATCTTTGTAGCCAATTGAACAGCCTGTTGACCATGATGTTTGCCTTCTAATATTTTGCCGCCAACGGCACCATAGCCAATGCGTAAAATTGTGTTGGTGTAAAGAGGATTAGGCAACTTCGAACGTAAAATTTGAGTGTCTTGGGCAAAATCAATCAAAGATTTTTCTTTCGTCTTTTCTCGAAGTTGTCCAGCCATGAAAATTGGCCAATGATCCGGATAGATTCCCAGTGTTTGCTCCACCTGGTTCTCTGGAATATCTTTGAGCACAATGAGTGCGGGTAGACCCTCCACATTAGACAGGCTTGCTTCAGTCCTTTTGAGGGAAGCAATTCCAGTTTCACTGGAATCACCAATGACAATCATCGTGTCAGCACCCGTCTGACGTTTGGCCTCTAAAAACGTTTCAGCATAATTATGAGTTTCGAAGACACCTGTAATCCAAGGAATATCGAATAATCCTTCCTGCACGTGATTAATTCCCATAAACACCACAGGTAAATCTGAAAAATACTCGTCATGAGTTTCCAGAACTAGATTGAGTCCTGGGTCATCGGCAACCATCAGAAGCTGTAGTGGTGTGTCCTGATATTTAAGACGAATGTAGTCGAGAAACTCTTGGCGATGATGCAGACCAGGATAGCGCTTACTGTCTAAAAATTCGTGGTAGATTTGAACGTCGTGGTCACTCTCCTGAAATCCTTCCACAATGCCCATGTACTGTTGGTGGCACCAAGGAAGTTCAAGACTGTAAGAGTGAATAACGAGAACGTTGGCCTTGACTGTCGATTTGGCCTGGATGTTGGTTTCAGCTTTAGGCGTTGCGGCCCAGGCTGACAAAATCATGGGCAGCGAAAGAACTGTCGCTACTGATAGTAATCCTTTCAGTCTAATGGAAGTGAATACTTTAGTTATTTGCAAAACAGTCGTAGGTATTTATGATTTTCAACGTTTTCAGTTGAGAATAATATTCCCAGGTTAATGAACCGAACAGATACTTAGGAGACATGAGATTGAAAGCTACATAACTTTACAGGCCCTTCCCATGACGTCGCAGTCAATGTCTTTAAGCTTGGCGAGAACACACTCTGATTGAACCCCTGATTGGGTTAAGATGGCAGAGCTAAATTGATACGACCACCTGAGGGGAAAGTTCGGTGCGTGTAGCCGTGTTGCTGAAGGGTTGCACAATTCCGACACTGTGCCGCAACTGTGAAGCAATTTGGGATTGAAGATTTTAGAGTTTAGGCTGCTTTGCCAAAACCCAAAATTCAAAATCCCAAATTGTCTAAGTCAGAATGCCCGCAGGTGGTTTTGTGTCTCTATTGCCTGCGATGCACAGGTACGGAGTGAATTGAATTGATGACAACTGCACATATTTTGACGGACCCCACTAGTCTCAATGTAAGCTTGTCTCCAACGCTGGAACCCTTGCCACAGAAACGTCCCCTGCTCCTGATTGGCCACGGTAGTCGGGATGCTCAAGGCCGACAGAACCTTTTAGACTTTGCTGCTGCTTATCAGGTTTTAGACGAATCTCGTCCCGTGATGCCCTGTTTTCTGGAATTGACTGAGCCCACGATTCAAGACGGGGTCGATCGCTGTGTTGAAGCTGGATACACTGATATCTCAGCTTTGCCCGTGCTCCTATTTGCCGCCCGTCACAATAAGTTTGATGTCACTAATGAGTTAGACCGCGCTCGCCAGCGGCATCCCCAAGTGCGCTTTCACTATGGCCGCCACTTTGGGATTACACCGGAAATACTCGAGCTGTGGCGCGATCGCCTCGATCGCCTTGATCAACCTGAACATAATCCTCATGGGATTGAGCGTCAGCGCACGGTTCTCTTATTTCTGGGACGCGGGTCCAGTGACCCTGATGCCAACGGCGATGTGTACAAGTTGGCGCGGGTGCTTTGGGAAGGTAGTGGCTACAACACAGTAGAGACTTGTTTTATTGGTATTACCCATCCCCGTTTGGAGGAAGGCTTCCGCAGGGCTCGACTGTATCAGCCTCAGCGCATCGTTGTGTTGCCTTATTTTCTCTTTACAGGCGTTTTGATGAAGAAGATTCAGGCGATTGCAGCCGAACAGCAAGCCCTATTTCCTGGGACAGAGGTGGTGTGTTTACCGGAAATGGGGTTGCACCCTCAACTTATGGGCGTGATGCGTCGCCGTGAAATTGAAACCCAATCAGGGGCCGTCGCGATGAACTGTGAGATGTGTAAGTTCCGCTTGGCAGCGCTGAAGGGGGGGGCGAGTGAACAAGGAAACAGCCACGGTCATGGACACGATCACCATAACGGCCATAGTCACGATCATCATCACCATGGTCACGGACACAACCACAGCCACGATCATCCGATGGAAGATCCCTATGCTGAACCCGTGCAGTATCACAATCGCATTTGGCAAGTCCCTTAGAACGCTCTTAAGCTAACGCATCGAGAGAACCTCTATTGCCGGGCCAAGACAACGCGGTAATCAATCATCGCTAGGATGGAAACTAGTACTCGACGGCGTCAGTTTTCGGATTCATTCGATAGTGGCAGGATGGTTGGGTGGCAGGGTGGTTGGGTGAAAGGAATAGTGGCGGTATTTCTGCCGCAGGGTATCAGAGTTCTCTCGCAAGGTAGTTTGCCAATGTGCTACGGGCCATCACCCAATACCAAACACCCCATTACAGGGCAGAATCGGTTGGTGTATCTCAAAAACATTCTCACTAACCCCAATATCATTGTGGGGGATTACACCTACTACGACGATTTTGAGAATCCTGAAAACTTTGAGCGTAATGTTCTGTACCATTTTGATTTCATTGGGGATAAACTCATCATCGGCAAATTCTGTTCTATTGCTTCTGATGTGAAATTCATCATGAATGGTGGTAACCATCGCACTGACTGGTTCACCAACTATCCTTTTCCTGTCTTTGGTCATGGGTGGGAGTCAGCGATGCCAGGTGAATGGCCCTATAAAGGCGATACCGTAATTGGCAACGATGTGTGGATTGGCTATGGAGCAACTCTCATGCCAGGTGTGCAGGTAGGTGATGGGGCCATTATTGCCTCACAAGCGATAGTGACCAAATCGGTTGAGTCCTATGCCGTTGTCGGGGGAAATCCAGCCAAGGAAATCCGCAAACGATTTGATCCAGTAACGATTGATGCCTTGCTGGCTATTCAGTGGTGGGACTGGGATATCCAGAAAATCACCCGCAACCTTAAGGCGATTTGTGGGTCAGATATTGAGGCTTTGTATCAGGCAACTTGATACTGTGGCTGGCATTTCGGAGTGCTATAAAGGCATTTAGAACAACAGGCTTAACCATGACAATCGCGGCAGAACGAAAAGTCTGGTCAGATGCAGAGTTTATGGCGTTGCCAAAGGATGGGCATCGCTATGAGGTTGTGGATGGGGAGCTAATTGATATGGGTAACTCAGGGATGGAGCATGGCAACCTGGGTGCCTATTTGGGTGGTTTGATTGAGCTGTATGCGCGTCCACAACGGTTAGGGGTTACGTGTGATTCAAGTAAGGCATTTAAATTGACATCAGGCAATCGGCGATCGCCTGATGTCTCCTTTATTACACGAGAACGACTACAGGGGTTAGGGCGTGGACGTCTACCCACCGGATACTTTGAAGGGGCTCCTGATCTTGCCGTAGAAATCCTATCGTCGGGAAATACAGTGGAAGAAATTCACACAAAGATTGTGGAGTATTTCAGTAATGGAACGCAGTTAGTCTGGGTGATCCATCCCGATGAGCAGTATGTATTGGTTTACCACGAACCTAGCCCGGATCAGTTTTTGAAGGTTGGTGATAGTTTAGATGGCGAAAATGTCGTGCCTGGGTTCAGTTGCCCGTTGGCTGATCTTTTCGCGACATGGGAGTTTTAACTAGAAAGGGCCAGGGCTAGTTTGCCGCTTGGGCACCATGACTCCGGGGATCATCACTGCGATCGCTCACCATTGGGACGGGAGCCTCTAGTTCAGATGTGCGTCCTAATGCTTGCTGGTAGGGCAGTTCAGATTCCGTCAGCAGCGCGTCCAAATTACTCGCGATGACCGTCTTCGGCTGTTCTCCAATCGCCATCGTTACGGGATTCCCAGCATTATCAAGATAGACAAAATGGGGAATTCCATCGACTCGATAGTGCAGCATTTCCGGTAGCCATTTGCTGTTATCCACATTCAGCATGACAAAATTCACCTGATCGCCATAGGCAGTTCGCAGATCCGACATATCGCCCGCCATCGCTTGACAGGACGTACACCAGTTGGCATAGAACTCCATTAGCGATGGTTTGCCACTTACTAAAGCTGCTTCCAAAGGCGTGGCTTCTGCCGCCAATGTTTCCAACGAAGCCGCTGGGGCCTGTGTCCGAATGCCCAATACAACTAGGACTGAAAGCACTACCGCGACACTAACCACAATCAGGTTACGCACCTTTGCAGCCATTCCTGGAGCGGCTGGCATAGCCGTTTTTGCCGATGGAGAATCAGGAGAATGAATCATTGCCGAAACCTTGCTGCTATCGCATGAGAACGCGTACTCATCATTTACGATAGCGGGGTTCTGAGCTAAAGGGGAGAGGGGAAGGGGAATAGCGTGGGGCGAGTGATGGCGATAGACGCGGCAAACAGCATCATCTGTAACCGGGGTACGGTTACCCGTTGGCGATTTTGGGACGTTTTTTTACCCGCTAGCAGCATGCTGTAAATCAGGAACCTCGATGATCCAGCCATTCCAAGAGCTCCGATTCAGATGTTGCTGTAAAGTTGGCGTTGTTTTTTGGATCGTAGACATGCCATAGAGCTTTGCCGTCAGCGTTGTAGTACTTAGAGATGCGAGGCTGACTGCGATCGCGGGTCAGTTCATCCACAATCAGGGTGCCGACCCGTTGCAAAAATGCCCGGAACTGTTGATGGAATGGAATCGATGCAGACTTCTGATAAGCCTTTTCCAATTGGGCGCGAATTTGAGCACTGTCGGGACAAACCATAGGAATCTCCTTATGAGGTGAAGGGATTTAAGTGTTCAATCCGTTGATGGTCCCACCCTAATTGGAAGTATCCTCCAGGTTCAACGCACGGTATTTATTGCAGCCATAAAAGAAATCGATATTAGGCTACATGACCGAAGAAAATTTTCAGATCATATTCGAAGCACACTTCATTGTGTTCTTGGTACTGCTCAAAAAGTTGCTTGAGAGCGTGAACCATGGGTGCATGATTGGGATGTCCTGTATTGGGGGTAAAAGACGAAGAGAACGTTCGCCCCTGCAGTCCTGCCAAATTGAAGCGCTGTTCACTAGACAGCATCCGCGTATAAGGCTTTGATTCAGTGAAAAATGCCTCTAAGTTGTTTGAGTCGATATGTTGAATCGTTTTGTAATCGGTTCCGTACTGCTGCAGCAACGCCTCATACGCCTGCAAAAATGGGGTTGACTTTTTGCGTAACGAATTCCACATCAGAATCACCCAACCCTCTGGCTGTAGAATCCTGGCAAATTCTTGTTTCGTTTTTTGTGGGTTGAACCAATGGAAGGCATGCCCCACGACAATGTAGTCGACAGACTGATCCGGCAAAGTTGTGTCTTCGGCTGAGCCTGAGATGCTGCGAAACTTTGGGTAGCCCTGGAGTAGTGTCTCTGCTGCTTGACGCATATCAGGATTGGGTTCCACCGCAAAGACTGGGTTGCCGTTGCGCAGAAACAACTCGGCGGAGATGCCTGTGCCAGACCCGACATCCGCGATCGCGGCATCACCAGTCAGCCCAATTTCCTCGCTCAGGAGATCCAAAACCGCTTCAGGATAGCTAGGGCGATAGCGGACATAGTTCTCTACGCGATCGGAGAAACGACGTTTTGAGTCTGTGGGGGAGTGGGACATAGGGAGAGGGAAAAGGGTGGGGGGGTAGATCATCATCCATACCTAACCACAAAGCCTCCTACGATCGCATCCCTGCAGCCAGAAACGTCACTAAGTGCGAAACCGCCTTCTGAATATCTTCCGGTTGGCTGCTCTGAATGAGAGCTCCGGGTTTACCTGCTTCCATCTGCACACGAATCAGGACTGCTATTGCGAGATCAAGTTTCCAGGCTAGTTGCGAGCGCGACTGATCTGGTAGCGCCCGTTGCAGGGCATCCAAAAGAATTTGGCTGCAGGGCTCAAATTCTTGACGGGAAATGTTTTGAATCGGTTCTGGTTCTGTTCGGCAGCGCCCCATGAACTGAGCCCGGACCATTTGGGAACTTTCATCGCCCATCACCAAGGTCAGCGACGACATCAGGAAGATAGTCAAAATCCCCTCTAGTGGGGGCACAGAGGTTTGTGCCTGCAGTTGCTCTAGATGCTTGGTTGCATACTCAACGACAGGCCGGGCAAGCCGGGAGACCGTCGCTCGATACAGCTCCTCTTTTGACCCGAAGTGATAATGAACTGCTGCCAAATTAACGCCAGCCTGACTCACTACACTCCGCAGCGTAGTCCCAGCAAACCCACGCTTCGCGATAACTCGCTCAGCCACATCAAGAATCTGCTCTTTGGTATCGGTTGAAGCAGCGGTGCTCATTTATGAAAGCGCATGAAGTGTAACCATCCTAGGTGATCATCCAGGACCAGTCGCATTTTCGCCAGAAAATTGCCAATGCGACTGATCTCAAACTAAATATTCACCTTGCTATTTGTTCAAACGTACGTTTTAATCTTATCAGACGACTGTTTAAATAGCCCGCCATTTTTTGTGGAGGGAGTGCCGCCTGGTTGTCGACTCAGATTCCTTACCACCTGGATTAATAGAAAATCATGCTCCTGATGGGATGCACAGAGCCCATCTTGTCGATAAACATACGTTTGATTAAATTGTCAAGTACTGCACGGAGAGATGACTTCTAACTCACTGCCGCCTGAAACAACCCCGCCTTTGTCTCTAGGTCAGGGATTTTTTGCAAAAGTTCAGCGTTACCCTCGCCTTACTCTGGGATGCGGTGCGATTGGACTTTTACTGCTGCTGGGTATTCCGGTAATGCAAACACGCTTTCCAGGGACTCGTAGCGAAGTGGCCCAGGCTGAAACTGCCGCGGTTAATGTCTTGCCGGTGGAAACTTTCACTGTTCAGGCCGCTGCAAGCTATCAAGTGGCGCGAGCCTACACGGGCGAGATTGCGGCACTCCGTACGAGCGAATTGGGGTTTGAGCGCAGTGGTCGCCTGGTTGAAGTGTATGTGCAGGAAGGCGATCGCGTGGCGACTGGAGCCCCGATCGCCCGTTTAGATACTAGTAACTTACAGACCCAACGCCTGCAGCTAGAAGCTGAAAAGGCACGGGCGATGGCACAACTGGCGGAGCTAGAGGCGGGCCCCAGGGCTGAAGATATTGCTGCGGCAGAGGCTAACAGGCGTGATCTGGAGCAGCAGTTGGCTTTACAAGAAGCTCAGCGATCGCGGCGTGAGTTTTTGTATAACGAAGGAGCCATTTCGAAAGAAGAACTGGACGAGTTTTCTTTCGGCGAAAGTGCGTTGCAGGCCCGTTTAGATCAGGCCGAAAGCAATTTAGAGGAATTGCAAAACGGGACTCGTCAGGAACAACTCGATGCTCAGCGGGCGCTTGTCCAGCAGCTTGATGCCAATATTGCCGATCTAGATGTCACCATTGGCAAAAGCACGATTAATGCCCCCTTTGATGGCATTGTCTCAACGCGGCAAGTAGATGAGGGCACCGTCATTAACGCCGGGCAATCCGTCTTGCGGCTAGTCGAAAATGCCGTGCCGGAAGCCCGTGTTGGTATGCCTGTCAATGTTGCCAATGAACTGGCGGTCGGGACGCCGCAAACGCTGAAGCTGGGGTCCGAAACCTATTCAGCTGCAGTAGCCTCCGTCTTGCCCGAAGTTGATCCAAATACCCGTACACAGGTTGTTGTCTTGCGCCTAGAGCCGGGCGCAATTGCCAGCATTAGTCCCGGTCAGACCGTGCGGGCAGAACTCATCGAAACTATTCCGACTGATGGGGTTTGGCTCCCTACAGAAGCGCTAACTCAGGGAATTCGGGGACTGTGGAACTGCTACGTCTTGACCTCGCAGGGCGAGAGCAATGCCAATGTTTATGAGGTCCAGCCCCAAGCGATTGAGATCCTGCATCAAGAGGGCGATCGCGTGTTAGTGCGAGGAACATTGCAATCCGGCGATCGGATCGTTGCCAGCGGTACCCATCGACTAGTGCCGGGCCAGCAGGTCCAACCTTTATAGGAGCGGTGATGCCGACCCCCATTTGTCGGTCCCGCCAAAATGCTCCAACCCGGATGCGTTGCCCCCACATACCCCATCAGGACTTACGCAGTTGAATCCGATTTTGGCCCCCTAACCCCCAAACTTTAGGGAAATCGGATTCAATATCCCCCAGGTTTGGGGGACATAAGGGGGCTTTGGCGTGAGTCCTAACAATTGCCTCCATACCCAACTCCGTTTTCCGAGGTCGCTCTATGGTTCGTCCGTTTTACCAAAACATTCGCCTCCTCATCCTGACAATCGTGATGCTGCTGGCTTGGGGATTCTCCTCTTTCCAAGCTCTGCCTCGTCAGGAAGACCCCGAACTCATTTCGCGCATTGCCGTAGTTCAAACGGCTTTTCCAGGGGCTAGTGCGGAACGGGTTGAGGCTCTTGTTACCACGGTGTTGGAAGAGGAACTGTCGGCAATTGAAGAAATCAAAGTCCTCGAATCCGATTCACGGGTGGGATTTTCCACGGTTTTAGTTGAGTTGGTGGACTCGGTCGATAACGCTCAGCCTGTTTGGTCCAAAGTCCGCGACGAGATGGACGATGCCACGGCTCAGTTTCCGCCTGGGGTCATAGCTCCCGAGCTAGACGAAGCCTATGTCAAGGCATACACTGCGATCGCTGCCCTGACATGGGACTTGCCGAGTGAGCCCAACTACGCTGTACTCCGGCGCTATGCCGAAGAACTGGGTGTTCTCATGCGGGGTGTCGATGGTACCGAGGAGGTGGAATTTTTCGGGAGTCCAGATGAGGAGATTTTGGTCGAAATTGATGCGCCCGCACTGGTTGGTGTGGGCCTTTCACCTCAACAGCTAGCCCAACAGATTAGTCTCAGTGACGCCAAGGTGACTGCCGGTCAGCTACGAAGCCCAGAGCAGGATCTGGCCATTGAGGTGGAGAGTGAATTAGAGACTATCGAGCAAATTCGTCAACTCCCGGTGCAATCAGGTGGTGGTCAGTTTACCCGTTTGAGTGATATCGCCCGTGTCAGTCGGGGAGTCCGCTATCCCCTTAGCGATCAGGCCATTGTTAGCGGTAAACCGGCGGTTGTGCTGGGTGTCATGATGCAGTCGGGGCTGCGGATCGACCAGTGGGCGGCGATTGTGCGGCAGGATTTGGATGCTTTTCGCGATCGCCTGCCCGCAGGGGTCACCCTCGACCTCATTTTTGATCAAAGTGGCTATGTCGAAACCCGCATCAGCACCCTGATCATGAATCTCCTGTTTGGGGCGGCTTTGGTGGTCCTGGTCGCATTGGTGGGTATGGGCTGGCGCTCGGCGTTGGTTGTGGGACTGGCGTTGCCGCTCACGGTTTTTGCGGTACTGGGCTGGATGACCCTATTTGGGGTGCCTATTCACCAGATGTCAGTAACGGGCTTGATTATTGCCTTGGGGCTGCTCATTGATAACGCGGTGGTCGTTGTTGATGAAATTCAGGTAGAGATGCAGCACGGTGAACAGCCCCTGCAAGCCGTGATGAAAACCGTGAAATATCTCCAGGTGCCGTTACTGGCTTCAAC
>JBCBTQ010000205.1:0-10423 GCA_039818605.1 Cyanobacteria bacterium J06639_14 | reverse complement strand
TGAATCTTTCTTGAAATACTTTTTGTGCCTCTTATTCCTCGAGTACGCCCCACTTTTGCAAATGACCCATTGTGTCATCCTGAGCGAAATGAAATGGAGTGAAGGATCTCGACCTAGCGCTGAAGATTGAGATTCCTCATTGCGCTTCACTCCTCTCGGAATGACAAAAGTAGGATGCATCCTTATTCCTCTAGCATGATATCTGCCACTTTTACGACGTTACCGCTAATTTCGATATCCTCTAGCTCTAAATTCCGAATATGCATTTTGATAAGAATTTCGCTAGGTCGCCCTAAAAAGCGCCCTTGATTGAGAATTATAGTGTCATTAAAGGGGATGTCCAGCAAAGTCTAATTCCTCATCTATCGTATAGATTTTGACAATATACTTTCCTTTTTCAAGTCGAACAAAAATCGACTCAAACTGTCGCATCTCTTTAGTCCATGCCAACATCTCATCCTGTGAAATATCGTCATGATCGTAAAAGATAGTAAGTCCATTGCCATTCAACTTACTTTTAGCGAACACATCAACTAACTTACATTTCAATATTCCGAACTCCGTAGAGCTTTGCTTTTCTCGCAGAGTATTCCGAATTCCGAATTCACCTTTCTATCCTCCTACCCGCCCTGTTTTTACCCAATAAGCCCAATCTTCTCGTCCCTGTTGCTGCGCCTGTTCAACGGCTGCATCAACATCATACGGAACTTTCAACAATTCAACTTGCCATCTATCGTTCTGCTTTTCAAGTACTGCATAAGAAGCTAAGGGTGAATAGTTTTGCATAGCGTGATAGTTTGGCACATCATCATCATAAGCAGGGACACCAACACTACCAGGATTAACAATCAGTTGCCCTGAGGCTAATTGAACAACCCGAGCAATATGACTATGTCCACACAAAACAACTGGATAATTAATCGCCTCAAGATAATTAGCGATAACGGCCTCATCTCTCACTGTAGGCAATCCACTGGTAACATCTTCTAATAAATAAACGAGATCATTGGAGGGAATACCATGACAAGCAAATATTTCCTCTTCGATTACAGTCGTTTTTGGCAAAGATTTTAACCATTGCACAGGCTCATCACCCAACTCCTTGAGTATATATGTGAGGGTTGGGTGGGTATCATCCTGGTTCGGTTCAAATTCATAAACATCCCGATCCTCATTGCCCTGAATCGTGACAGCATCGATCGCTTGCAGGAGCGTATAGGTTTCTAGAGGTTTAAGAGGACCATATAGGATATCTCCCAAATTAATAAACTGACTAATTCCTCGACACTTCGCATCTTCAAGAACGGCTGTTAGTGCCCATAGGTTGCCGTGAATATCTGACAAGATGGCAAATTTCAAATTAGTTTCCTCACTTGCCACAGGACTGCTCTAACAATTTGGGATGTTGAACTTGCGATGTTAAATTTACGCCTTGAATTTATGATGTTGGATGACAAGACCTTTTACACCAATTCTGCGAAACCATGTGACAAATTACAGTGAAAGGGAGATAGAGTGACATCTGTAATCTCGACTAGAAGAATCGGTATTAGCCACTTTCTAAATTGAGGCGATCGCCTTTTCTAAAAACTCAGGCTGTATCCAACGTTCTAAATTGATTTGACCTAAATGTTCCTGACCATTGATTTGACTGAGCTGGCCAATATGAGCCTGGAGCCAGTCAGAACGAAGCTTTGTTTCAGGCCGATACACCACGGCATCATGGCTCTCACCAGACAGTAGCGTCTGCGTCACGATCGCTTCATCCATCCCTACCCAGCGACTGACCAAAGTTGTCGCCATAGGATGGGTTGTGTACCAGTACTGGGCCGCTAGCAGAGCTTTCAGATAAGCTACCGCTATTTCTGGATACTGCTCCGCAAAATCGTCGCGAATCACAACCCCATGGAAGGTTGGCAAGCCATCGAGATGATCTTGCAGAAGACGACGAAACTGTCCCTTGTGTTTGG
Organism: Cyanobacteria bacterium J06639_14; assembly: GCA_039818605.1. GTDB lineage: Bacteria > Cyanobacteriota > Cyanobacteriia > Phormidesmidales > Phormidesmidaceae > SIO1E4. The sequence goes on along the minus strand of JBCBTQ010000205.1, from coordinate 8,453 downwards.
CAATTTCATGGAAGGGCGTGAAATAGGCATAGCCATCGACTTGGGGCGAATTCTTAGTGAGTCGTCGGGTATTGAGGGTGTCAATCGAGGTCAGCGTAACTGTATCCAGGAGTTGTCGGTGGTGCAGCGATCGCATCACCATCCCGTGAGCCGCCGAGCCAAAAGGCACCGCAATAACCCGTCCGGCCAAATCTTCAATGCGGTTCAATTGCGAATGACTAGGAACCACAATGTCGTTGCCTGTCCCATCCGCATTACTAGCAACAAAACTAATCAGTCGGGTACCCGCAGGTGGGGAGGTCTCATTGACAGGGACTGCACTCAGCAGCAGTGGATAATCCCCCAGCACTCCGATGTCCAGTTCCTTGGCTTTTAGACCCGCCACAATCGGTGCGCCCGAACTGTAGTTGGCCCACCGAATTTGGTATTGCGTATTGCTGTAGCGATCGCCACGGGGCAAAAAGTGCTCCAGTAACCCCAAACGCTGAATAATCAAGCCAGCCGTCACCGTTTGAATCGTTTGATTTTGGGTTCCAATGGTGAGTCTAAAGGTCTCTGAAGGACTGCTCTTTCCCGATCGAATCACAAAGTTAGGGGCTTGAAATTTAGGTGAATTTGAGGGTGAGCTAAGCTTAGAAGCAATCGGTTGCGAGGCGAAATTGGCTTTCGCAGCCGTGTCAACAGTCTGCAACAAATTTGAAGATGGAGTTGCACTGCAGTGTGTCTGCAGTACAGACATAAACTGTTGAATTGGATGCAAGGTCGACTGACCTAAAAGTGGTTTGGGGGAAGTCGTTGTCAATAAGCGATTAAGGCGTTTCGACATCAACAGAAATAAAGGGGTTCCCAGAGCAAATTCCTCTAGTGGCACGGTTCGAATGAGTCCGGCTTGCCGTTCCGCCTGAAATTCTAAGTCTGAGGCAAAGCTGATGTAGTGCCCCTGAAGCAGATAAGTTGGGATCAAACTAGGCGCATCCACAGTTTCAATATGGGCAAACGCCGACAGGCTTAACCCCAATTCATGCATTCGCTCCTGCAGAATAATTCGTCCAGGGCATCCATCCCCTAAAAGCACCCAAGACTGATCCGTTAATTCTTTAAGACTTAACCAGGGTTTTTGAGCCAGACTGTGACTGTGGGAAACAACTAAAGAATACTTAACCGTATCAATAACCGTCTCCGAAACTTCATCAAATCTGGAAAAACTTAATCCCGAAATACCCAGGTCAATCTCACCATTTTTAATCGCTCGATAAAGTTTTTCAACCGCATCAAAGCAGATGCACCGGGTCTGGATACCTGGAAAAATACGGCGATACTCATACAAACGAGCTGGCAACCAACCATTCATAATATCGACCGTACAGCCAACCTTCAGGGTATTGAACTTTCCTTGTTTAATCGACTCGATCTCGGACAACAAGTATGCTTCCAGTTCTACTAATTGAGGGCCCTCTTTAAAAAGATAGTTGCCAGTCTCGGTAAGCTCAACACGTCGGCCCAGCCTCTTAAATAAGGGCGTTCCCAAGTCAGATTCCAAGGACTTTATCTTGGCACTAACAGCTGGTTGAGTCAGATTTAGAGTATCCGCAGCCTCCGTGAAGCTAAGGCAACGAGCAACTTCTAAAAAGACTTTCAGTTGATAGATTTCCACCCTTCTACTCTTCTAAATTTGAACAACTTGACTCAACACTACCTGATTTTTTTATGGTCTTGAGAAGATGTAGCAAACTCGCATCAGATATCTAGCATTGATTATGCTTAATTAAAACTAAAGAATTCCTACCTTTATCAACTCGCTTATCCACAGTAAGCCCTTGCGGCTTATATAGAGTCTAATGAAGATTGTTTATGAGTATATAGACATCTTCAATTGAAAAACTGTGTCCATTTTTACAAACTCCATTGATGAGCTGTAGGAGTCTCCTCTAACATGCTGCTATCAAGATGTTTGAAGCAGTTGAATTCTTAAATTTCTCATTGAATTCTTGATTTCTAGTAGCTTCTTGATTTCTAGTAGCTTCCTGACCTGAGTGTTACCTACGAGCATCATGAGATTTGGAATTCTCTTAGCGAGCTGCTCTCGCTTTTGTAAGCATAAGGTACGTCGGATTCGGGTTTGGACTTCACTGCCGTTAAGCAGAGGATGTGTTTAAGTGAGCACTCAGTACCTAAAGACTGATTTTCTAGTGGTGGGTGGTGGTACTGCTGGAACCATGGCAGGTATTAAGGCAAAGCAAGCCAGCCCCGAGAGCGATGTATTAATTTTGGAGAAAGCAAACATCCGCCGCAGTGGCGCGATCGCGATGGGTATGGATGGGGTCAATACTGCGGTAATTCCCGGTAATTCAACGCCCGAGCAGTACACACGCGAAATTACACTTGCAAACGACGGCATCTTAAACCAGAAAGCCGTTTATGAGACTGGGCGTCTGGGTTTTGAGGTCATCCAGGAGTTGGAAAGTTGGGGTGTCAAGTTCCAGAAGGATCACGAGGGGAACTACGACCTCAAGCAAGTGCATCGAGTGGGCAAATACGTTCTCCCAATGCCCGAAGGTAAGGATCTGAAAAAGATCCTGGCCCGTCAGGTCAAGCGCCACAAAGTTAAAGTAACGAACCGTGTCATGGCGACCCGTGTCATGGTGCAGGACGGTCGGGTCACCGGTGTTGTGGGTTTTGACGTCCGCGGCGGCGATTTCGTTGTGATTCAGGCCAAAGCGGTGGTGCTTTGTACCGGAGCCTGTGGTCGCTTGGGTTTACCCGCTTCAGGATACCTCTATGGAACCTACGAAAACCCCACCAATGCTGGCGACGGCTATTCGATGGCCTACCACGCTGGGGCCGAGCTAACCAATATCGAATGCTTCCAAATTAATCCCCTAATTAAGGACTACAACGGCCCTGCCTGTGCTTATGTAGCCAGTCCTTTTGGGGCCTACACGGCTAACGCGGAAGGCCATCGCTTCATCAGTTGCGACTACTGGAGCGGCCAGATGATGCTGGAAGTCTGGAAAGAGCTGAATTCCGGTAAAGGTCCCGTGCATCTCAAGATGTACCACCTAGATGACGACACTATTTCCGAAATTGAGTCAATTCTGTGGGCCAACGAGCGTCCTAGTCGGGGTCGCTTCCATGAAGGGCGGGGTGAGAACTACCGCACCGACGGCGTGGAAATGAACATCTCCGAAATTGGCTTATGCAGCGGTCATAGCGCTTCGGGTGTATGGGTCAACGAACGAGCCGAAACCACGGTGCCGGGTCTCTATGCGGCAGGCGATATGGCCAGCGTTCCCCATAACTATATGATTGGGGCCTTTGTCTATGGTCGGATTGCTGGCGAAAACGCCATGGAGTACTTGCGTGACCTCGAGCATGTAGAGCCCGATGCCGACTTTTTAGCCGCTGAGCAAGCTCGTATTTACCAGCCACTGCAAAATTCAGGCGGGATCCCTCACACCCAAGTGGAATATAAGCTGCGGCGATTAGTCAATGACTATCTACAACCTCCCAAGTCGCCCCACAAAATGGACATTGGTCTAGAGAAGTTTATGGCTTACGAAGACACTCTCAACCTGATGGGAGCCAGTGATCCCCATGAACTGATGCGCTGTATGGAAGTCCACTTTATCCGCGATTGTGCTGAGATGGCGGCTCGGGCTTCCCTTTATCGCAAAGAAAGCCGCTGGGGACTGTACCATTACCGCCTCGACTATCCTGAAAAGAACAGTGACGAATGGTTCTGCCATGTCAACCTGAAAAAGACTGAAGATGGCGCAATGACGCTATTCAAGCGTCCTGTCGAACCCTACATTGTGGATGTGAACTTGGAACAAGAAGTCTACGACGTCGCTGTCCGCTAAGGGGATCTATGAGAAAGAAATTACCCGAAAAGGGAGCTTTTGGAGGCTGGGTTGAACGAAGTAAAACCCAGCAGCATAGCAATTCCGGAGGTATTGGGTCTCGTGCCTCGACACCAACCTACGGTGGTATATTCATTTCGAGAAATCCGCTAAGTTGATCAGGAAAGCGGTTGCATTTAAGCTCAGGAAATCCCTTGCGCCTACAATCGCTCTCAGCTCACAATTCAAACTTACGGACAGTCATTCCCTCCCGAAACTGACGGTGCGTTGGTTGATCAACAGCGCACCCTACGGTTTCAACTGACAATTGGAAATCCCGAATCTAAACTGGTTTTCCTGCTTTTTCTTGCTCACTGATTTCAGCAAATCCTATGGCCTTAACTAACCAACGAGTCGATGTTCCTGTCATCGTAGACGAGTCAAAATGCTTGGAGAAATGTAATGCCTGCATTGAGGTTTGCCCACTGGATGTACTAGTGAAAAACCCCGAAACTGGCAAAGCCTATATGAAATATGATGAGTGTTGGTTCTGCCTACCCTGTGAGAAAGAATGTCCGACGAATGCAATTACGGTACAGATTCCGTTCTTATTACGTTAGGACAGGTCTAGGGTTGAAGACAGCGGAGTTGATGGTTTGTTCTTCGTTGATGGTTAATGGTTAATCGCTGTTTGTTGATAGTTAATGATTGATAGTGCAGCCACCTAAACCTTGAACCTTGAACCACAAACCATCAATCTGCACGGATAAGGCATCTAGCGAATAACTATGATGTTGATCACACAGCGCTTTGCCTAAAAGTCTCGCCCCAAGCAACCATTCACCATCCATTAACTAACTAAATTTTTGAGAGAAACGCTTATGTCCACTCCCGATCTCGATCCAGAACTCGTTCAATGGGTTGAAATGCTGCGATCGCCCGAGCTGGAGGAGCGTCTGGTGGCGGTCAAGGCCCTACAGCATTTGGGGGATGAAGACGCTATCGAGTTCCTCATTGAGGCCCTGAGCGATGAAAACCCTACGGTCCAGGAAATTGCCATCACGACCCTGTGGGAATTGGCAAATCCGGTTGCCATACCGCCTTTGATTGCATGTCTCAGCTCGCCCCATGAAGCAGTACGAACAGAGGCCCTTTCGGCTTTGAAGGAATTGGTCTCGACGAATGACCTCATGAAACTGTTGGATGTGCTGCAGGTGGGGAATCCCCATGCTCAACTCAATGTGCTGGTACTACTGCGCAAAATTCATGACGCCCAGGCACTGCCTTTCATCCTGCCGTTTTTTGCATCAGAGGATCCCGAGCTGCGGGAAGCTGCCGTGATCACGTTACGCTACCTCAATCAGGTCGTGCGCTGTGAACCGGCTTTAGCTTTAGCGCAAGATCCTGCACCCACGGTACGGCGAGCCACGGCTCTAACGTTGGGCCACCTGACAGATGAAGCGGTGGTGCCAATGTTAAGTGATTTGCTCACAGGTGATGCTGACTGGCAGGTGCGACGGAATGCGGCGCAATCGCTAGATTTGCTGGCAAATCCGGCTGCTATCGATACTCTGATGGCAGCAATGGGGGATACTGAATGGCAGGTCCGCAAATTCACCGCCCGAGCTTTGCAAAAGACTGCCGATGAACGGGTCTTGCCGGTATTGATCAAAGCGCTTGCTGATGAATATTCCGATGTCCGCCGCGATGCGGCGATCGCGCTCGGCAACTTAGAAGAAGCGGATGCCTTGCCCGCACTGCAGCAAACCCTGAATGATCCCGATATGGACGTACGGATTTTCTCCCAGCGGGCGATCGACAAAATTCAAAAGTCCATGCCAGAAGCCTCTCATGCCTAGCCATTCCTCCCCTTTTCACCGAGCGGACGAAACGTCCTCCCAGGTGTCTCCACCTCCCAGCCCGGAGGAGCAGGTCCGCAAAGCAGCCGTGATCGAGCAGCTCACGGCACTGCAAGAACCGACACTGCAAAACGATTTGGTGAGTCTGGGCATGGTTCGCAACCTACGGGTCGTAGGCGACTACGCATACCTGCAGCTTTATGTCGGCTGTCACCAATTGGAATTGCAAGATTTAGTGCAGCAAACATTAATACAATTGCCTTGGTGCAAGAAAGCTTATGTTCAGCTCTGCACGATTCCAGGTGTGCGTACAACGTTGGCTGTATCGAGCGGCAAAGGGGGGGTTGGCAAGTCGACAACGGCGGTCAACCTGGCCGCAGCATTAACTCGGACCGGGGCCCAAGTGGGTTTGTTGGATGCGGATATTTATGGCCCCAATGTCCCACAAATGTTGGGGTTGGGGCAGTCTTCGGTCCAGGTGATCGATACGCCTGCAGGGCAACGGTTTATCCCCCTCGAAGCACATGGCATCAAACTAATGTCGGTCGGCCTTTTGGCCAAGCAAGATCATCCGTTGGCCTGGCGGGGACCGGTCATGCATAAGATTCTGACTCAGTTCATTCATGAAGTCGCCTGGGGCGAGTTGGATTACCTGCTGATTGATTTGCCACCGGGAACGGGCGATGCTCAAATTACGATCATCCAGGAAAGCCCTATCTGTGGGGTGATTATGGTAACCACCCCCCAACAGGTCGCCATTTCTGATGTCCGTCGGAGTGTCCACATGTTCCGTCAGGTCGGCGTCCCGGTGTTGGGGTTAGTGGAAAATATGAGCTATTTGTTGTGTGGCCACTGCGGCGAACCCACCCCTATTTTTGGTACCGGAGGTGGGGCGCAAATTGCGATGGAATTGTCGATGCCTTTGTGGGGCCAAATCCCTATCGATCCCCGAATTTGTGAACAGGGCGATGCCGGTGAACCCTTGCCCCTGAAAGTACCGGACGCGCCCTTGAGTCAGGTTTTCGAGCAAATTGCGATCGGTTTGAACACCACGTTTGGGGCTAATGTTGTGCCGCATCATCCGACAGCGATATAGTCGTGGCTGAAAATCTCCTGAGCTCCAAACGTGGAAACAGCAACCCTAGCGCTCGCCCTGATGCGATCCGGACAGCTCACCGCAAGTCAGTTTCTGGCAACTTGTTTAGACCGCATTGAGCAGCGCGAAGCCGCCGTTAGAGCTTGGGTATTTTTAGCCGCTGAAGCAGCGCGCCAGCAAGCGATCCAGTCGGATGCCCTGACGCTCGCAGAGCACGAGGGTCGCCCTCCTCAATCGCCAATCATGCAACCCTTACAAGGCATTCCCATCGCGGTGAAAGATATCTTTGCCACGACGGATATGCCCACCGCTTGGGGCACCTCAATTTATACCGGACGCTATCTTACCGAAGAAGCTGAGGTCGTTTCACGGTTACAAGCAGCGGGAGCTATCATCCTCGGCAAAACCGTCACGACTGAACTTGCAACTGCCGCCTCGGGGGCAACCTGCAATCCTCATAATTTGGCCCATACCCCCGGAGGCAGCTCCAGTGGTTCAGCCGCAGCCGTGGCCGACGGCATGGTCCCGATCGCCATTGGCTCACAAACGATGGGTTCTATTTTGCGGCCCGCTGCGTATTGTGGCATTTTCGGCTTCAAACCGAGCTTTGGCAGGATTTCACGTCAGGGCATGATGCCAGTTTGTGATGATTTGGATCATGTCGGGTTGTTTGCCCGTTCGTTAGAAGATATTCAGCGCGTGTTCACTGTACTGACCGTAGAAGCGGACGATGGGCCGATGGGCGATCGCGGGGAACCTATTGCCAGAGCGAATGGCGAATCGCCCCTGGCAACCATCCAACCAATGGAGGGCTTATCATCCCCAGAATGTCGTTTAGCCTGGATCCAAACACCCCACTGGTCGCAAGTTGAACCTGTTGCCCAAAACCAGCTACATCAGGCGATCGCCGTTCTTAAACAAGCCGGAATTCATATCGAGACCGTTGCTCTCCCCGCCATCTGCCATGACTATTGGGATACGGTTCAAAGGCTTTGTGCTTATGGCTTAAAAACCCATCATGGCAAGCTAATAGAACAGCACCGTGAGCAGTGTTCGTCCCTACTCCAGAATTGGCTGCAGCGTGGTCAGAATATTCAACCATCAGCCTACGAACAAGCCCGTCAAAGCGGGGCTGCTTACCGTGAAGCGGTGTCATCAATTTTGGCGCAGTACGATGCGATTCTGACGCCCGTGACCTCAGGTCCAGCCCCCTACGGTTTGGATACGACAGGTTCACCCATATTTTGTGGCCTTTGGACGCTCTGTGGATTGCCTGCACTCAACATGCCGATAGGCAAGACATCCAAGGGATTACCGCTAGGGTGCCAATTAGTGGGTCGATGGATGGCAGATCAGCGGTTACTTCAAATCGCAGCTCACTGTTGGCAATTTCTGAGTCCAGTATGGGGTGGGTTGAACATACCTTCAAGTACGACGCCGGAAACAGGTCCCTTTTTCCCAGGTACTAGCAAAACCGCTAGTACTCGACGGCGTAAGTTTTTGGACTAATTCAATAGTGGAAGAGTGGAAGAGTGGAAGGGTGGTTGGGTGGAAGAAATAGTAGCGATATTTCTGCCGAAGGGTACTAGTTGTGCTTGGCGCAAATGAGGCTACCATTTAGAGCCATCCTAGAGGTTCATCTTATGGCTCGTCTCGCTC
>JBCBTQ010000204.1:0-10477 GCA_039818605.1 Cyanobacteria bacterium J06639_14 | reverse complement strand
GTAAAACCTTAAATCGCTTCTGTTGTGAAGAAGAGAGTTGTCCCAACTTTTCCTGTAATAGTTGGACTTGTTGAGTCAGGGTTGTAATGTACTCATCTTTATCGGCCAGCAGTTGATCTTTTTCTACCAGTAAGTGATTTTTTTGCCGGATTTCCAGAGCATTTAAACCGGCTCGAATCAGATTGAAATAGTAAGCTTCGCTGACATCTACGGGTCGAGCTGCCTCGCCAGGGATACACAGATATCCTTGTCGATCAGGTAGCAAGACAACCAATATCTGCCCCTCAGGATTGTGAATTTGGAGTTCACGAGTATCATCCTTCGTAAAAATGCGGGCTAAATAGCGACGGCGACTGTAAAAGAAATCCGCTTGGGTCAGAGGGTCAGAGCGCTGAGAGTCTGAAACTGGACCAAAGTTGGTTGTATTGGCCTCTGATGCCAGGGCTGTTTCAGACGCTGGCAGCGTTTCCTGATAAGGAATCTCTGGTTCGGAAGATGCTGACTCGGAAGTTGCTTTTTCAAAGGGCAGTTTGAGCGTGGGTGTGATTGCGGTACGAGCAGGTGCAGTCCGCGTCTGGGACAATTGTTGTACGGGCGCAACCGCTGCGGGTGGGCGTATGCCCACAAGTTCCAATTGCAATGTGGTATTTCCCTGCCAGTCGTTGAGCTTGAGTTTGTAGGCGATATCCAGACGTTTTGGCAGCGGACAGTAACCACCCCAGCGCCACGCGATCGCCTCTATGGGGCTGCCATCTTCCTCTGAGACCATCAGCTTGAGGTGAGCTTTGCCTTTCCCTATTGACCGCTGCTCCACAACGCGAACATTCGGCGTCCAAAACACCGGGTCAGGGTTCTCGATGCCACAAGGATGGAGGCGGTCAATTTGCTGATGTAACCCGTAAGTCAGATCAGCCAACGCGGCTCGAACATCAACCGTTACCAGCGGTTTCAGATGCTCTAATTGCAAAATGCGATGAGCAAAATTGACTAAACGTGATTTGACTTGACGCCGATGCTTAGCGGGAAAGGAAAATCCCCCTGCGGCTTTATGTCCACCAAATTTCCCCATCAGATCGTGACAGCTTTGCAGAGCATCAAACACGTTGAATTCAGGAATGCCCCGAGCCGAGCCGCGAATTTCTTTCTGATCCTCATCTTCATAGGTGCCGATGAAAACAGGCACACCATATCGCTCGACCAAACGGGAAGCCACAATGCCAATCACCCCATGGTGCCAATCAGGCTGCACAATCAGCAGGACTCGATCGCGTTGTAAATCAACCCCGCCTTCCCGCTGTTGCGCCTCACACCAGGCAATGGCCTCCAATTCGATGCGATCGCACATGTCCCGTCGCGTCTGATTGGCCTGCTCACACTGCATCGCTCGTTCGAGCGCAATGCCCACATCATCGGTGGTAAGCATTTCAATGACAATTTGTGGATCGCTAATCCGTCCCACAGCATTAATGCGAGGTCCGAGGCGAAACCCAATATCTTCAGGCTTCAAAGCCTTGTCTTGTTCGCTCAACCCAGCGACTTGAATCAGAGCTTGCACACCAATGAGACGCGATTTAGGCAGTAGCTTAAGCCCGCGCCGTACCCAACGACGGTTCACCCCCGTTAAGGGAGCTAGATCAGCGATCGTGCCTAGCGTGAACAGTTCCAGCAACGGCACCGTTAAATCCTGAGTTTGCCCCAGTGCTTGAGCCAAACAAATTGCCAAAATGTAGGCAACGCCAACGCCAGCAATCCCTCGATAAGGTGAGTCTTGAGCAATCAACTTGGGATTCAAGATGGCGTGAGCAGGCGGAATTTCCGGGGGGACATCGTGGTGGTCGGTGACGATTACAGTCAGTCCCAATTCACGCGCGTAGGCAATGGGTGCCACAGCAGCAATCCCGTTATCCACCGTGAGAATGACACTCACCCCATCCGCGTAGAAGTCTTCCACAATACGGGTGTTGATGCCATAGCCCTCTTGCATCCGGCTAGGAATCGCATAATCAACATGGGCTCCTAAAAATCGCAAGGCCCGAATCAACAATGCGGTGCTCGTCATCCCATCAGCATCGTAATCGCCGCAGATAGCAATCTTTTCCCGTAGCTCAATCGCTTGCATCAGGATTTCTACACTCTGAGCTAAGTCGGGAAACTCATCTAGCGGCGATGGCAGCAGTAAGGTCTCAGGATTTAGAAATTCCAAGGCCGCTTCGGGCGTTTCGATCCCCCGATTTAGCAGGACCTGAACTAATAGAGGCGACAAATCGGTAGTCTGGGATAGCCACTGGGACTCCCCTTTCAGGGCAGGATAAACAAACCACCGCTGATCAGGCATGTTCTGCCAGGTGTCTGAATCATCCTGCTGGGTGGGAGCCTGTTGCTGATTAATTTTTGCCGGGTCTTGGGCCAACGGCTCTACCACATCCTTGATACACTAGATCGCTTGCACTAATATATCGTTTCCCAGGCAAAGTGAACGGATGGATTTATACACCTAAAATCTCAGTTGCTTTTTCCAAAATCTCATCGGGGTCAAAGGGCTTAGTCATATAAAGGTTGGCACCGACTTCCTGACCTCGCTGCTGATCAAACTCCTGACCTTTGGCCGTCAGCATAATAATGTAGGTATCCTGCAGTAAATTGCTGCCTTTCACTGCCTGACAGACTTCGAATCCATCCATCTTGGGCATCATCACATCCAGGAAGACTAAGGTCGGTCTTTCGGTTTCAATGAGTTCCAGCGCTTCTGCCCCATTACTGGCTGTCAACAGCTCAACTCCTTCATCCTCTAAATCTTCCAGCGTTTGCTCCATCAAGATGCGAATATGGGCCTCATCATCAACAATCAGAATTGTTCGGTTCATGGTCTTATTCCTATTAGTAAACGAGTCAATTAAAGCGTGTTAAATGAAGAACGAGAATATCAATCGGATATTTATAGGCTTACATTTTGGGGCCAATCAACGTACCAATCAACCGACTCGCTCCGGGTTATCCATAGGTAATGTCTGAAGCCTCACTTGCAATTCTTGGGGTAGCGATAGAATCTGCTGCGGATCGATCAGGATAACGAAAATATTTTCCAGACCATTATCAAATCGGAGCGTTTTCACCAAATCATGTTCCGTAGAAATGGAGGCATCGACAATAATCATGTCGGGTTTAAGCGCGAGGGCCTTTTCAATACCTTCATTGCCTGTGGTCGCCTCCGTCACGGTATACCCTTTGGACAGCAAGACCTCGGTGAGTGTTTTCGTCGTCGATGTGTCCATATCAACCATCAACACCTTACGATTCGAGGTACCTTGCTCGAGCAGCGTTTTGATATCTTGCAACAGCGCTCCGGTATCGATGGGTTTACTGAGGTATCGATCAATGCCTAGGCGATAACCACGCTCCTGATCCTGAATGATGGATAGAACGATGGTAGGAATCCCCATCGTGGCGGGGTTATTTTTTAGCACCGCAGCCAGGTCAAAGCCATTAATGGTTGGCATCATGACATCTAGAATGATCAGGTCTGGGGGGGCAGTCCTAACGAGTTTGAGAGCCTCCACCCCATCTTGGGCCTCTCTGACTTGATAACCCGCAGCTTCTAGTTCTTGACGCAGCAATTTACGAATGTGGGGTTCGTCATCCACAACCAAGATTGTTTGCTGACCCGTTGCTTCTGAAGCAACCGCGCGATTCACGTTTTCTTTGAGCTGCTCAACTAAACCTTGTAAATCGATTCGCGTAATATCAGTGTCTGTAGCCAGGCTGACGGGGAGGGTGAAGGAAAAAGTACTACCTTGCCCCAGTTCACTTTCGACCCAAATACGCCCCCCATGATGTTCAATGATTTGCTTACAAATCGGTAACCCTAATCCCGTGCCTTTGGGCTTGTCGGTCATGACTTCACCCACTTGCTTGAATTTCTCAAAGACCTGATCAATGTCTTCTGGGGCCAGTCCAATTCCGGTATCAATAACGCTGACGAGAACGGTATCGGCCTGTTGCCGGATCCGGCAAGTGACGGAACCTGTTGTCGTAAACTTGATGGCATTGGAGAGGAGATTAATCACCACCTGAATTAACCGATCGCGATCGCCCATCAACGTAGGGATGTCACCTTCAATATCGCGAATGATTTCGAGGCCACTATTCTCAGCCAGGATCGACGTCGCAGCCATGGCTCGGTCAATAACGTCCGAGAGTACCAGGGGCTGCATATTCCACTCAATTTTGCCCGCCTCGATTTTAGCGATATCCAGGACATCATTAATCAGTGAAGTCAACCGCTCACCTTCGGCCACAATAATGTCTAGGTTTTCTTTCACCTGACGGACCGCCCGCTCAGTCTTGGGAGTCTCCACATTGACGGCTGGCAAGACGGTACCTTCCAATTTTTTCTGAATCAGTTTGGCAAAGCCTAAAACTGAGGTTAAAGGCGTTCTCAGTTCGTGGGAAACCGTCGAGATGAAATCCGTCTTCATCTGATCAACGCCTTTCTCAACCGTAATATCGCGAATTAAGACAACCGAGCCAAAGTCTTCATAAGCGTCTGTTTCCGATGGCGCACCAATGATAGTTGTGACTAATGCCTGGCCGAAACCCTCATTAGGCAATCGCACTTCAGCCGTTAATAACTGAGTTGAACCCGTGCGATGTTGCTCAATTAATTGGGAGACATCGGCATCGAAGATTGTGTAAAAAGGCCGCCCTTCTAAGATCCCATCATCCAACTCAAACATCCTGGTCAAGACGGGGTTACTGCGAATGATTTTGCCGTTTGGATCAATCACTAATAGACCATCCCCGAGATTATCAATGATGGCATTCAGCTGTTGAGTTCGTTCTTTAACTCGCTGCTCTAAAGTTTCACGACTTTGCTCGAGCTCTTGAGTATATTGACCGGTCCAACTGATGAGCTGATTGAGTGAACTGGCTAGTAAACCAATTTCATCTTGAGTTTTGACATCCGCTCTCAGATCAAAATTAGAGTCCTGAGTCACTTTTTGCGCAACTGTTGTGACTTGTTGAATCGGTCGAATAGCGCGGTTGGCAATGATCGTAGTAATGGCACCAATCACTAAAGCAGCAATTCCAGTACCTAAGGAAAAAATATTCAAAAGTCGTTGCTGAGGAGCGAAAGCAATCTTGGTATCAGTTGCCAGTAATGTACCCATCGGCTGAGTCGATAGACCGGAACTGGCCGTGATCGGAACATAGGAAACCAATTCTCGATGTTGCATTTCCTTGACATGCATAAATACATCGGCTCCAGCTCTGCCAGTTTGAATCAGCGCCATTACCCCTGGATAATGGCGCTCAATAGGCTGAGCTAGGTGGTCTTCATCGACTCCCGCAAAAACAATGCCCTCAGAATTCAGTAATTCCCAGTTGTCACCATTCGCTTCAAAGATTTCAAACAAGCTATTCATGTGTTGGCCCGGTACGCGGGCTCTGATGACATAGAGAATGTCTCCCGTGGCTTTATCTTGCACAGGAACAGCATATTCAACCCGCAATTTGCCGGAACTGGAGGAAAGGCCAGGGCCATTCATGGTCGTTTTGCCCGTCTGGACTGCGGTTTGGAAATAGGCGCGATCGCCGTAGTTGCCCGTAAAAGGCTTGCCTAGCGTCGCTTGGGCAATAGGGTTACCCTCTGGGTCAAACAGAATAACGCTATCGTAGTACCCCAGCGTATCGACAAATCCTTCCAGGATTGCTTGCTGTTGCGCCGTTGAAGACACATCGCGAAACACTGGTTCAGTAAAGACTTGATTGATCGCGAGAGATTCCACCTCGCGCAATCGATCAACCAAAAACTGATCAAACTTTTCGGCCGCAATTTCTGTGCGTTCAATCTGTTCACGGACAATCTGCTGGCCCATCGAACGACTCGCAAAAATATAAGCAATGCCACCAGTTAACAGTACGGGCAAGGTCCCCAGCATAATCGCCAATGCCGTCGCTTTGTATTGCAAACTGAGTCTTTGACGACGTCCTAGAGTAAAGCTCTCAGCCGGTGGCTGGGATGGGCTTGAAGTGTGATCCATAGGTATTGTCTGAAATTGCACGTTGAGTTGAAATAGCGTGGTGGAACGGTCTAGGTCTCACCCAAAAGTCACGTTTGAATAGCGTTAGAAGCGATAAGTTACCCAGCAGGAACACGAAACCGAAATTAGATTGGTGAAAATGGGGTACGGGGAAAAGGGTTGTCCTGAGTAGACAAAAACATGATCAATTCCGTTCTAAGATCGGATTGCTCATGGAGGCAGAGCCTTCGTGGTTGCCTTGCCTTATGGGGATTTCAATAACAAACTCAGTCCCGCAACGGGGTTCCGATTGACAGTACAAAATGCCTCCATGCCGCTCGGTAATGATTTGGTAACTAATGGAGAGGCCGAGTCCTGTACCTTTGCCAACTTCCTTCGTGGTGAAAAATGGATCGAACAACTTTGATTGGGCAGTCGAAGAAATCCCAGGACCATTGTCAATCATGCGAATTTGGATGCGGTTGGGACTCACCTGCTGGGTCTGAATCCTAATAGTGGGCGCAGGCGGCTTTTCACCATTGCTCCCAGCCGGTTGAGCTGATGTCTGGTTGCCTTTCCAAGATTCCTCTAACGCATCAATGGCATTGACCAGGATATTCATGAAAACCTGGTTAAGTTGGCCGGGATAGCATTCCACTAGAGGTAATTCACTGTAAGCCTTGACGATTTTGACGCCAGGGAAATCATTATGCGACTTTAGTCGATGGCCAATGATGAGCAGAGTACTGTCAATCCCCTCGTGGATATCGACTGGTTTGACTTCGGCCTGATCCAATCGTGAGAAGTTCTTGAGTGAGAGGACAATTTCGCGAATGCGGTCAGTGCCAACAAACATACTCTTGATGATTTTGGGGATATCCTCCACCACAAAGTCGAGATCAATGTCTTCGATGGCCTCTTGTAAGGACAGGCTAGGGTCAGCATATTCTGCTTGATAAAGCTCCATCAAATGGAGCAAATCTTGCGTGTGTCTTTTGATGTAGGCCAAGTTGCCATAGATGAAATTGACCGGATTATTGATCTCATGAGCGACACCGGCCACCATCTGGCCAATGCTCGACATTTTTTCACTCTGCAACAGTTGGAGTTGGGTTTGTTGTAGGGTTTCTAGCGTTGCTTCTAGCTGCTGAGCTTTTTCCTGGGCGAGTTGAGCTGTTTTACGGCTGTGATCGTACAACTCGGCTTGTTCTAGGGCGATCGCCAATTGATTTGTAATGGCCTTTAGAAGCGTGACTTCCCCTTCACTCCAAGGCAATTGCTGATGGCTTTTGCCGCAGCAGATAACGCCAATCCGCCCAGAGCGGGTTTGCATGGGAACCGCCAAAAAACTTGAAAAACCGTAGGCTTGCAGAAATTTTCGGGTCGCTGTGTCCTCTAAGATATCCACTTTATCGACACGAACTAATGATTTCTGACAGAACCAACGCGCTAAACCCCCAATTTGGGCGGTGGTGTATTCACCAATTAAGGAGTTGAGGTTGGAGCGCTTGGATTCGGTGACAACCTCTAATCCCTTAATAGCCGCAGCGATACCATCAGTATTCTGAGGCCAATCGTTGAGTTGCTTGTGGGCAGTGTTGCTGTGACACCATAAAAAACAACAACGATCAAGATTGAGGGCATTGTAAATTTCGTGAACGGCTGTTTCCAGAACCGAAGCTAACTCGAGTGATTCACGAATCTGGTCCGACAGACGAAAAATTAAATCGTTCTGACGACTCTCTTTCAATTGCCGCTCATGAAGCAGAGCATTGATGACGCCTGCAGTTTGACAGGCGAGGGTCGTCAATAGTTTGAGGTCTTCGGCCGTGTAAGGGTGTGTCTGCGGTCGACTCAGAACGATTGCACCAATGGTCGCCTCCTTACTTTTCAAGGGGACGCAGATGAGGGAGATGACACTGCTACTCTGAATGTAGTGATTGCGGGGATTGGGGGAGATGCTATTAATAATCTCACCCCGCCCCGTTTTGACAATTGCGCCAACAATACCGCTCTCCAGAGGAATGCCGTGAGCAAATAGAGGCTTAGACCCAAAACTGGCAATAGTCTCCAACATCTCAGAGTTATCGCGAACGAGGAGGAGTGAGCCATTGCGCGATTTCAGGAGTTGCTGCGCCTCTTCCAACACCAGAGAGGACACCTCTGTCACATCAGGGCTATTAATAATCTTTTCTGACAGGTTGAAGAGCAGGGCAATTTCTTTGTACTTGCTGAGCAATTCTTGAGCCAGGGTTAGCTTCTCAAGTTCGCGATAGGCCAGTCGTGATAGCAATGTGGCGATCGCCCCTGCTTGCTCGTTGCCATTCACCCAACCCACAATCTGTCCGTCGAGTTTGATGGGATAACGATGGGTCCCTATCAGACCTGTAGTCTTAAGAATCAGATGTCCCTCAGCACTTTGAATACTGGCATTAGGGTCAATGGCATTGATGAAATCCTGGACCAGAGAAAGCTCTTTCTTCAGAACAATTTTTTTAAGGTTGACACCTACCATTGATTTGTGCACCTATTAAATAACCAAGTTATTGCCAGCTGGTATTTGGTCTGCATAAGGTTTCGGCTTCGACCTCACCAGAACACAACTGCGACCCTCTCTACCTAAAATTCCCGGGAGGCTTGCATCCTTATCGCTAGGCCAAAAGTTTCCTAAATACCGCACATACTTACATCCCTCGCAGCATCAGTAACCTGCGGCAGAAATACTGCCATTATTCCTTTGCCCCTTCCACCCTGCCACTATCGAATTACTCCGAAAACTTACGCCGTCGAGTATTAGCCATGCCACCAAAAGCAATGACGGCACCTCTTGAGACCCTATTGGCTATCCTCTGAGCGTGAGTCATTATTCTCACGCAGGTAGGTTCATCAAAATAATCTTGGAAAGACGATGGCAGCCCATCTTCTCTTTACTGTTTTAGATCTTTCTGTTTTAGGAAAACGACATGGCCACCTTTGTCGCAACGGTCAATAGGGCATAATCCTGCTTGACTTAGCCTTAGCTAAACATTCAAGGAAACGATTGTCTGCTGAAAAAGTCAGGCTTTTAGAAAATGTCTTTCAACAACTCACGAAGTTCAAAGGCCGTATCATCGTCAGTACTAGAAACCATGATCATCACAGTGGTTGAGCCAGCATTCTCAAAACACACGAACAGGGCTGTGGCATTCTCTGTGGTACCAGAAATGCTATTGACTTCAATTTGAATGTTCGCGAGTTCCTGAGTGTCCAGGGCGACTGTGGCACGGTCAATACAACCTGTAATATCAGCATCGATTGATCGCCAAGCGTAGTAAATACCCGGTGCCTCGGCCTGAACCGGGTGGTTCCAAAATAGGAGACTGACACTGGCTATTGCGGTGGACCAAAAACGCGATACGACCATGACTTTCTCCTCGCAAACATCACAGACAGCAGGATAACTCTATTTTGGCTGCTGGGGACGGCATTTTGGAGGCACCCAGAAAGCGCACGTGATCCCAAATAAAAAACCATCTTGCTTCAGGAACCCGATCTCTGTGCAACAACGGTAGGTGACGGCTGCGTTTATGCCAGCTCGGGTTCCTGAATACCATGCGATCTGTGCTGATTCTTAACGATGCATGATGTAGATCCATGGGCAAGGTCTCTGTATAGGAGGTCAAGCTATGCTGAATAACGTTGAATTTTAGGGATTAGCATCATGCAAAGGCGGCTGCAGAAAATTTGCTTAGGCTTGACCCTAGGCTGTTTAGTCAGTGTGGTTTGGGCCTGCCAAAATACCTCCGATACGGCTCAACAGCCTGCACCGGATCCTGCGGAACAGCCAACAACTCCGCCCGAGAATGTCGCGTCTCAAACGCCTGCAGAAGAGCCCACGCCATCGTCGGAACCGACTGAAACCCAACCCACCAATACTGCTCCGGCCACCCCTACCCCTGAAGAATCCACACCCCAGATTACTGACACCCCTGTTCCACCCCTGCCTGCTGAGTGCTCCAATCCGCAAACTCAAAACGACATGAATCGCTGTGCGGAAGTGGAATATGAGCAAGCTGATGCCAAACTGAATAACGCCTACAAAGTTGTGCAAGCAACCCTTGAGGGCCCACAAAGCGAACAGTTGGTAGCCGCGGAACAAGCCTGGATAGCCTATCGAGATATCTATTGCGACTTTGTGCAAACGCAGTTTGCCGGTGGATCCATCCAGCCAACCGTCTATTACGGCTGCTTGACGCAGTTGACCAGCGATCGCACAGCCGAGTTGGAACAGTCTAAAAGTACGGCAATGGGATATGAGGAGGCTGATCAAGAACTCAATATCGTGTACCAAGATTTGCAAAGCTATCTGACGCCGGAAGAACAAGGCCTCTTAACCGACGCCCAACTGGAATGGATCAATTACCGGGACTCCCACTGTGCCTTCGACTCGGGGGATATGAATACCTGTCTGGCTCAAG
>JBCBTQ010000203.1:0-10566 GCA_039818605.1 Cyanobacteria bacterium J06639_14 | reverse complement strand
CCTAATCAATTGAGCTTTAAGGATTTCTTTCTGCCGATTCTCGTTCAACTTATCAATAACTAGAATTGCGACAGCAGTACTAATGCAGTCCACACTTATGTTGGCATAGAAGGCTTGTATGAAATCAGAGAAAATCCAAGCGGAAGGATAAAAATGTAGAAAAGCACTCAAAATTCCGATGAAAAGTAAAAAAAGACCGATTGACTCAGCAGTCGATTTTCTGTTTTTTGTCGGAACTTGATTATTTGATTTCATTACTATGAAAGCTTGCTAAAATCATGATTGCGAGGAAGATGACGAATTTGTATTGATAGAAAGTTTAACTAGTAAATTAGTTTCCGAGTTGCTCTTTGTTACATAAACGTTTCCTTCTCCTTCAAAGCTGATCCCGACTTCTACTTCAGCCGTGACAGCAACATCTTGTTCATTACTAATACGCTTCGCAGCCCTAGCGACAGGCTCAGCTGCACTGCATAGAATTTCCTCGATTTTAGAAAAAGTTGAAAAGGTATGTTGTGCAAATCCAGCAGAAATTTCTCCTGCTTTATAATCAGGCATTTGCACTTCGACGAGGCTACCATCCTCAAGCTGAATTAGACCTGTATCAGCCTGTTTTATCTCCTGAATGACGTTGTTAGTCGTGTAGTAATTAACAGTTTCACCTGTACTCATTTCTCGGTTTACACTCATGAAATTTCAAGGTTTAGGACTGGTCTAGTATATAGATTGTATCAAAATCAATAAGGTATATGCATTCTATCCTAAGCTTTGCTGCGAATCTTAGAAAAGGAATTTGTGATCTAAATTTCCCAATTACCCGACTCAGAACTATGTATATAAACGGTAATATCTCGGCGGCCGATGTGCATTGGGCTTGTTAGTTGATTAATGAGTAATGATCATTCATGGTCAAAATTTCTACAAAAATTTCTAATGCCTACTCTGGAAATTATTAAAGCAATCCATCCCCACAGCATGGGTTGAAGAGGAATGGCTAAAGTTCCTGCTATTGATAAGGGAGCTAGTATCGATATTGCAGTATTAGTGACATCGAATACATCATCCGAGAGTCCCTGAAGAGACGGACATAAATTATTCCTTATATCGTCCCACTGAATCAATCTCTTAGCAGCTTGCTCACTATGGTAGACAGTGGTGGCTAAAGTTTCTGCAATTTTGATTTTCTCTTGCTCAATTACCTCTTCTGATGCGTTAGGTGATAAATCAGATACAAGCCAGACTCTTTTTGAATCTATTTTTTTTCTGAGAAGTTGTTCGATAGTATCGATTTCTTGCTGACTTGATGGAAGGCCAGAGATAGATTCAGGCTCACTAATAGTTCGAAATGGATTGAAAGTTGCCAACCGTTCATTTTCAATTAGTTTAAGAAGATAAATACTCTTAATTACTTCGTCTTGAAAAGAATCTAAATCAACCTGCTTGGCTGTGCGTAATTCTTCTTCAGATAACCTCACTTCAGCAGGGAGTGCCCAATTCGAGCTACCCAATATCGGATCAAAACCAGAATGACTTGACACAATTACTCCTCGCTCAACTATCCAAAGCTGCTTAAATCGTTGACTTTGGCGCTGCTTTATATTGAATATAAGTTCTATTTAAGCTCTATATAGTTAACTCAAAAGAAATGATGTCACCCAGGCACGAGTCCAGCTAACTACATTATTAGATAGAACCATTCCACATAACTCGCTCAAATGGGCATTTAGGTAGAAACTTTTCAGCCTAATTCCCTGATTTGGGCATTGAGGTAGAAATACGTCAGCCTAATCCCCCATATGGGTGATTAAGTGGACAAGTTCAGTATAATCGCCCCTCCATTGCACGTCTGGA
Organism: Cyanobacteria bacterium J06639_14; assembly: GCA_039818605.1. Lineage (GTDB taxonomy): Bacteria > Cyanobacteriota > Cyanobacteriia > Phormidesmidales > Phormidesmidaceae > SIO1E4. The sequence goes on along the minus strand of JBCBTQ010000203.1, from coordinate 8,715 downwards.
ACTGCATAGGGTTTGTTTATCATTCTGGCTGATGGCTTACTCAATGCAATCTGCAGGACTTCGATATGGGTCGTACAAAGAGCGTCAGTTCATGGTCAGAGTCTCTGTTCGTTGCCATGAATCAGTATCTGGTTCATGGCATCACTGGCCCAGAAGATACGGGCCAGTGGTCGTTACAAATTGACGGAGTCGCTTAGCTGGCGGCTGGCATAGGCTTCACGTTCTCTTCGGCAAAAATGCCCTTAGGAATAATGCCATGCACGCCCCAGTTGCCATCGACCACCTGAGTAATCGCAAAGTCCGTACCGACGGTAATCAGCGAAAAGGCTTCATCTTCGGTCAGGTTCATGCCATTCATCAAAAAGTCGCGGGCCTTGGCCGAGCTATCCTTGAGCGCTGGATCGAGCGAAGACACCGTATAAATTTCCTCCTGGGCGTCTTCTCCCAGAGCTTCTAGATAGTTCGGGTAGGTAAAGCCGTGAACAATCCAGGAATCCGGGGTTTCCAGCAGAGGATAGTTGACGCCCTCCAAAATGGTTCCCGTCAGGTCAGCTTGCTTGTGCAGAACAAATTGGAATACGCCAGTAATCGAGGTTTCAATGGCCGTGCCATCCAGTTCTGAGTCACCCTGAGAAGCGTGGGCATCACCACCGGAGAATAGAGCACCGGGCACAGATACCGGCAGGTACAGGGAGGTGTCTACGCCAATGTTGCGGTTATCGATGTTGCCGCCAAAGTAACCAGGCGGAATGGAATCGACTACATCAGCTTCGCTAGGAACGACACCCATAGAGCCAAGGTGCAGGCGTAGGGGAATTTTGACCCCTTCCAGGGTTTCTTCAATCTCGGTAACGGTGTCGTGATCAACAAGGATGCCAGGGTAGTCAATCGTTTCATGGGCTTTCCCATCAGGGGGCGTTTGAGGCGTCCACTGGTAGCGATAGACGGCCTCGGCCCATGGTTTTTCACCCGTAGCGTCCATTTCATACAGGGTAATCACCTCGCGCGGTTTGGGTTCTCCCTTGTAGTTGTCGTACTGAAAGCCCCACCAAGCCGAAGCATTAGAGCCATAGGTTTTGGTGGCATCCATGCCGCTGGGACGTAACTTCAGATCGACAACGCGCACCTCTAGCAGATCGCCAGGTTCGGCACCGCAGACATAAACGGGACCCGTGAGAATATGGACGCCAGGACCGCGATCGCTGACGATTTTGCCCTCAGTCGTCCAGTTGTAAATGGCTTCGATAGCGGGATCGCCAGCAATCATGCGATCGTAGTCATCACCCGCGTGGTGAGTAATGGTTTCCAGGGTGACGTAGTCTTGCGAATTAATGGCAATCACCGGAGCCCGATTTTTGCTGTAGTAGCCCCAGTGCACCGTTTCAGGGCTGGCAGCCACTTCGTAGTGGCGAGGACTAGTTGCACTCGTGCCACAGCTAGTGGGCACCGTGTTTTCAATAGGAGGCACCGCCGCACTAACCCGGGTCATGCCACCGGGAATAAAACTCGCCATCAAACAGAGAACAAGCGTGGCAACAAACAAAGACGGCCATGTCTTCAGCCAACGCATTTTTTGATTTTCAGCCATTTTGTGTTTCCTAAAGAAATTGTGGCGCAAGGATTTCGATTATGTTTCTACAACAAGCAAATAGCGTTTGTAATCTAAACGACACTACTTCACCTACGGTGTACACACATCTCAGGTTGGGGCACTAAGGCGACAATTTGGGTGGTGTGAGGGAGGTTCTGCTTGAGGACATTTCGCTGTCCTCTACCGAATATCGCTGGTATGGGAAACAGGAATTTCTGTAAGGACGCGAAATTTCGCGTCCTTACCATCGACTAGGACGTTCCGTCGTCCTAGAACCTCCCGAGAGGGGAGGGCTGGTGAGGTCAACGATGGCATTGCATTGGGGGTTGGAGTCCCCACTGCAGGCCGATGGCACAAACGCCTCTAGTTTGGCTGAAATTCAGTCCTGACAGGACTTGAGCAATAAGCTGGAGCATTGATTCTTTGGCGGCAATATGTGGTAAGCGAAGACTATGTAGGGAATCTAGGAGCTAGAATCCAATGCCTAGCTCCTGGATTCTGGATTCTGTTTTTCTGCCTTAGGTTGATCCCCTACGGTTTGCGTTCTGGAACGGCCCCCATTAATTCGACACAGGCTATAAGATGCTGGTACACCAATTACACTCCCCTCAGTGACCTATGGACTGGCTGCTCGACCCTTTGAATTACGAGTTTATGCGGCAAGCGCTCATGGCGGGTGTGCTGATGGGCATTTTGTGTCCGATAGTTGGCACTTATTTGCTGGTGCAGCGGATGGCGTTGTTGGGTGATGTGGTGGCGCATGCGGTGCTGCCAGGACTGGCGATCGCCAACTTCCTGGATATTCCTTTGATCATCGGTGCCTTTGTTTTTGGTATGTTCGGCACCTTTGTCACGGGTTGGATTCGCTCGCAATCGAAGGTCAAGGTCGATGCGGCCATGGCCATCACCCTCTCCAGCTTTTTCTCCCTCGGCATCGTGCTGTTTACCAGCCTGGGCAGCCGCTTAGATCTTGAAGAACTTTTGTTTGGCGATATCCTCAGCATTGCCCCAGCCGATGTGTGGGAAATTGGGTTTGTGACGCTGGCGGTATTGGTGGGCGTGAAGGTGTTCTATCGGTCGCTATTGTTTTTTACCTTTGACCCGTTAGGGGCAGAAGCCATCGGCCTGCCGGTGACGGCGATGAATTTTGGGTTGACGGCTGCCATTACGCTGACGATTGTTGCCAACATCAAGGCGGTTGGCTTTATTTTGGTGGTGGCGCTAATGGTGAGCCCGGCGGCGGCGGCCTATTTGCTCACGCAAGAACTGCACTGGATGATGGCGGTAGGCGCAGGGTTAGGGGTGCTTTCTTGCCTGACGGGAATGTACATTAGCTACTATGTCAATACGCCGTCGGGGCCAGCGATCGCGCTAACGCTTTTTGCCTGCTTTCTCTTGGCATTATTATTTAGCCCGAGTCAGGGGATTTTGACCCGCCGTCGAGGGCAATCCAACGCTTGATTGCGACGGCTTAATCGTATTCCCTCAGATCTTTCTTACATGCAGTCGTTACAGTAGGCGCGATCGCTTACGTGAAGGTGTGAGAGGGGTGATTGTCACAGATTATTCACAACGTCGATCACTGCCGTCAACATTGAGATAATACACATACGTTATGATGTATCACTACGGCGATAGTCTAATAAGCACAACCCCTGTAGAACAAGGGATTTAAGCTCTTATCCTAAGCTTAGAACGTGTTGCTATAGCGGTAGTGCAAACCTATGCATTGAAGTGAAGAACTTCTATGAGCCCATTAGTTGAGCAAATTGTTCAGCGGTTAGAATTGCTTCCAGAAAAGACGTTGAGGCAAATCTTAGAGCTGGTGACACAATGGTCAGAGTCTTCAGATTTCTCATCGATTTCTAAGTGTCAAAATCCTCAAGAGCAAACCATTGACTATGCCGATTATCCAGATCTTAGACAAGATGGAGAGATGTGGGTCGTAAAATCGAGTGAAGCATCTGATATATCTTGGAACGCTGAAGTCAATAAAGTGAGAGATGAACGTTTAAATTCATTGATGCAATGGTAAAAAACGTTCTCTTTGATACTTCTTCATTGGTTGCTACTTTTCTGGAAGACCATCCCCTGCACGTTGCTTCTATAAACTGGTTTCAGGCTACTTTAAATGATGAGTTGAAGGGGTACGTCTCAACTCATACTCTCGCTGAACTGTATGCCGTATTGACGCGGATGCCTCGACAACCTCGATTGTCTCCTCTTGAGGTAGAGCAATTGATGTGTAATTTAACTAGCTTTGAAAAAGTAGCTCTCAGTCATAGCGATTATGTAAAGGTGATTGGCCGTTTGGTAAAACTTAATCTGACGGGCGGTGTTATTTATGATGCCTTGATTGCCCAGGCTGCTTTGGTTGCTGAGGTGGAAACCCTATTAACGGCTAATTCTAAAGATTTTCTACGTCTGGGAGAGGATGTAGCCGCGATCGTTCAACCATTGTTGGCGAAGTAGGCAAAGAACGACGCTGGATGATGGGGATAGGCGCAGGATTGGGGGTGCTTTCTTGCCTGACGGGAATGTACGCTAGCTACTATGTCAATAGGCTGTCGGGGCCAGCGATCTCGCTAACGCTTTTTGCCTGCTTTCTCTTGGCATTATTATTTAGCCCGAGTCAGGGGATTTTGACCCGCCACTGAATTCGGAAGTCGGAGTTCGGAAGTTGGAAAGTGGCCCTTTTCCAAATTTTGCATCTTGAATTCTGAATTTTCCCCGCGGGCAATCGTCTCGCTTTGTGCTGATACTCCTAGCAGGCAAACGGAAGGCCGTTCTGATTGTGCAGAGCTTGGATATTGGCACCGTAGGCTTGTTGAATATTTTCCATCGTCATCACAGCTTGGGGCGTATCGTTCGCTAGCACGCGGCGATTGAGCAATAGCAGGCGATCATAGCGATTGAGCGCCTCACCCCACTCATGACTGCACACTAGCAGCGTTTTACCCTGTTGGCTGAGGTCGGCAAAAATGCCCAGCATAACGGCTTCGGTTTTTTTATCGATGCCGCTAAAAGGCTCATCCAGCAAAAACAAATTGGGCTGCTGGGCCAGGGCCCGCGCTAGAAAAACGCGCTGCTGCTGCCCGCCTGAGAGCTGACCGATCGGACGATTTTTGAGGGGTAACATATCCACTCGATCAAGCGCTGCACTCACTAATTTTTTGACTTTACTATGGGGCGATCGCCCCCAGCCGAGAGTCCTTGTCTGCGCCATCATTACCACATTCCAGGCCGTGATCGGATAGTCCCAATCAATTTGCGATCGCTGTGGCACATAGGCAACCTGCGATCGTTGTCGCTTCAGCGACGCCCCGTTCAATAAAATCGTTCCCCGATAGGGCGTCAGACCCAGAATCGCTTTGACCAGGGTGCTTTTTCCCGCACCGTTAGGCCCAATTAACCCAACCCATTCGCCTGGGCGCAATGTCAGCGAAACCGCCGTGAGGGCTTCGATACCTCGATAGTTAACTGATAGATCCTGGACCTCTAGCATGCTAAAAAATGATAATCATTATCGATCTGCAAATCTATTATCGATGCCTCTTAAGGTTCAAGCCCCGGCAAAGATTCACTCAGCATGAGAAAACTGCCGTTATTATCGCCGAGTCCCACAATGATAAGGTAGCGAACCATTTCGCCCTGTGAAAGTTGGTACGCTTGACCGGCAGGAAAATCTTCTTGGGGCTGGATATCAAAGTCAGTGTTGCGCCTGATTTCAGGTCTGACCACTGTTTCCAAAACCTGTTCAGGTGTTTTAGTTTCGAGGTGAGAAAAGGAGGACTCGTTAAACTTGGGCTGATTGTTTTCATCGAAAAATTGATTGACCTGCTCTGGTGCGTAGATATTAAAAATTTGGAATGGGTTACTTTCTTGGAAAACCCCTTCATCCTGGGCCTGAAAATAGTCGGCCAAGTGCTCCAATTCCGCTGCGATTTTGGCCTCATCGGCAGGCGTGACTGGAGGGGGCGTTGAAGGGACGGGTGAAGGTGTTGTCGTAGGGACGATATTCGCGTCCGAGGCTGCCTCGGGTGCAGGTCTACCGATAGGGCTATCATTTGTCGCAGGGATGGGGGCATCCGGTGGCAAGTCTGCCTCGGGGGCTGGCTGGGGGGGCGGCTCATTGATGGGGTTATTATTCGTTGCAGGAATGGGGGCATCTGCCGGGGGATCTACTGATGATGCGGGTGCGGAGGGGCTGGACAGTTCTGCTGGCAAGGGCTGAGACTCGGATGCTGGCAACGTTGGCAGTTGGCTGGCGTCAATGACAGAAACTGGGCTGGCTGGAGAACTTGGGTTTGCTGGGGTTGATGACACCACCAACGGGCGAGACTTTTCTTGCCATGGTAAAAACGCTAACAAACTGTGAAGCAGTACAGAGGTAATAATTGCTACACCGCTCACTCTCTTGTTATCCATAGCAGTGCAGGCTAAACAATCCCAAAATCTAGGCGTTGACAGGCTAAACGGCTAGATTTACACTAACAGACTAAATACGATAATGATTATCGTTATCAATGACCCACTCTTCCCGTCTGTGAGACGATAGCCCATGAAACGTTCTTTTCGCTTATTCACTGCGCTTGCTGTCCTTGGTGGAGCATCCCCTCTCCTTCTTAATAATCAGACTGCCCACAGCCAAGACAGTCCTCAAGTTGTGGCGAGCTATAGCGTGCTGTGCGATCTCACTGAGCAAATCGCTCAAGACACTGTGGATGTCATTTGCCTCATCGACGCGGGTAAAGATCCTCACCTCTACAGTGCCACCCCTGCTGACAGACGGGCCATTGAATCTGCCGATCTAGTTTTGTATGGTGGCTACGGGTTCGAGCCAGACATTATTCAAATGGTTGAAGCCACAGACGGTGATACTCCTCAAATTGCCGTTTCCGAAGTTGCCGTTACTGAGCCGCTTTTAGGGGCACCTCACGACCACGGTAGCCATGGTGAAGAAGGGCATGATGATCACCATGATGAGCATGGCGAAGAAGATCATGATGACCATGACGAACACGGTCACGATGACCATGGTCACGAAGAGCATGGTCACGATGACCATGATGATCATAGTAAAGCGGGCCATGATGACCATGGTCACGAAGAGCATGATCACGACGACCATGACGAGCATGGCGAAGAAGAGCATGATGATCACCATGACGAGCATGGCGAAGAAGAGCATGATGATCACCATGATGAGCATGGTGAAGAAGAGGGTGAACCTGACCCCCATGTCTGGCATGATGCAGAAAATGGCATTGCGATGGTAAGCGTTATTCAATCGCAGCTCAGTGAGGTTTTTCCTGAAAATGCCGACCTTTACCAAGCCAATGCCGAGGCCCTCATCGCTCAGCTCACTCAGCTCGATACTTGGATTCAGCAGCAGATCGATACGGTTCCCGAATCGCAGCGAGTACTCGTGAGTACCCACGATGCGCTGGGCTACTACGCTGATGCCTATGGCATTCGTATTGAGGCTGCTTTGGCAAGCTTTAGTACTGAGGCTCGTCCGTCAGCCGCCGACTTAAGAGAACTGATCGATGTGGTTGAAGACAGCAGCCTACCCAGTATTTTTATCGAAGCAACGAGCAATCCTGGACTGATTGAAGCGGTTTCTAGGGAAACCGATATTGGCATTTCAGAGGAGCCTCTTTACGCCGACGGCCTAGGCGAAGCTGGCACGCCCGCAGCGACCTATACAGGTATGCTGATGACCAATACCTGCACAATTGTCAGCGGTTTGGGTGGCACATGTGATGAAGCTACTGCCCAGGCATTTCTCGACTAAACGGTGGTCTATAGCCAGTTTCAACTTAGTTGAAACTGGCTCGTCACTTGGCCTGCTGTCCTTCAAAGCTTTTAACCAGAAACATGGGGTCAAGCCAGGTGACCAACGCTATATTCTGGTCCTGCTGCTGAGTGCGATCGCCGCCCGCCGCTCTCTGGCCATCGAGCTATACCAGCTTGCCTATGGGTTAATGCTCTTTCTGTTTACACATAACTGGGAGTTGGTTGCTGATAAGTACAAGTGGAGATTTAACGCTCTAGAATATGAGAGGTTCAACCTTTGCTTGCACCTCCTCAATCAGGCTTTCTGATATAGTTTCAACGAATTGAACTTTACGAGCCTTCCAATCCAGACACTTGATTTGATCAGCAAGTACTACCCCTTGAACCTTTAATCCAGATGGTAAAAGAGCCTCGAAGGGATACCCTTTTTGGTGTCCAGTGATAGGCATAAATAGTGCGAGGGAGCTTTTGGCGTTATAGTTTCTGGGCACAATCTTTGACAATGGCAAAGTTCACCACAAATGAGGTTTGGACTTCCGTTTCTCCTGTAAGCCAACTATTCAGCAAACATCGCAGCTAAAACATCAAGAAGCATTTTTTGCTCATCTTGACTAATTCGGCCAAGCTTTTTGACCAATCGTTTTTTATCTGCCGTACGAATTTTATCCAAAACAACTTGTCCGTTCTTGCCCTCAAATTGAGCGATAACCCGAGTGGGATATGGCTTTCAGTCGGTAATGAGCCGAGCCACGAACCAAAGGAGTTGCAGCAACAGCTGGCTAATGAAGTCGAAGTTCTGAGCTGGTGCATTACATGGTTGGAGCAGTTAGCCCGTGGCGAAAGAGTCGTCGTCAATCTGCGCGCTGAATCAGATCCAAGAACCGCCTATGTGAGTGTCAATCAATCGTGGGTATTGCGGGTGCTTAAGCGAGTCACCGCCGATCTAGATCGGCTATCGGGGCATCTGAGGCCAATTGAGGAGAATGATGAAAGAGAGGAGCCGATTACTGCTGGCGTAAAGCATCGATATAGACTCGCGGAACCAGAGCCAGAGTTGTCCTCTCTAAGTCAACGCGAACAGCGAGCTATTCTCAGAGAAAAGATCGGCTTACCTCCATCGTAACTCCTATCAAATAAGGCTTTTCAGTATTCCGTCCACTAAATTGGACGGCTTAGCGTATGTTTTGGAGCGGCTACTACACAAAGGCCGATGTTCTCCGTTCATGAAATCAACGATTTCTCATACAGCGTTAATCGCTCGCCCTTTACAGAGACTTCACCTACAGGCTGAAAGCATAAGCTCTCATAGTATCGCCGAAGGTCCT
>JBCBTQ010000202.1:0-10627 GCA_039818605.1 Cyanobacteria bacterium J06639_14 | reverse complement strand
ACTTGCAACCTTTTGCACTTTAAAAGTTCAGTTTTATTCAGGTATTGGCTTGACGAAAAGTTCAGTTTTATTCAGGTGTTGGCTTGATGAACGGCTTCAGTCACCAAGATTGCGTGAGGGGAGTCGCAATTCTGGAAGGCTGAGAAGGGGGCGGGGGATGAGGAGAGGGGAAGAGCAAGCCCTCATCCCCCAGCCCCTTCTCCCCGAGGAGAAGGGGGGCGAGGAGAAGGGGGGCCTGATTTGTGAAGCCTTGTAGATGGGTAGACTCCTCTTATGGAAGATTTTTCTCGCCTGTCAGGTCGCAATCGTCAAATCCCTGAAGCATTACAACGTTCTTAATCCTGAATAGCCTGGTTCAGGATTGTCTTAATGTCGTCAAGCTTCAGTTGCTTGGTTAAGTCCAATAGCGATCGCGCAAATGGCTCATAGTCTGCGCTGAGCGTAATCAAGTTCTCTAGCTGCTGGCAAATATCTCGCAGATTTTCGGTTGCGACCACATCACGGAGCGATCGCAAGGTATCTACCGGCGGTAAGACATGCGCGGGTAACGCCTCAGTCGGGGCAGCGTCCTCAGCTGCAGTTGGCGCAGCATCGGCAGCATACTGCCATTCCAGCTCCAACTGATGCGCCAGCATCGTTAGCAATTCGCTCATGTCGATGGGTTTCGGTAAAAAGTCATCTGCTCCTGCATCCAGGGCCAACTGTCGATCCTGCTGAGACACCGATGCCGAGGAGGCAATCGCTTTCTGATGCGAGAGGGTGGTGGACTGACGAATGTGCTTGAGACAGGTATACCCATCCATCACGGGCATGGCCAAATCCATAATCACCAAATCAAACGATTGATGCTGAAGCTGCTCAAGGGCTTGCTGACCATCATCCGCTTCGGCAATCTCAAACCCAAGCGGCTTTAAGACATTTATTAAAACACTACGATTGTCTTCGCGATCATCTACGACTAACAGCCGACGCCGTTTTCCTGCGTAGCCCATAATGTCAGGGTCAAGGGTGCTAGCGTGGGGAATTTCCTGCTCTGATGCCACGGGCACGGCAATCTCAAAGCTAAATTGGCTGCCCTGATTCAACTCACTCTGTACCCGAATCTCAGAACCCATCAGCCGCACAATCGTCTGGCTAATGGCCAGCCCTAACCCTGTGCCTTCAGAGTATTTTGGGCGATCGCCCACCTGCTTAAAGGCGGTGAACAGCTGATCGATATCCGCATCTGCAATCCCGATGCCGGTGTCTTCCACCGAAAAGCGGAGGCAGCTGATCTTAGGGTTACCGACAGCAGGCGTCGCCGATACTCGCAGCGTCACCGTGCCCTGGCCGGTAAACTTGATCGCATTGCCTAATAAGTTGAAGAGCACCTGGCGAAATCGCTGTTCATCTAGATAAACCCCTTCTGGCAAAGGCGATTCAACCTGATAGACAAATTCCAAACCCCGTTGAGCCGCTCGCACCCGACAGACCTGCACCACACTCTGTAAACAAGACAATAGATGAATCGCTTTAGGATTCAGCTCCAGTTTCCCGGCCTCAATCCTCGACAAATCCAAAATGTCGTTGATCAAATCCAACAAATGAGTGCCGCATTTATGGATGACTTTAACGGGTTGTTGAATGGTGTCGGGCAAAGCGGGCGATCGCTCCAATATCTGGGTATATCCCAAAATGCCATTGAGTGGGGTGCGGAGCTCATGGCTCATATTGGCTAAAAACTGGCTTTTAGCCTGGTTAGCAAACTCTGCTTGTTCTTTAGCAACTTCAAGTTCAGCAGTGCGCTCTTGCAGTGATAAGGTCCGTTCGCGCACGCGCCGGTCGAGATTGACAAAGTCTGATTTCAGTTGAACTGCCATACCGTTGAAGGCTTGGCCTAAAGCATTCAGTTCGGCAATGTTGCCTGCGGGCACTTTTTGGTCTAGGTCTCCTTGGGACATGGCTTGTGACGATTGAACCAACCGTAAAATCGGTCGAGCAATCCAACGCGAGGTGTAAAGTCCCATGCCAACCGCTCCTCCCAAGGAGAGCAGCATTAGCCAGATCGTGTTGCGCGTGTTGGCATAAATTTGTGCCATGAAATCCCGTTCGGGAACAACCGTGACAATCAGCCAATCAATGCCCCGTTCATCCGTGTAGGGAGAGATGCGGACGTATTGCTGCTCTCCCCAAAAAGAAAACTGTAATTGTTGTTCTGTTCTGATCTCGTCAAGCTGGCCAAATTGCTCCTTTAAATAGTGAGCACTGGCTTTTACCAGAGGATCTTCCAGTTCCGTCGCTTTAATCCGTTTCAATTCTTCTTCGTTGGCATCGACGCGAAACGGTTGTTCGTCGGCAGACGTTGCCACCACCAACCCATCTTGCTCAATAATCAAAACGCGGCCATTTTCACTAATTCTCAATGTTTTGAGAAAATCGCTGATTTGATTAAGACTGAGGTTTGCAGAGATAATACCTAGGAACGTTTTATCGGTACTGTAAAGAATCTTGCCACCTTTGATGACCAACCGTTGCGGTTTAACAGTCGTGTAAATATCTGACCAAAAATCGGTTAAGTGTCCAGAGCGTGCTTGCTGATACCAAGATCGTTTGCGGTGATCGTATTGAGGGCTGGCACTCCTTCCTATAACTTCAATGTCTTCTGCTTGTGCTGTAGCAAGAAAATCAACCGTGCCCTCAGACTGTTGTGCCGATTCCCACCAAGTGAATTGATAGAAATCTTCTTTGCGAGCAGCATCAACGAAATTAGGTTCTTCAGTGGCCAGCGTTAACCAGCTAATCTCGTCAAACTGCTGGAGTTGTTGCACAAAATGCCGGGCAAAGGTTTCTCTATTTTCCCAATCAATATTGAGAACACCCAAGGCGATCGCATTGGCATTCGTTTGGTTGACGAGGTGAGGGAGTTCGAGATGGCTATTTAGTTTTTGTTCAACTTGACTTGACACATCTGCCATTAATTGCTGTGCCAAATCTCGCACTGCTTTTTGACCATTGCGAATGCCCAGATAACCTGTTAAACCCACTGCAACGATGATCTGAGCGACAAATGGCACAATTAATACTTTCTGAAGCGGCCACTGTTGGTGTGTGGATGAACGAGATGTTTGAGTACGCATAAGACATAAAAGCAGCATGGGAGAACACACACACACCGCTCAGGCAATAGACGACAGTGATTGCATGAGTCAACTGAGCACACTTCCACTTAGCGCTGTGCTAATCAGTGCTCTGAGCATTCCACCCTGATAATTGAGCTCGAAGTTGCCTAAGTCGAAGCTGATTGCGGATTCGACAGACTAGCTCCAAAATCTGCAGTGGTTTAGTCACATAGTCATTGCCTCCTGCCGCAAATCCTTTCAATTTATCCCAAGTTGCATCTAGCGCACTCACAAAAATAACCGGGATGAGTTTAGTCTGCTCGTTCTCCCTTAGCTGCTGACAAACGTTATACCCACTCATATCAGGCAGGTTAATATCCAAGAGAATCAGATCCGGCAAAAGCGTCGGGGCAAATTTCAAAACCTCAGCGCCAGTCGTGGCTTGCCAGATGTCATACGCCTCTTCTTTCAGTAAATCGGCCAACAACGATAGATTTTTAGGATCATCATCCACTAGCATGATGGATGCTTTGGCAGCCGACTGCTCGTCCATAGACGCATCCTGAAGGGTCGCTGTAGGTGGAGAGGGGGGTTGCGAGGGGTCTGTCTTTGAGGTTTGATCACCCAGGCCGGATAGCTGGGCCTGGGTGGCTCCGATTTGGATCTGATGATCGATTCGTATCAGGGTTTCTAGGGTGTTAAACGGTTTGGTAATGTAGTCAACGCCACCCACAGAAAAGGCTTGCACCTTATCCCACGACTCATCCAGGGCACTGATAAAAATAACCGGGATGAATTGCGTTTGAGGATCGGCTTTGAGCTGCTGACAAACTTCATACCCAGTCATTCCAGGCATGTTGACATCGAGCAAAATCAAGTTGGGGCGCGCCATCACAACCAGTTTTAGGGCATCCGCCCCGTTTGTGGCAGACCAAACTTGGTATCCCTCCTCTTCCAAAATGTGGGTTAGCAACTCTAGATTGTGGGGTTGATCGTCAACAACAAGAATCCAGGGGGCAGATGAGCTAAGCTGCTGAGGACTGGTGTTATCATCAGCGCCAGTTTCTACCATGCCTTCTGCGGCTGCCTCAGACTCAAGCGAAACTTCCGCCTCAGGTAACAACCCCGTATCGTCAGCTTTAGACTGCTCCAGCAGCAACGTTCGAATATTCCGTCGAGTGACCTTTTCCTCAAGGATCTCTGAGAATGATTGCCAAAGACTCCGGGCAATAATGTTTCTGATGTATGCCCCGGAATACCCCGTTTCAGCCGCGATTTGATCGTAGGTTTTGGACTTAAACCTAGTGATCAACGCTTCCGAGAGCACACGCCTTTGCACGTTATTCAGCGTATCTCCCGTCTGAGCGGCAAACAACTGGTTGGCAAATTCAAGTAGACGTTCAGCATCTAGCATCAGAAATGATTGAGCGACGGTTCTAGGTAGTGCTTTAAGAGCTTTGATGCCATTAAGAAGCAGATTAGCTCATGTAAGTAGGTTTCCGTAAGTATCTTTAAGATTAAGACTACGGTTCTTAAAGCAAATGTAGACCTGCGCCACTACGGGAGCAACTAAACGAAGAATTTCGCCCTCACTGTCTGGCCTTGAAGCCCCTATTACCCAGGTGAGTAGATGCCATCTTGTCAAGCGGCAGCCTTGTTTTCAGGCTGTTGGCAGCACATATTGTCACTGAATCCTGGTTCAAAATTGCTCTGTTTGCAGGTTTGAGTGCTCTTGTTTGTAGGTCGCTAAATTAGCCATCATCGTCGGGTTCATCTAGATGCTCTGAGGCTTCCTGATAAAGATTAAAGATGTGCTTATCTTTCAAGCAGTAGTAAACATTGCGTCCCCGCTTGCGGTAGCTGACTAGCCGCATGGTTCGCAGCACTCTTAATTGATGGGAAACAGCTGATTCACTCATCTCGACTGCCTCGGCCAGTTCTCCTACGGGCAATTCCTGGGATGCGAGTGCTGACAGAATCCGCCAGCGATTCGGATCGCCTAACACGCCAAAAAACTCAGCCATCCGTTGGGCCTTCTCAACACTCAGAATCCCACTGACTGGGGCATCCTTCTCCATCTCCATTGCCTGCAAAGTCTTGTCTTCAGAACGTGACATCAATTAGTCAATATCCAGTAGTAGCGATACCTTTAGCGATCGCTCAGCAGCCCCAGCCAAAGCCAAAGATTTTCTGATCCTAATACCTGAACAAGCATTCAAGTGTTATTGTGATATCTGAATAAGTGTTCAGAGATTTGTTCCATTCTACCGTTTTAGGAGACTGCTATGACGACTGTTACCCAAATGAAATGTGCCTGTGATTCTTGCCTGTGCATTGTTGACACCAGTGATGCCCTTGAAAAAGAAGGGCAGTATTATTGCAGCGAAGCCTGTGCTAACAGCCATCCTGAGGGATCATCTGGTTGTGGTCACACGGGCTGTACTTGTCACAGCTAAGTTCTTGGCAGGCAGTAGTGGTTATGCTTGCCTTTCTCGCATCCAGAAACCCGGTCTCTGGCATGAAAGCAGTAGCCATTTGCTGTTTTTCTATAGAGACCGGGTTTCTCCTTAGCTACGGAAACATCCTGTTTATGCGATCGCACGCCAGGATTGCGACAAGACAGTTCCAGCAGATCGGGCGAAAACGACGGTGAGTAGCAAACCCACCAATAAATCTGGTACGGGGGATTGGGTCAGCAAGACCAGCACTGCTGCTAGCAAAACTGACGTATTGGCAATAATGTCGTTGCGAGAGCAGAGCCAGACGGACGACATGTTCAAGTTGTCTTGGCGATGGCGGGTGAGCAGCAACAGGCATATCAGGTTAGCCACCAGCGCCAGCAAGCCCACAAATCCCATAATTTCTGCTGTCGGTGCAGCCCCTGCCACAAATTGGTAAATGGCCCGAGCGAAGACTGCGATCGCAAAGCCAAACATAATCACGCCCTTTAACAGAGCAGCTCCCGCCTGGGCTTTGCTGCTGCGATGAATCACATAGAGGCTGGTGCCGTAGACCAAAGCGTCTCCCAACATATCGAGAGAATCCCCCGTCAGCGAGAGGGATTCTGCCCGTAACCCCGCTCCAAACTCCACCACAAACATTGCCAGGTTGATCGTCAAAACTATCCAAAGCACTCTAGCTTGCCGTTGTTTCAGCTTTACCAGAGCTGCTTCTTTGTGCTGACAGCAGTGATCGGCCATTGCTTTCACCCAAACGTTCAAATGAATATTTGAATAAAGGATAAATCATTATGATGCTCATTTGAATGTTTTTGTGAAATCCAGCGAGGAGCGGTTATGGCGGGGAAAGATTAGCGCTTCAGGATTGAGACTTGTCTTGAAGGCTGCGATCGTAGACCTGATCCAGCAGCACCAGGCGACCCGGCAACGACGCAACTTTGCCGCAGCGGATGATATTCGCGACCAACTAGCAGCGGTGGGGATTAGGGTGATTGACCAAACAGATGGAGCCGTTCGCTGGCATCGACAGTAATGCGGATCTGCATTGCCTCCCGCAAGCGCAAGCCACTACCGTAGAGCAATTGCACAATCAATTGATGGACTCCCGACATTTGCTGGATCACGGCCCGGACTTCTTCCGGAGTCAAGATTGCATTGGGTAGACCACCAGCAAGGATGATAAACAAACCCTAAGCAATTCCAGGCGTGCAACGGAGGGATGATTATACTGATCTCGTCTACCTAATCACCCATATAGGGGTATTAGGCTGAAATATTTCCACCTAAACGCCCAAATCAGGATCTTAGGCTGAAATATTTCCACCTTTTTACCCGTGTGGGGATCTTAGGTGGAAACTTTCCCTCTAAGTAATAGTTAGGCGGCAAGGAGACAACCATGCACGAACAAATTATTAGCAAGCAAGCTACTAAGCCGCTTCCAGGCTTACTCCGATCTGGCTGAGACATTAGACGATGATCTAGTGAATCAAAAGATCGACGTTCCCAAACACAAGTCACTTGCGGAACACCTATGGTGTGTCGTCGGCGCGCGGGAAAGCTACGCTCGCGCCATCGAGCAAGGTTCGTGGGCTGGATTCGGTTGCTCCATGCAGGCCTTCGGTGCTGCCGATTTTCGGGAAAAGCTTAAAACCTCCAGCTCAGCGGTCGAGCTCGCCATTCGGACTGTCTCCGATTGGAACGATGAGAGGTCTGACCTTCTGGCAACACTAGCAGAACACGAAGTCATGCATGAGGGCCAGATCATCCGGCACATATATGCGCTAGAACGAGAACTACCAGAGTCATGGGTCTGGGCGTAATGTTGCCACTTTTTCAGGCCGCTGAACTCTAGCGTTAGCTGTCTAAGTCATTGGTGGGTGTTGTAATCGGAGCTTATCTTTTGTAAGCCTTCATAATTTGAACTTTCCAAATGTAATATTCCAAGAGAAAAAGCCAGGTATGGATTCATACCTGGCTAATCTGTTAGATGCTTGTCAAATTAAAACCCCAAAAGCTAGCCCTTTTTGTTACTAAAATAGAACCCAAAAGCTACACCAAGTAGAGTCACTTGGGTTGTAATAAGCTGTGGAACTAAATCTCTGATTAGCTCTTTGTCAGCGCGAGGACTGAACGTAGCCATTCCTGTCAGAGCAAAGGTAACTAGCAAAGAACAACTAAGAATCTTGACCAGCCATAAAACTAGTTTTGTTCGTGTTGTTTCTCGCCGCTTTTCTGTCCAAGCTGAAATATCTTGGACAGTTTCTTGAGCTGGAGGAATATCATACACATAGTCAGAGATATTCAAGTCGCCATTTAGAGAGATATCAGACTCTAACTTCTCCTGTATTAGGCGAAATTGTTCTACTTCTCGGCGAATAAAAGGGGCTGCAATGCTACAGCTGTAAGGTTCATCAGACATCAAGGACTCCAATGTTTTACAGGAGCCACCTCAGCTTAAATCACCTAAACAATGCTTCTCGAATCTCCTTGTCAGATTTCTGGAGCAGAATCTTTGTGCCTTTCAGCCTCTCTTCTAAAAGATATGCTTCCGTTGCGATAGCCCTGCGAAGAGCTTCATTCTGAGTAATGTTTTGTGATTGAGCAAGAAACTCAAGCAGATGAGCAACTTCATCAGACAAGCTGATGGATAATCGTTTCCCACCTCTTGCTTTGGTGGCGGATGTGCTTTTGGCTTTAGCAGCAGAGCCTTCCCCTACATCCTTCATCAATTTGCTCATTAGGGTTGGTGTCAGATTTGGTGTTTAGGTTGATGTCAGATTTGGTGTTTAGGTTGATGTCAGATTTGGTGTTTAGGATTTGATTGGGCAAAATAACCTGCTGCTGTTTACAGTATGCACACAAACACCAAAATGGTGCAGTATTTGCACCATTTTGGTGCAGTCGGTGAGCAGCAATAATTTTGTAAGCAGTTGTTTAGCTTCTCTGTTAGTTAGCTTCATGAAGCGATGCAATGCGTCATGGATGCTCTGTTTGCCACTCAAAACGCAGGCTATAATTGGCAGTACGTAGCCTAGATTGCCTAACGCGTATGAGCCAGCAATTAACCCTGGAAATCAGCGATGAAGTTTATGCAGACCTACAGCGCAAGTCTAGTGCCGTAGGAATCTCTATAACGGAGTGGATTGTGACGCTCCTAAGCAGACAGAGTAGCCTTGTGAGCAATATTTTACTTTCACCAGAGCTTCAAGCACAGGCACGGAGCAAGTTCAGGAGTCATGCTGGTGCAGCCAGTCTAGGCTATGCCACAGATATAGACAATGACCAGATTGATGCTGACCTCGCAAAAGCCTACGCAGATGATTACTAGAGGTCAGTTTTAGCAGTGCTTTTAGACACATCAGGCTTATTATGCTACCTCCACCGGGATGAGCTTCAACACGCTAAAGCAGTTCAATTAATCCATGATGCTGGCGATAGATTATTGACGCACAGCCATGTTCTAGCCGAGTTGGTTGCTCTTGCTGTGGCTCGTCGTTTTCCTCGACCCCAGGTACTGGCGTTTGTAGTGGACTTGGTCGATAATCCAGATATTGAAACGATATGGGTTGATGAACAACTACACCGAAAGGCCATGGAACTTTTGGTACAGCGAGAAGACAAAACTTATTCTTTATGCGATGCAGTCAGCTTTGTTTTGATGCGCCAACGTGGCATAACTGATGCACTAACAACTGACCGTCACTTTGAGCAGGAGGGTTTTGTAAGATTGTTGCCACCCCCCAGCTAACACTGCGTTGCAACGGCGGGGCATGAGCAGTTGATCAAAATTCAAAGTTACTGCCGCCGTTGAACTTCGCCGTTATGAACCCTCTCATTCCTAACGCTCTTTTGTCACTCTAGCGAGACAAAATCTGAAACGCTGATTTCTCGTTAGCAATCGCTCTAATTGACAGGCCATGAAGAACGAGAAATGGTCGCTTCAAATATTATTCTGGCGACTTTGACAAAAGAGCGATAAAGTCCTTAATCCACTAACTGTCTTAGTGAATGGTTGAGAATTTCGGATACCCGTCGATCGCGCAATGAGTAGTAGGCGAGCTTGCCGTCATTTCGGTATTTGAGAATCTTCAAATCCCGCAGTTTGCGGAGGTGATGGGAGGCCGTCGCGACTTTCACTTCTAGCAGGGTGGCAATATCGCAGACGCAGAGTTCTTGATCGTGGCTCAGGGCATACAGAATTTTCAGTCGTGAGCGATCAGCTAAGGCTCCAAAGATAATTTGGGCTGTTTCCAGAGTGTCTTCACTGGGCAGCGTGTTTTGGATATGAGCAACTAACTCGGTATTGAAACACCGAACCTGGCATACATCTTTGGATTTGGAGTTGTTCACAAATAAAGCAAGGGAGTCATGACTTCATTATGGGGCATGGACTGGGCTTCCAAGGATCATCAAAGTCTTAAGCAGAAGACAGACTGGCCTTGGTCAGGGCAGGCACAATGCGGTTAGCAGCCAACTTGCCGCCAAACAAATTCCGGGCAACTGGCCCGATTCTCAGAGCAGCCCAAGGTCCCATCAAGAAGAGTCCACAGTCTGGCCAGCGCAGATATTCATCTAAAGCGGGCAGACCGTTGACGGTTGCAATGGGATACTTTTCCAACACACCCTTTAGAAGGGGATGCGCCTTGATATCGAGCGATGTTCCCGTTGCTAACCAAATGCGATGAATGGGTTGGTGAGCCATGCAGGTATGCACTGAATGGTTGTCGCAGCAAACTTTCCAGGCGTTATCTTTCCAGTGAGCAGCGGCAACCTGGCAGTGCTCATAAAAAGTGACTTGCCCCTGGCGTTCCAATTTCCGCAAGCGGGTCATCATGGCAGGTGTTAGCGACCCACCATTGCGAGCATGCTGCACCATCTGCCAACGAACCTGCATATCTGGCTCAGCCTGGAACCCTTTCAGGTACTTTGGTCCTAGCCAACCGGGGGCGGCATCAAACAGCTTTTCTTGGAAGGTGCGCCGCGCCATCATCAAGACTTTGGCGCCCCGCTTTACGGCTCCAACGGCTAGATGCCCGCTGGTCAGCCCACTGCCGACAATCAGAATAGTTT
>JBCBTQ010000201.1:0-10657 GCA_039818605.1 Cyanobacteria bacterium J06639_14 | reverse complement strand
CTAGCTGCTTGTCGCCAGGATTCGAGAATGTTGGTGGCGGCTTTATCAGGATCATGGCTGAAGGGTTGCCCAACTTCCGTAGAAACCATGATAGCGGTGTAGCGATCGCTGGCAGTCAGTTCTTGGGCCAGCGCTAGCATGGCGGTGGTTTTACCCGTCTGCCGAGGCGCATGGATAACGAAATACCCGCGTTGTTCGATCAATGTCTTAATGCTGGGAAAGCGAATTGTGGGCGGCAGCATGTAGTGGATCTCGGACTGGCAAGGTCCAGCGGTATTAAACCATTTGGGCATGAGTGGGGCTGCAACGATCAATAACGCTCGCAGTATAACAATGGCGACGAATGCAGCCGTGTTGGGGCGATCGCAGGGGTTATCTCGTCTACTTACACAAATAGCAGTTGTGGCAATTAAGATAGGAACATCGGGTATCACAACCCAATCAGGATTCCCCGGATTCAACGGAGTCACTCCTTCAATAATTCAAGCAATCGCTAGTAATGTGCGAGGACAGCAAAGGCCGTAGGTAATCACAGAAGAACAAGGTATCGTATAAATTATTGAATGTTATTTTCAATAAACACGATCCTGATTGCACTGAGCTATGCCCGAAGTTCCACCTGTTATCCTCCATCTGAACTCACTCTATAAACAGTTCAGTGGCCAAGCGCATCCAGCCATTGATGGGGTTAGCCTGAGTCTACAGACCGGTGACTTGTTGGGACTTTTAGGACCATCCGGCTGTGGCAAGACCACCTTACTCAGACTGATTGCAGGTTTTGAGCGGCCTCAGGAAGGGGCCATTCAGTTGGCTGGCAAATGCGTGTGTGGTGAGCGTCGGTGGATTCCTCCAGAGCGACGGGATGTGGGGGTTGTTTTTCAAGACTATGCCCTTTTTCCGCATCTATCAGTCATAGATAATGTGGCCTTTGGGTTAAAGTCTCAGGCAGCTCAGCGTCAACTGACAGGTGAACATATCCGCGAAGAAGCGCAACGAGCGATCGCTCTCGTCGGTCTGACAGGCTTTGAGAAACGGTTTCCCCATGAGTTATCAGGTGGTCAACAACAGCGTGTGGCCTTGGCACGAGCGATCGCACCCCGACCCTCCCTGATTTTGTTGGATGAACCCTTCAGTAACTTAGATGTTCAGGTGCGTCTGTATCTGCGCCAAGAAGTTCGCGAAATTCTCAAAAGCGTCGGCACATCGGGCATATTTGTCACGCACGATCAGGAAGAAGCCCTGTCCATTGCCGATTGTGTTGCCGTGATGCGCCACGGGCGAATTGAACAAGTCGACACGCCAGAAGCGATTTATTGTCGGCCCTGCTCACGGTTTGTTGCAGGATTTGTAACCCAGGCTAATTTCCTGCCCGCAGAACGTCAGGGAGGTCGTTGGCACACTTTGTTAGGCACCTTTCCTGTCGAGCCTGGAGAGACCTCTGGAGCGGGTGAGTTAATGGTACGCCAAGAGGAATTAGCCCTCCGTCCTGATCCAGCAGGAGAACTCGTAGTGCGCGATCGCCAGTTTTTGGGTCGCGAATATCGCTACACCCTCACGACAGCCACCGGGACAACACTCTACGCTCGAACTGATACACGCGATCGACTGAACGTAGGACAGTTGGTTCAGGGGACAGTGACTGTGAAAACCCCTCCCATTTTCCCCTCAGAGAATAGGGAAGCTTCGCCCACAAGCAGCCAGCTTATTTCATCTGTGTGATGGGTATCCATTCAAGTTGATATCCCAAAATCAAGAATTGAAAAGCGCAACTTGGGATAACTCTGTAATTTTATGGAAACAACGTTGCAGCCTTCTTTAAGGATTGACTTAATTTGCGTCTATTCACTTACTTATCACTCAGCTGACACGGCTTCGGAAAGATCTTTTGCTTCTAGTGGGTAGCTATTTAAGAAATATCATGCTGCGCATAGAAATCCTTCACGCAATCGACTAATGGGGTGAAAGTTCGATAAAGTGAAGTATGGAGTTAAAAATACTCCCTAGACAGCAGGGGAAAGCTACCAATAGCGGTGTGAATTGAGACTTTGCCACGGGCAACTCTACGGAGCCCGATCCGCAAAGCACTATAACTATCTCCATCTACCCGGCTAAGACCACAATTTTTGCTGTCTTAGTCCGATTTCTTGCTCATTATCAGTCTCAATTCCTCACCGCGTGTTGTCTCTTGGAGGGAATTGGAAATGCGCGTCTACGCTAATAAGTTCATTCTGAATCTTTGGGCCTATGCCAAGCTAGCAGCGGCCCTTGCATTGTTATTTGTGGTGATATCTCAGGCCATGAAAATTTGGGAGGATGAGCCTGCGGTACAACAGATTAAAGAATTCACTGAAAGGATTCAACCCAAGTAATTGCTCTCGTTTTACGGCTCTTGGATAGATATCGAGATCTTGCCTAAAACAGAAATCACCTAAGAACTGCCTCCGAGCCCCAATGCGATTGCGTCCATCACACGGGCCACAGGTGCGATATCTAAAGAGGTGTCGACACCTCCCTGGCCTTTGGGGACGATCGCGCGCTGGAACCCTAGTTTAGCGGCCTCTTTTAAGCGCAATTCAAGTTGCGATACAGGCCGCACCTGTCCCCCTAAACCGACCTCACCCAAAATGACGGTGTAAGGATCGACCACGCGATCGCGAAAGCTAGCTGCGACGGCGATCGCAATCCCTAAATCAGCCGCCGGTTCACCCACATTTAATCCCCCTGAAGACGCCACATAAGCATCCAATTTGGAGAGGGGAATACCGACTCGTTTTTCCAGCACGGCCAAAATTTGCAGCAGGCGATTAAACTCAATGCCGGTTGTAGATCGACGGGGTGAACTGTAACTAGTAGGACTTACCAGCGACTGCAGTTCGACCACTAGAGGACGTGTGCCTTCACAGGCAACGATAGTAGCAATACCCGGTACAGCCTCGTCACGATTGCCCAGGAATAGCGCTGACGGATTGCGCACTTCTTGCAGTCCTCGCTCGACCATCTCAAAGATGCCTAGCTCATGGGTCGCGCCAAAACGATTTTTGACGGATCGCAATAGACGATGGCTCGCAAAGCGATCGCCCTCGAAATACAAGACCGTATCGACCAAGTGTTCCAGTACTTTCGGACCGGCGATCGCCCCCTCTTTAGTGACATGACCCACGATAAACAGGGTGATGTCTTCACGTTTGGCGACCTGCATGAGGGCTGACGTACACTCTCGCACCTGCGAGACGGAACCAGGAGCCGAGGTCAACGCCCCATAATAGAGAGCCTGAATACTATCCACAACAGCGACGGTGGGACGCAGGGACTCTAATTCCATCAAGATCGTTTCGAGGTCAATCTCTGGTAGCAGATAGAGATTGTTTTGAGCATCCTCTTGGGCTGACCGGTTACCCCCCTGCTTTTTGGGACTGGCGGTAGGCTGGGGTTCCTTGGATGGTTCTACAGATGGCTCACAAGATGGCTCACGCCCGATGCCCAAGCGTTGCGATCGCAACTTGACTTGTTGACCCGACTCTTCAGCACAAACGTAAAGCACACGAGTTTGGGTGCCCAGATAGTTGGCCACTTGTAGCAACAAAGTGGATTTACCGATACCGGGATCGCCCCCTACCAAGACAAGTGACCCAGGAACGATACCACCACCTAAAACGCGATCGAGTTCGCGATAGCCCGAGGGGCGGCGGGGCTGGGGCCGATTTTCGATTTGGTTGAGGGTGAGCGCAAGACGGGGTTCCTGTTTTTGGGAAGACTGGGAAGACGTGCGCGATCGCCCCCGCAGACCTCCCACAGATGTGGTTGGGGTCGAAGCTGTCGGTGTTTGCTCGACTAAGGTGTTCCAGCTACCGCATACGGAGCACCGCCCAAAGTACTGCGAAGATTCTGCCCCACAACTACTGCACACAAAGATCGAGCGTGACTTTGCCATGTGTGGATACCCCAGATGCTGCTTAAAGCAAATGTACTACACTCGCAAATCAGTATAACCATGACACTGTGTAGCGACTCAAGGTAAAGTGAAAGCAACGTGTAAATAACTGTAAACTTTTCTACTTGACAATTTATTGTGGCTGCTGAACTTCCCCTCAAAATTCGCCGTTTTGCTCCTCGTTTGCCTATCAAAACGCTCATCGGCGATAGCTTGACTGTTTTTTGGGGCGATTGGCTGGATTTGAGGGTACGGATTCCTCAAGTTGCCGCGTCGGGTCTTGTATCACCCCTCATTTATATCTTGGCATTTGGGCTTGGGTTAGGAAGCTCTCTGGATCAGATTAGTGCGCCAGTGGCGGGTGACAGCTACCTGGAATTTATTTTGCCGGGGATGGTGGCCTTGTCGTCCATGGTGATTAGCTTTGGTGGTACAACGTTTTCCATTTGTGGCGATCGCCTCTTCACCAAAACCTTTGAAGAGATGCTGCTATACCCCGTGCATCCCCTAGCGCTACACCTGGGCAAGATGCTGGCCGGTATCGTTCGCGGCATGATGACGGCAGCTTCTGTGATTCTGGTTGCGGTTCTCTTCACCGGCAAAATCTGGAGCTTTCTGAATCCCTTATTTTTGGGGCTGTTGGTGCTGAATTGTGCCGTGTTTGCCGGGTTAGGCGTGATTGTCGGATTAAACGTCAAGTCCCTGGAGAGCGTGGGACTATTCAACAACTTCCTAATTGTGCCGATGTCTTTTTTGGGCGCGACCTTTTTTGACCCCAGTACGCTGCCCATGGCATTGAAAGTGATTGTGTATCTCTTACCGCTAACTTACACAACGGTGGGACTGAGAGCGGCCGCCTATCAACCGCTGGCTCAATTTCCCTGGTATAGCTTCCCGATGCTGCTGGTGGTTGCGATCGTGCTGGCATATTTTGGTGCTTACCAGTTTTCCCACCAGCAGGACTAAGGAGTTGGCTTAACATCAACTTGTACCTGTGAACGGTAGCTGGTAACCAGGGTGAAGGGGAGTGTATTGGGCCGCGACTCCTTAACACTGGTGACTTATCGTGAAATCCATGCATGGAAACGACGTCCTATGACGCTGGTGCGAAACTCCTGACGGTAAAAGCAAGGCGGGGTTTTCAGGTGGGGTGCCGTGGATCGTATCACGACGGGTAGAGTGTTCTGATAGACGGGTGGGGTTTTGACCCACGCGACAGCAGATGCCGTGGCGGATCCTGTTTACTGGGTGTAAGCAGGTCTATTGTGGATTCCAGCGTTGGGTTTCGTTCCTCAACCACAACCTACAACTCCAATTAATTGTGTTCACCTACTTACTGGTTGTAAGCAGGTCTGTTATGAGTTCCAGGATGTGCTTGGAAAAAGCTTGAGGGGGTAGCAAAATTGTCGCTCGGCAAGCTTCGTGTGGGGATAAGATGCAACAGCAAGTATGTACCTTAGTCTGCGCGATACTATTCAACACTCAGGAGAAACTCTGTGGCGACGCTGCTGGTAAAGAATATTCACACCTTGGCGACTTTTGACGATGCGCAAAACGAGATCCGTCGAGGAGCCCTGTTTGTTCGCGACAACGTCATTGAGCAAGTCGGCACAACGGCGGCATTGCCGGATACAGCGGACGAGGTGTTGGATTTGGGCGATCGCCACGTTGTGCTCCCAGGTCTCGTCAACACCCACCACCACTTTTTTCAAACGTTGACCCGTGCCTATCCGCCAGCCCAGGATAAAGAACTCTTTCACTGGCTGCAAAATCTATATCCCGTGTGGTCTAATCTGACTGCCGAAATGTTCTACACCAGTGTGCAGATGGCAGCAGCAGAGCTGATTCTCTCAGGGTGTACGACGGCCAGCGATCATCACTATCTTTACCCCAATGATTGCACCTTGGATGATGAGATCCGGGCCGTGCAGGCGATTGGCCTCCGGTTTCATGCTAGTCGCGGCAGCATGACGATTGGGGAGAGTCAAGGAGGACTACCGCCTGATCATCTTGTTGAGCAGGAGGATTTTGTTCTAAAAGACTCGCAGCGACTGATCGAGCAGTATCACGATAGCGATCGCTACGCTATGCTGCGGATTACACTAGCGCCGTGTTCTCCTTTTACAGTCACCCAAGACCTGATGCGAGAATCGGCAGCCATGGCGCGCTCCTACAATAGCGTACGGCTACACACGCACCTGGCCGAAAATAATACCGATGTGAAGTACAGCCTGGAAAAATTTGGTCAAATTCCTGGCGAGTACGCCGAGTCTTTGGGATGGTTGGGTGAAGATGTTTGGCATGCCCATTGTGTCAAACTCACCGATAGCTCGATTGCCAAGTTTGGCAAAACTGGTACGGGCATTGCTCACTGCCCTTGCAGTAATATGCGTTTGGCGAGTGGTATCGCACCGATTCGTAAAATGCTGGCCCATCATGTGCCTGTAGGACTCGGAGTGGATGGCTCCGCGTCGAATGACTCCGGCAATTTACTGCAAGAAGCTCGCATGGCGATGCTGGCAGCGCGGGTCCGAGATGAAGATCCAGCAGCCTTAACAGCAAGGGAAGCACTGGCGATCGCGACCAAAGGGGGAGCTCGGGTTTTAGGTCGTGATGATATTGGTATGTTGGCTCCCGGCATGGCTGCCGATTTCATTGCGATCAACCTTGATCGTCCGACGATGGCTGGAGCCCTCCATGATCCCGTAGCTGCGCTCCTGTTTTGTTCAATTGAGAAAGTTGATTTTAGCTTTATCAATGGGCGCTGTGTAGTCAAGAATGGTGACCTTACAACGCTGGATTTACCTAGACTAATCACAAGCCATAATCAAGCGGCTCGGCGTTTAGTCGTAGGACCGTAATGCTGCCCATGCTTTCTTGAAACTTCAACAAAAAACGTGTGATGGCGAATGAAGATTCAGTGAATTCTCTCTGTTAGGCTGCATCCACAATCTGCTGAGGGGCTAAACTTGACATCAGTTTAGTTATGAATGTTCCCCGAGTTAAGTAAAAGCGCTGAAATTTGTGATTTCCCGGATGCTGTGCGTCTGACTTGTCAGAAGATGTATTGGGGCTGTACTATACAATTTTTACTGTGTTAGTTAAAATCACTATCGGTGGATTCTTACAAAGCGGGTGCAACTTTTGAGATTTGCATCGACGTCACTCGTTGAGATGCGTAGATAGCAGGAGTAATGCACTGGGAAGCTGGAGTCTACCATGCAATGGAAAACGCTGCTAAATGAAGCCATTGATAGGGCCCGCCGAGGAGAATTATCCGAGGCCGTGGTTCTATTTGATCAGGTTTTGCGTCTGGAGCCGACGTACAGTAAAGCCTATTACAATCGGGCTTGTGCGCTGAGTGATCTGGACCGACTGGACGAAGCGATCGCGGACTTTACTGAAGCGGTTCAGCTCAATCCGCTTTATGTAAATGCTTACCTTAATCGCGGTAACTTATATCGTCAGCAGGGTGACTATGTGGCTGCGATGGCTGATTTTGAAGCGGCCCTGCAGATTCAGCCCGATTCACCGAAAGCCTACGGTAGTCGAGGGCTCACCTATCTAGCTCAAGGATGTTATCGAGCAGCGATTAGTGACTTAAATCAGGGCATTGAATACGCACCCAAGTTTGCCAAGCTGTATCTCTGGCGCGGATGTGCTTATCTCCAGGCACTGGACTACCAAGCCGCAATTGCCGACTTTACCGAAGCTCTTACCAATAATCCGGAGTTGGCCGACGCTTATCACAGTCGCGGGTTGGCTTATATGAGTTTAGGCAACCTCTATCAGGCGATCGCCGATCTTAATCAGGCAATTGAGCTTAATCCAGGTCTGATTGAAGCTTATAGTAATCGCGGCATGCTACGACACAAGCTTGGCGATACCGCAGGGGCCGTGGCGGACTATCAGCAGGTGATGGCGCTGACATCAGACTGGTCAGAGCTTGGATCAGGGGAATCAGGGGATGCCGCGGATCCGCCAACGACTTCGGGTGTAACGGTGACCTACGAAAAAACGACAACATCTCCTCCGACCCAACTCGCTGAAATCTACAACAACCGAGGGACATTGCGCGCTGAGTTAGGCGATAGGAATGGTGCGATCGAAGATTACACAACCGCACTGTCAATTGACCCTGACAAAGCCCGTACCTATAACAATCGTGGCCTCCTACGTTGCCAAGCTGGCGAATACGCTGCTGCAATCATCGACTTTGATGCAGCTATCCAGAAAGATCCCAACTATGCAGCCGCCTACAGCAATCGTGGCAATGCCCATTATCAAGTAGGGGATGCAGCGGCAGCATTACGTGACTTTACAAAAGCACTTCAGTTAAACCCCAACCTGGTTGAAGCTTACATCAGTCGTGCTCAAGCTCGGGCCGCTATCAACGATTCGGAGGGAGCTTTGAGCGATTATCAGAAAGCTCTACGGTTACGTGAGCAACACTCCGCGACATTGCTCAATTAGCTCATAAGCAATCTGCGCTGAGGTAGCATGCCACAATATCCAGCCAAGCGCTGTCAGAATTGGGCATTCCCCCCGCGATCGGCAAATGCTACCGAATCCGAATGGCTAACCCCCCATCATGAAAAATAGATGACACCTGTAGAGACACAACAGGTCGCGTCTCTCAATTAGAGGGTAGCTAAATCGGATTCAGTATGAGCCATGCGCAAACCTCTAAACTAGTACCTCTAAACTAGTATTGGACAGCAGCCATAGCGTCCCTCTTCCAAAAGCCTGAAAAGTAAGTCTGCATGAAAGCAGTTTTGAATTCCGAATTCCACATAGCGATCCTAGTTCGGTTGTGCGGGTCCCTCATCCGCCTTGGGAGTTGATTCTGCATCCTCCTCCGGCCAAACCGCTTCCGACTCAACATCAATCGTAGTACCAGGAATTTGTTCGGCTTTCCCTTTAGCCTTGTCTTGGAGATTAGCCGTCACATCGGCGACGCTGTCATTGAGTTGATGGCGCAAGCGTCGACCGCGTTTTTTGGCCTCACCAAAAAGCTGACCAACTTGCGATCGCGCTTGTTCGGTCAATGTTTGAGCGCGTTGTTGAACTTCCTCTGCAACCGCACGCGTGCCGTCCACAGCCCCTTGGAGATCCTCGCGAGTACGTTCCACATCCTGCTGCAATACACCAGCCACCCGATCTTGAACACCCGGAAGAAATTGAGGCGCGTTTTCTAAGGCGGTTTGTTGCACCATCATACGCTTGCGCCCCGCACTCACGACGGCTGCCGGATCAAAGCTATACAGACCCTCCTTCAAACCCTGCCATCCGGGGGCCGTAAAGATGTAGCGAGTAATTGCTCCCGTCTGCAAGTTGAGGCAGTAGTCAGCCAAATGGCCCACATTATTGCCGGTATTAGTCCAGACTGCCTGCCCGTCGATCACAAGTGCGGCATCAAACCGGGCTGTGATAGTACTACCGCTGCGCCGCACCAAAATACTGTCTTGGCCAACTGATTCTACCTGAACCCACATTACGGGGGTCTTATCGCGTCCTAAAAAGCCGCTGCGACAGACAAATCCCTCGACTTGATGATGTCTAACATCCACAAGAAAGTGGGCGAGATTGCCCAGTTCTTCGGTGGTTTCAATATCAATGACCAAGCGATCATGCAGCTCACTTTGACGAATAGAGGTAGCGTCAGTCTCAGCCATAGCAGACTCTAGCATTGTGGACATATTGATTTTAAGTCAGAGAAGAGGGAGACGGGGAAAGACGGGTAGAAGTATGAGAGTCGTTGCTAACTCCTGCGTTGTTGGAGTGCGTGCAATGGCGATCGCAAAATCACCCTATCTTGTAACTACTCAGGCTTAACAAAACCCAAATTTTTTCAAGGTTGTTTGAAAGATTCGGTATGGTCAACTTGTTGCGACGTTAAGGCATGGCCTCTTGAAAAAGCGACCACCTCCTGTTGAGTTGAGTGAAGCCGAAATCCGTGCCGTGTATGCTCAGGGCGAAGAGGCTGTCGTGGCGTTGGTGAGTGAGCTATTGAAACAATTGCAGCAGCAATCGGCGCGCCTCGATAAGCTGGAAGAGCAGGTGAGCAAGACCAGTCGCAATAGCAGTAAACCGCCTTCTGGGGATGGTTTTGGGAAGCGCACCAAGAGCTTGCGTCGTCGCAGTGATAAGCCCTCGGGCGGTCAAGCCGAACATCCGGGCCAGACACTGGAATTTAGGAATGAGCCAGATTTTCAGCCGGTTTATCCATTGTCGACATGTCCCGATTGTGGTGCTTCCCTAGTGGATGAGCCTGTTGAGTGGGTTTATGCCCGCCAAGTGTTCGACCTGCCTGCCGTGGAACTGTCGGTCACCGAACATCAAGTCGAGGTCAAGCACTGTCAGCAGTGTGGCGCATCGAAGCAGGCCGCGTTTCCACCGGAAGCCAGCAATGTGGTGCAATATGGGCCGCGCCTCAAAAGCATGATGACGTATCTGATGGAAGGGCAACTGTTGCCCTCGCAGCGCACCTGTGAAATTTTGCAGGACCTGATGGGCGTGTCAGTGTCCGAGGGCACCCTGTACACGACCCGTGAGCAGTGTTTTGAGCGCCTCGAACCCTTGATGTCAGAGGTTCAGGGCCAGATTCACGATGCCGCCATGGTTCATTTTGATGAAACCGGTCTGCGGGTCAAGCAACAGTTGTGGTGGCTGCATGTTGCCTCTAGCTCACTCCCCAACGCCACGACAGCCTCTTCGCCCTGAGCA
>JBCBTQ010000200.1:0-10785 GCA_039818605.1 Cyanobacteria bacterium J06639_14 | reverse complement strand
ATTTCCGCCTTTGAGGCGATTAAGCGTGCCCTTACATCAACTCAGACCGATTGGCTACTGAGTTGAGCAATTACGCTAAAACATTTGCGTGCGATCGCGATAGGCCTATGTTAGGCATCCCACAGAACTCTCAGGGAGCTAATGGAGGCTGACATGGCCTTATGCAGCTAAGGAAAGGCCTCTCAAGTTCCCTGAGATAGTTCCAGAACAAAAGCATCGCCAGATTTCTTAAACCTAAAAACGCTTTAAGCGAAGTGGGTGTATGGCCATCTTATTTCTGGCCGTGAAACCTTCCGGTGTACCTGTAAAGAGGTGTCAAACTCTTTAATCTCAGCCAATTATGTTTATCTAAGTACTCAGATATCGAGCTTGCTTAACCGGCAAAGAGTCCTCCTAAAGAGGAGCAATTGAGGATCTCCCTTTGTCAACTTGATCAGGGATTTCACACGTTGAGGCCTTACCAATCCACCCAAAAGTCAGGAAGCGTTGACAAAGCTATTGGTTTCCTGGTGTGGGGAATTCTAGTGCTCAGATAAACACGTCTCTTAAACAACGCTAGAACCCTCAGCTGTTCAGGCACAGTCAAAAGGAAAAATTTGTCATAAATTATCAAGAAGGAATTCCCGTTGCCGCCTTCAATTCGAGATACGCTGGAAAACTCAAACATTTAGATACCTAAAACTGCAACGAGATTCACATGCAACTGGCAGATCGAGTGACCAAAGTTACGCCATCGATGACGTTGGCGATTACCGCCAAAGCCAAAGCCATGAAGGCTGCAGGTATTGATGTATGCTCTTTTAGTGCTGGCGAACCTGATTTTGATACACCACAACACATCAAAGCAGCCGCTAAACAAGCACTCGATGATGGGAAAACTCGCTACGGTCCAGCCGCAGGTGAACCCGCTTTGAGAGCCGCAATTGCTCAAAAGCTGCAAGAAGAAAATGGCCTCAATTACCAGGCTGAAAATATTATCGTCACCAATGGCGGCAAACATTCCCTTTATGAACTCATGATGGTTGCCATTAACCCGGGTGATGAAGTTGTTATCCCAGCTCCTTTTTGGGTTAGCTACCCAGAAATGGTAAAGCTGGCAGGGGGGGTTCCGGTAATCATCCAGACCCAAGCCGATAGCGGCTACAAAATCACACCTTCTCAGTTAAAACAGGCCATCACGCCTCGCACGAAGCTATTCATCCTAAATTCTCCTTCCAACCCCACAGGGATGGTCTACACACCCGATGAGATTCGGACATTAGCAAAGATTGTTGTCGAAGAAGACATATACGTTGTTGCTGATGAAATTTACGAAAAAATTCTCTATGGCAACGCTCAACATCTCAGCATTGGAGCCGTTAGCCCTGAAGTCTTTGAAAGAACTATCGTGAGTAGCGGTTTTGCTAAAGCATATGCAATGACAGGTTGGCGAATTGGCTACTTGGGCGCTCCGAGCCCAGTCATTAAAGCCATGAGTACCCTCCAGAGTCAGAGCACATCTAACGTCTGTACCTTCGCTCAGCATGGAGCGATCGCCGCCCTCAAAGGGCCACAAGCTTGCGTTGAAGAAATGAGGCAAGCCTTCGAAAAAAGGCGATCGGGTATTCTAGAACTGATAAACGCTATTCCAGGGCTTAGCGCCCCTACCCCAGAAGGTGCCTTCTACCTGTACGTGGACATCCGTAAACTCGGGCTGAGTTCACTGGACTTCTGTAATGCCTTACTCGAAAAAAAGCATGTTGCAGTTGTGCCAGGAATTGCCTTTGGCGCTGAAGGCACTATCCGGATCTCCTATGCCACGGATATGAAAACCATTGAACGTGGCATGCAACGCCTAGAAGATTTTGTCCAGAAACAACTCTAAACCGACGATCCATTATTGATGGGAAACCGACCTAATCGCTGTTAAGGCATCCCACGAAAAGCCCCTGCTCCTTTAACGCTCAAATTCGGAATTCCGAACCCCGAATTCCGAATTCACTAACGCTTCCGTTTCTTTCTGCGCTTGCTGCATTGCGGCTTGAACCGATCGCTGCCCGCGCAGGATTTCGCCCAAAGCAGTCTGCAGAATTTCAGAAGCCGCATCATATTGCGAAAGAGAGGGACGAAAAACAGAGGATTGCTCCAAAAATTCAAGCATCTGGGGCATTTGGGGATACTTGGCAGCGATTTCTGGATTTTGAAAGAGCGATCGCCGACTGGGTAAAAAACCAGACGCTAGGACAAATTGTTCTTGGGCTGTCTCGCTCGTGAAATATTTGATAGCTTCCCAGGCTTCTTCGGGGTGAGTTGCATTTTGGGGAATACCAAAGCCCCAGCCCCCGCGACACCCTTTACCGGGGTTAGTTGTAAATGAGAATGGTAAAGCGATCGCGACCTTATCTTGCCAGCCCTGCTGCTCCATATCAGTCCAGAAATAGGGCCATCCCCGCAAAAAAACAGCCTGCCCCTGTTTGAATGCATCCAGAGAAGAGCGCTCGGTGTAGTCAGTCACAATCAGCGGTGAAATTCCCTGTTGAATCAGCCCCTGTAACAGTTGGATAGCTTGCATCGTTGCCGGAGTGTCTAATCCCACGTCTCCACTAACAGGATCAATCCAGATAGCGTCAAAGCCACTCATAACCTCAACAGCATTGGAGACTAATCCTTCATAGGAGCGACCTTGCCAGAGATACCCCAAATTCTCACCAGAAGATTGCTTTAGGGTTCTCACCACCTGATCAAGTTCTGCCAGCGTTGAGGGTAGCGTCAAGCCTGCCTGCGCCAATAAATCTCGACGGTAGTAAAGCACGCCAATATCAGACCGCATAGGAAGGCGATAAAGACTATCTCCCTGGACACCCACATCGAGTTCACTAGGCAGAAATCCCGATAGATCAAGCTGATCGCGTTTTACTAACGGCATCAGATCCACAAGCCGGTCAGCAAATTGAGGGGTCCACACAATATCCATGTAAACCAAATCATACTGGGCAACTTCAGTCTGGAAGTCGGCAGTATAGATAGCCTTGCGTTGGTCAGTGGTATAAGTTCGCTCAGGATCGGTAACCAGATGAACCCGAATATGGGGATGGCTTGCTTCAAAATCCGCAATCACGGTTTGCCAGGGACGGACTTCATCTTGAGGAACGACAAACGATAGATCGATAGGTGCTTGCCCAGGCCATGTAAGCCCCCAAAGAAATAAGCAAACCACTTGTACTGCCAGCAGGATAACCAGCAACCGTAATGGCGAAAGCCAGAATTTTCGACGTTTTTTGGATCGCACTTTAGGCGTGAGGTTCAACCGTTATAGACTCAAGACTGACACAAACCAATGAGGCTCTTAGCCTAAATCGAGGCAAGGGACTTTTCAAGCCCAGGGAATTCTGTCACGAGCTTTGAGGCAAGCTTGTTACTGAGCGTAAACAGAAAGCCAGGATGAACATCCCTTAGCATGAATCAAGAACGAGCCCTAAGGAAGCTGTCATGACTGCGATCCGTCACCTGGTAAGTCTGTTGTTGTTTGTGGCTATGGTGTTGGTTTCTAGCCTCTCTAGCCCCGCAATTGCGTTAGATTATCCACCCCCCTTGTCCTTCAGTAACGCTGAATTGCAGGGTCGTGATTTTACCGGGTGGGAAATCCGCGCGGCTGAGTTTTCTAACGCTAATTTATCCTTTGCCGATTTCAGTTACGCAGATGCCCGAGGGGGAATTTTCAGCGCTTCGGTGGCCCGGCAAGCTTGTTTCCATGGCACCGATTTCTCGACAGGATTGTTGGATATGACCGATTTTACGGGAGCCGATCTGAGCGATGCCATCCTGATCGACACAATTATGCTGCGTTCGACATTTAAAGGGGCAGACATTACTGGAGCTGATTTCACTGGCGCATTGTTAGACGGAGCCCAAATTCGCGAATTATGTGCGATCGCCTCGGGAACCAACCCCACAACAGGAACCGCTACGCGTGATTCTCTCGGTTGTCGCTTCTGATTACACCTGAACACTTGATTCAACGGCAGCAGGGCGAAGGGTAAGCGTAACTTCAAGACGATCACCAACTTGAGGCTCCATGACCTGAATCGATTTTCCAGCTTCAGCCAATTGCTGGCGGATTGCATCAGCACCACCAGAGGCTTGGAGCAGTGCAACCAGTAATCCGTGATATTCCGCTTCCCCCACATTAGCCGTCGGGAGCATCACCTGAGGCTGCAACCATGCTGCCAGTTCCGCAGCACTCTTACCCCCTCGGATAATAGGGCCAACCAAGGGTAGGGCAAGATCCATCATAGGTGTGATCACCACATCCACAGGAGCTTCCGCCCGCAAATCCTGCTTGTGAAAACCATGGGGTTCGTAAAAGATTTTTAGGCCACTGCTCTTTTCTGTGAGTACATAGCCGTTTTCTAATAATGTGGGGCCAACAGGAGCACCTGGGACCGCTTTGATAGCTAAGCCATCGCGATCGCACACGTCACCATGGTCTAAAGACACAACATCACTAAAGCCAAACTCACGAGCGACTTTAGCGGCATTAGGCGACCCTATTACCGGAATAGCCTTGTCCAGGGCCTGCAAGGTCTCAGGATGAGCGTGATCTTCCAATCCTTGTGAGAGCAAAATACAGTCTATATTCTCCGGCAACGGACGTGAAACTGGCCGCTCACCGCGAAACAGCCATCGAGCATTCCCAAATACCAATGCTCCGACGAGCCATGGGTCAACCAAAATGCGCTGGCCGGCAATTTCTAGAAGCCAACTATTCGTGTCAAGCCAAGTTACATGCATAGTGCCGCCTACCGTTACATCTCTTTACAGTCTAAGAGGTTCTCTAGTGTGAAGGTAAATTTGCATCAGTTTCCGTTTTTCAAGAAATTTCCTGGAATATTGAATATAACCTCCAAAAATTGCTGGATGCGACTGATCCCCGTATAATCCATCCAGATGTGTAATTCTGAGAAAAAACTTAAGAATTCCCCCTATCGGTACTGGGTTTCCTGTCAAGCAATGCGATTTCGACTTCCTCGTCCTTACACTGTTTTGATTACCCGAACGGGTGAACCACCAACCTCCATTACCTTCCGACCTTTGCCTCTGATTATTGGCAGTCTATTGTTGGGGGCTGTTCCAGTTGTGTGGATTGCTAATCTGATTTATCAAAATTCAGAGTTGGCCCGCCGTAACGAGAACCTAACCGAAACTGCCGGGGAAGTTCTGCTTGAGCTTGAGAGTTTGGATCAAGAAATCGAAGATTTGCAAGAGCGGGCAGGGCTCTCAGAAGACAATACCGCCTCCCCGCAATCGCAAAGCGGACAATCACCACAGGGAGGACTGGCTTTGCAAATATCGGCTGAAGATTTGTTCAGCCTGGCCAAAACCCGTATGCCCAAAATCGATGCCCACATCAACCGCAGCATTCGCCCAGCCCTAGAAGAAACACTCGCAGCAGAAGCAGCACGAGCAGCAGCCTACCCCAGCGCTAGCCCTTTGAAGGGAGCACTAGACGTTTCCTCTGAATTTGGATTACGGGCCAACCCATTTGGTGGTCGCAGCTATGAAGTTCATAGTGGCATTGACTTTCGTGGCCCCATTGGCATGCCTGTACATGCCACTGCTGAAGGGGTTGTAGTTACAGCTGAGTACTCTGGAGGCTATGGCAACTACATTGTTATTGACCATGGCTATGGCCATGACACCCTATATGCTCATTTATCGACCAGAAAGGTAGAGGTTGGGGAGCGTGTTAAGAAAGGTACTCTTATCGGTGCTCTAGGTAACACAGGCCGATCTTCTGGCCCACATCTCCACTATGAGATTCACCGCAACGGGCAAGCCGTCAACCCACGCAATTATTTGCAATTGGAAGATCCGAGATGAAGCTTGGGGTGAGTAGATGAAGCCTGGGGTGATGGGGTAATTGTTTGTTGATGGTTAATCTTTAAATGATGGATTGTGCAACTACATCAACCCTCAACCTTCAACCCTCAACTGTGTACTACGATGAAAAAGCAAATCGCAGCAAGTTTGTATGGGTAACACATTCGGACATCTATTTCGCATCACCACGTTTGGCGAGTCTCACGGGGGTGCTGTTGGAGTCGTAATCGATGGATGTCCGCCGCAACTGGAAATCTCGCCCGAAGAAATTCAAATTGAATTGGATCGACGACGTCCTGGGCAAAGCAAAATTACGACGCCTCGTAAAGAAGCTGATCGTTGTGAAATTTTGTCCGGTGTGTTCCAAGGCAAAACCTTAGGCACTCCGATCGCAATTCTGGTGCGCAATAAAGACACACGGCCCCAGGATTACAGCGAAATGGCAACCACCTATCGTCCTTCTCATGCAGATGCCACTTATGACAGTAAATATGGCATCCGTAACTACCAGGGAGGTGGACGTTCCTCAGCGAGGGAAACAATTGGCCGGGTAGCCGCTGGGGCGATCGCGAAAAAAATTCTCAAGCAATACGCAGGGGTCGATATCGTCGCCTATGTGAAGCGAATTCAGGAGATTGAAGGAAATATTGATGCCAACCTGGTTACGTTAGAGCAGGTCGAAAGCAATATTGTCCGATGTCCAGACGCAGAAGCGGCCCAACAGATGATTGATCGGGTCGAGCAAATTCGCGACCAGGGTGACTCTATTGGCGGCGTTGTTGAATGTGTTGCCCGCCAGGTTCCTAAGGGACTTGGTGCTCCCGTCTTTGACAAACTAGAAGCCGATTTGGCCAAAGGGGTGATGTCCCTTCCTGCCACTAAAGGATTTGAAATCGGCTCCGGCTTTGCCGGCACCTTGCTAACGGGTAGTCAGCACAATGACGAATTCTACATGGATGAATCTGGCAGCTGGCGCACTCGCACAAATCGCTCCGGAGGAACTCAGGGAGGGATTGCCAATGGCGAAAACATTTTGATTCGGGTTGCTTTCAAACCCACAGCAACTATTCGTAAAGAACAAAAAACTGTAACGAATAGCGGGGAAGACACGGTGCTAGCCGCCAAGGGACGTCATGATCCTTGCGTACTGCCCCGAGCTGTACCGATGGTGGAAGCCATGGTAGCCCTGGTAATGTGCGACCATCTACTACGTCATCATGGTCAGTGTGATTTGTTCAAGTCGTCCGAATAGTTTTCAATGGTTCCTGAATAGCGATTCTTGAAGCTTCCTGGCCATGAAACAAGCCTCTAGCCTTTAGCCTCTAGCAGAGTAATAGCCCCCTTAAATCAAGAGGAACACATGATAAAGCCATCTGACGACACACAAGAACTTGCCACGCTTGTGGATAGCTGTATCGCGGCCAGAAACATTACTTATCATCAATACAAAAAGTTCTCAGCCATAGTACTTGCCGATGGCAACGTAGATGATAAAGAAAGGACGCAAATCAACCGTCTGTTTGATGCGATTCAAATAGGTAGAGTGAAAATTGTCGATTAGTTTCCTCAGGTTCCCTTACGGAGGCACCAACAGTGACTCCTAAGGAAACATCTGGAATAAATCTATTGCCGTAGGCTGATGTCAGAGTACGAGACCCAGCATTTCGATCGGCAATTTCTTTTAGAAAGGCAATTTCTTCTTGCTTGCCTTTTCGCGATCGTAATCTAGCTCCTTCAGCTTTTTCATAATCCGCCCGAAGTATTCACCCATGTAATCTTCTAAAGAGGTGATTTCGTCAGGGGATATATGAAAAGTTTGATAGACCTCATCCATGGGAGCCGTAATGGGCTGTTCGCCAACAACCACTTCAGTAAAGGCAAGACGGTCAGCTAAATTCCAACCCCACTGGAAAAAAGAAGCCATTTTCTGAACTGCCCTTAACAGACCTAATGGCATCTGGGAAACCCGAGCATCTTGCCCCGATAAGCGTTCGCAAAGGCGAATGATTTCATACGCTCCCCAGGCTCGGGAGCCAGCTAATGGAAAGCTACAGTTAACGGTA
This sequence comes from Cyanobacteria bacterium J06639_14, assembly GCA_039818605.1. Taxonomy (GTDB): domain Bacteria; phylum Cyanobacteriota; class Cyanobacteriia; order Phormidesmidales; family Phormidesmidaceae; genus SIO1E4. The sequence goes on along the minus strand of JBCBTQ010000200.1, from coordinate 2,863 downwards.
TCAGAGTTATCCAAGGCAGCGATCGCAAAGCGCGCAATATCCTGGGTATTCATGAAAGCTATCGGAGCAGCAGTACTCATCACCCAAATACCCTGCTTTTCGAGAATCGGGATAGCGTACTGACCAATCAGCCCTTGGAGAAACCCACAGGGGCGCAGAATAGTGTACGACAAGCCCGACTCCGCCAGGAACTTCTCAGTACAGTGCTTGATATGCATCAGCGGCACATGGGGATACTTCTCGGCATCCAGAATTGAGAAAAAGACAAAACGCTCGATATTAGCTTCCTTAGAAGCCTTAATCAAATTTACTTTGCCATGCCAATCCACTTGATCAATGGCGTCGGTTGGCCGAGCCGTTGCCGCATCAATCACAGCGTCAACACCCTCCAAAGCAGGCGCAAGTGTTTCCCGCCTATTCAAGTTTCCTCGAACTAGCTGCGCTCCCCACTCTCGCAAGAACGCGCCCCGTTGAAAACTACGGACCAAACACTGAACCTCGTGACCATCGTCCAACGCCCGTCGAACGACTTGTCTGCCCAGAGTGCCTGTTGCACCAACGACCAAAAGTTTCATGAAAGCAAGATACAAAAGTTTATGTTTCTTTAAAAATAGCAGATATCCCCAGATGTCTCACCTGATTCATCTGAGGATTTGAATAAGACTGGAAAGATTACTCCTCGCCCCCTTGTAATCTCAACATCAAAAAACCAACGCCCAAGCCCACAAGAACCAAGGTAAAGAGTAGAATGGCTGTACTAAAAATTTCGCTGCCCATAACGATGAGTCTCCTATGCTCTCTTGCTTTCAACAGCTAAAAGAGATGATCTTTGCAGAGATTATTCTACAGTTTTGAGGTTGCACCCCGGAGAGCTGTATCTAGATTTGCCCCTAATTTCTGATGCCCCACCCTCTCGATTCACCGCTTACCAAAGTCAATGCTCGGTTAAAAGCTGCTCAGCTAGGGCTACGGATAGAGCGGCGCGGTGACAAGTTAGCCCTGCGGGGAACGTTACCGCCTCGTCCTGAAAGCGATCGCCAACAGCCCCACCAACAGCGGATTCCGCTCAAGCTACCGGCCAACAAAATAGGGCTCAAACAAGCGGAGCAAGAGGCCAAAGTGGTGGCCGCTAAACTCATTGAGCAAACCTTTGATTGGCGAGCCTATGTTGCACCACAACGACAAGTGTTGGGTTCGGATGAGCTGATCGATAAGATCACCGCCTTTGAACAACACTATTTGGCCGCAGGATTACTCGACCCCGATAAGCATCCAGCCTCTGTCAAAGCAACGTGGGAAAAAGCCTACGCACCGTACCTTAGAAAACTGCAAACGCTCCAAGAACAGCGATCCACTTTAAGTTTGCCGGAAGCAATTGTGGCAGCGGTTAAAAGCACCCGAGCCAACTCCCGCAGCCGTCAAGTTTGTTGTACAGCCCTGGGGGCCTTGGCGAATTTCCTGGAACTAGAACTCCCCATGGACCTCGAAAAACTCTGGGGGAAGTATGGTTCTAGTCGCACTCAGATGCGTAACCTCCCCACTGACGATGACATTGTTGCTTGGTTTAGCCAAATTCCTAACCCTAACTGGCAGTTTGTCTATGGGGTGATGGCTGTCTACGGTTTACGAAATCACGAAGTTTTTTTCTGCGATTATGGTGCGCTAGCTAAGGGAGACACGGAAGCTGTGATCGAAGTCTTAGACACCACTAAAACAGGCTCCCATGATGTCTGGCCCTTTCCACCTCAGTGGATTGAGGAGTTTGGCTTACGCGAGATAGCTTTACCAGAAATCGAGACTGATCTAAAAAAAACAACGCTGCAGCGTATCGGGCAGCAGGTGACCCTTCAATTTAACCGCTACGGCATCCCCTTTGCCCCCTATGACTTACGCCATGCTTGGGCTGTACGGACGATTCTAATCGGTCTACCCGATACCGTGGCAGCCCGTATGATGGGCCACTCTGTAGCAATCCACAATCGTACCTACCATCGTTGGATCACCCGTCGTGATCAGCAAAGAGCTGTTCGAGCCACATTGCAGGCAATCGAGTGATTGATGAGAGGCTGACTCACCATTCCTTCGCCCTCTACTTAACGTCTTGTTACAAACCCCCGAAGTAAATTTCAAATTGATAATTCTTCATGAGTAGGGCTAGATACCTTACAAGGTCTAGTGTCTTACTGTTTCTCAAACACTGGATATGGTGTCTTGTAAAACATATGTATCTATGAAATCCATAGGGTATTGCCCTAGATTGAACTGAGAGGATTCCGTTTCCTTCTGGCGCAGCTCCCAAGGTGGGGTTTTAGTGATGAAGCAGTTCACACGACGCGAAACCGTAATCTTGACGCGCACAAGTCCTGGGCGTTTAGCTTACTTAGCAAAAATTGGCATGGTGGTCCCAGCTTGTGTCGATAATGGCTCACACAAGCAAACCTACTATTCTTGGGAGCAAATTTTGGAGTTGCGAACCATTCAGCAGCTGCGAGGTCAGATTTCCTTGCAAAGGATTCGCAAAGTTATGCGATTTCTGGAAGGTATGGGCGGCGATCGCACACTGCACAACAAGCACCTGGTCATTGAGGACGGCGAAGTTAACTGGGTTCAGATAGAATCTGGCAATGCTCCTCATGTCATACAAGTAGCCGCTAAAACGAATCGTCACATTGGGCAGCTCAACCTTATGCTGATGCCTCCGATTTCTGATTTGGTGAGTGACGTTTGGGAAATTGCCCGTCGGTCCAATGTCATTGATTTCGAAAGCTTTCGTCAGCGTGCATCACACCCCAAATAGGTAAAAGCGTGAAAATTAAAGTGTCTGGACAAACGGGAATTCGATGCCGATCCTGCCTTTGCTGAT
>JBCBTQ010000199.1:0-10822 GCA_039818605.1 Cyanobacteria bacterium J06639_14 | reverse complement strand
CTTCGAGCAAGTTGCAACCAATGCCCTTTATACCGAGGGACTCGACCTTTGCTATGCAGCCCGCCGCGTGAGGACATCTGCCATGGAACAGGCGATCGGGCAAATTCTAAGTTGTCCCTATCAAGGAAAAAACCGTCGCAGCTATCTAGAGCATAAAGCCCTGGAGCTTGTATCCCTCCATCTGGCTGCCATGGTGCCGCCGCCGATCACTGATGCTGACCGTCAATGTGTATACCAAGCCGCAGCTATTTTGCGAGAACAAATAGCGAATCCACCCACGATTGAGGCGTTGGCTCGTCAAGTGGGTACAAATCGACTCTACTTGAAGCAAAGTTTTCAGCAGGTGTATGGTACTACGCCCTTTAGCTACTCACGCGACTGTCGTTTGTCGCAGGCCTGGCGGTTATTAATGACCTCAGATTTTACGATTGGCCAAGTTGCTGCTGCCGTAGGGTATACCAACTGTAGCCACTTTGCGGCAGCATTTCGTCAGCGCATGGGTATGAATCCAAAAGTATGTCAGATGCAGGCTTGGCGATGTGCTAGCTGAATTACCCAGGCAAGAAATTGCGTTTTGGGTCAAAAATCTCTAGCCAGCAATCAGTAATTTCCGTAATCTAATTGAGAATTATTTTCTTCAAGTGCAATGTCTGAGCCACGGCAGCGGCTGATCGAGTCAGCTGCCCAACTTAATCTTTGGACTTGGTAACGGTGTGAGGAAGCTGATGAAAATGTCGTTGCAGGGTTGGAATCCTTTTGTCGTTCTGGCGGTGGCAGGAGGTTTGGTAGTGCCTGCTCAGGCTCAGGAAAGTGCATGGGTAGTAGATGATTGGAGGCGTGAGCAAGTCAATGAGACTGCTGAGCCTACTTATTTTTCTATTGTTCAGATGAGTGCTCTTCGGCTTGAGGCTCCGACGGTGAGTTCAGTTAAACTGCTTAGGTCGAAAGCTGACGCCGAAGCCCACTTCCCCATTAACTCATCGACTCCACAAAGTGTCTCCAACGGGTTGGCCCAAACACCGCTGGTGCAAATCACAAATGTGCGTCTGGAAAACACTGAAACAGGCTTACAAGTGATTCTAGAAACAGTGACTGGTGAACTAGCCACGCCGGTCATCACCGTTTCGGGTAATGCTCTGATTGCTGAGGTTGCCAATGCAACGCTCTTACTGCCAGAGAGCGACGAGTTTCAGCAGTTTGAGCCTGCTGAGGGCATTGCCCTGGTGCAGGTGACTGAGTTGTCAGGTGACCGAGTCCAGGTGGTAATTACCGGAGCCGAGGCACCTCCGACCGCCGAGGTTGATGCATCAGCAACTGGTCTGACGCTGAGCATAGCGCCAGGCACTGCCCAGGCCGATGGAGCAGACGACGAGGCCCTGAGGGTAGTGGTCGAAGGCGAAGAAGGAAGCCGCTACTTTGAGCCGACGGCTACTACAGGGACCCGCACCAATACTCCGCTACGCGATATCCCTCAGTCCATCCAGGTGATTCCGCAGGAGCTGCTTGAAGATCAGCAGGCAACTGATTTGACCGATGCTCTACGGAACGTCAGTGGCGTAACACCTTCTCGAAGTGGTAATGATGGAACTGGACTAAGACTGAACGTGCGGGGCTTTGAAGACGCTTCCGTATTGCGCGATGGCTTTCGTCTCACTTTTGGGGGGGCTGGCGCAATTAGTTCTCAAGATCTCTCCAATATTGAGCAGATTGAGGTGCTCAAAGGACCTGCGGCCATCTTATATGGTGTCACGGAGCCAGGTGGTGTGGTTAACTTGGTCACCGAAAAACCCTTGAGTGAACCCTTCTATGAACTTGCCTTCAGGGCTGGTAACCGAGGGTTGATTAACCCGACTATCGATATCTCTGGCCCCCTCACAGAGGATGGTCGCTTGCTTTATCGTTTAAACGCTTCCTACACTACTGAAGAGTACTTTCGCGATTTTGATACTGATATTGAAAGCGTTTTTATTGCCCCTGTTATTAGTGGGCAAATTAACGAGCGCACCGATTTAACCGTCTACGCGGAGTATTTGAATGAAGAGCGTCCTGCCGATTTTGGCCTTGTTGCGATCGGCGATGAAGTGGCCGATATCCCCTTAGACCGGGCATTAGGAGAACCGGAGGATTTTTCCGAAAATGAAACTTTACGAGTAGGATATACTTTTGAGCATCGCTTTAATGACAGCTGGACATTTCGCAACGCTTTTAGCTACTACCAGGTTAATTTTGACTCTCTAAACACCTCTTCCTTTGGCTTTTTGGGATTCGACGAGTCGACAGGAAATCTATTCCGAGCCACAACCTTTTTAGGAGGAGAAGATCCGCCGCTGGAAAATTTTGATTTCCAGACGAATCTCGTCGGCGAATTCAATACAGGCGATATTGAGCACACTGTACTGGTGGGGGTGGATCTATTCCGACAGACTGATGGTGCTTTGCTACGAAGTGATCTGTTTTCTCCCGTTCTTCTGAATATCTTCGATCCGATCTACGGGAATGCGGCTGATCAAGATCCAGAATCTATTCCTATCATTGCTGATACTGAGAGTGAGATCGATGCACTAGGCATCTATTTGCAAGACCAAGTATCCCTGTCGGATAATCTTAAGCTCCTGCTCGGGATTCGGTATGATACCTTCGACCAGGAAAACATTTCCAACCCATCACTTTTTGTTCCCGTCGCAACGGAGTCTTCTTTGTCGGAAGATGCCTTTAGCCCAAGAGTCGGTTTGGTATATCAACCCATTGAGGAAGTATCTCTATTTGCTAGCTACAGTCGCTCTTTTGCGCCCAATACGGCAACGACGGTCACTGGCGATATTCTGGAACCTGAGCGGGGTGAGCAGTTTGAAGTTGGGGCTAAAGCAGAACTTTTGGATGGTCAATTTGCAGTGGGTCTTGCCTATTTCCACTTGACCCTCGAAAATGTTGCTACTCCCGATCCAGACTTTCCTCAGTTTTCTGTCGCTACGGGTGAGCAGCGTAGTCAAGGGGTTGAGCTTGACCTCATTGGCGAGATTCTACCAGGATGGAATTTGGTCGCCAACTATGCCTATATCGATGCCGAAATCACCGAGGATAATAGTGGGCTAGAAGGCAATACGCTGTTCAACGTGCCTGAACATAACTTTAATCTATGGACCACCTATGATATCCAAAGCGGCCCATTAGAAGGATTGGGCTTTGGCCTGGGCTTTAACTATGTGAGTGAGCGCTTTGGCGATAATGCCAATACTTTTGAGGTAGACAGCTATTTCTTAACGAATGCAGCCATTTCCTACGAGCGTGACAATTGGCAGGCTGCTTTGAACATTCGCAATCTGTTTGACGTTGATTATATCGAGAGTACTGGCAATAGCAGGATCAGTAGAATTGATCCTGGTGAAGGCTTTACAGTCATTGGCTCGGTATCGGTCGAGTTTTGAAGTGCGGATGTTGAAAATATAGGTAGCTTCATTATTTGATGGCTATCCTGCCCTTTTGGATTGAACTAATGCTGACGTGGAATCGGATTGCTAGTTGGTTGGTGTTAAGTATTCTGACGGCAACCCTTGCCATCGGGTGCGGCCTTGCCGCAAACCATAATGACTCAGGGGATGCTTCGATTGGGGAAGCTGCAAACCAGTCACTAGCACCCGATTGTCAAGTGATTGAGCATGATCTCGGCGCGACTGAGGTTTGTGGCAAGCCTCAGAAAGTGGTGACGCTAAGTCTCCACACGCTGGATCTACTGCTGTCGCTAGATATGCAACCGATCGCATCGACGATGACGCTTAATGCTCATCAAGGTGACATTTTTGATAATCCAACACAGCAGATTCCTTACCTGGGCGATCGCCTCACAACTCAGCCGGTAAACTTGGGAAATGATCATGCCCCCTCCCTCGAAAGGCTAACAGCACTCAATCCAGATTTGATCGTTGGCGAAGCTAGTCGTAACGCTGACGAGTATGATCTGTTGTCTCAGATTGCCCCTACACTCCTATGGCAGGATCGTACCGATCAAGGTAAGTGGCAGGAGAGCCTGCGTGATCTTGCCAACGCCCTAGGGCAAGATGCAAAAGCAGAAGCCGTGATTCAGCAGTATGAGGAGCTGATTGCTGATGCGCGAGTTGACTTGGCCGATGTGGTCGCTACGCATCCAAAACTGCTACTGTTAGGCGCTAATAACCTCGACGAAGGCTTTTTAGTAGTCAATCCTGATAGTTATTTGGGTGAGATACTTAACGGTATTGGGTTTCAACTCATCCCACCGCCACCTGCGGCTCTTGATGCGACTAATCCGCTCATGTCGATTGAAGCACTCTCAACATTGAATGATGCGGACACCATTATTGTTCTGGGCTGGAATGCTGAGGTCAGTGAGGAGCTAGAAAATTCAAACTCGGTTGCAGATAAGTCGGCAACGCAGCGAATTGAGGCCAATCAGGGACAAGCCATCCAACAAAATTGGCAAGCCAACGACATTGCCCAATCCCTTATTGCCAGTCAAGAAAATCGCGTTTACTTTGCCACTTTCTACAAATGGAATGGACTCAATGGTGCGATTGGTGCAGAGCTAATTCTGCAGGAGTTGCGTCAGCTTCTTTTGCCAACTTGAATGCCTGAGTGATTGGCGCTGGAGAAGTAAACTCATACTATTTTGTCCGCTGCAAATTGTCGCCGTATAATAATGCAATACATTCTCATCAGTAACAGATTTTTGTATTGAGTGCCCTCATGACAACACGGCAGATCTTGAATCAGTGGGAAAATTGGCTTCTGCCTGGAAGTCCAAGCGATTCACGCCTGTTCCATGCCGACGCTGCTGATCAAATCCTGGTTTATCCCGCTCATTTGGGGCAAGGCTATCGACAAAAAATCCTGCTGCGAGATGATTTGACCCTGGTCATCCTCGATTACACTCTCGCCCAAGATGTGGTGTATCACTCACTGGACCCAGGCGATTGCCTCAAATTCGAGTTTCGACTTGATGCTGGATACAGCTCCTTTCTGCCCCAATTTGGCTTACAAAATTTAGGCTTTAACCCGGCTCATAGACGAGCCTTCGAGGTGGAGGTTATTTTCAAACTTCCTTCTCTAATAACCTATTTTCAATCCTTTATGGAACGCTTACCCTGCCAAACGCAAGGCATCGCTGAACGAACTTTACTGGCTTTATATAAGCACCGCACAGGGGGGAAGTTTTTAAGTGTAACTGGCATGTTGAACCGGATTTGCGATCGCCCTAGGGATGCCAAACGATCGCCAGCGCTTGCCTTTAGCTCACCTAACAACTTTGAACACATCCTCCCGGATGACCTCTACGCGGAAGCGATCGACCTTATTTATACAATTCGCCATCCTCATACACCTGTGATCAACCAAGTCATCGGGCAAATTCTGAGTTGCCCCTATCAAGGGACTATTCGGCGGACTTATTTGGAGTGCAAAGCGTTAGAACTTGTATCTTTGCACTTAGAAGCTATGACACAACCGTGCCTCAATCAGGCAGATCTAAATTCGGTATACCAAGCAGCGGCTATTTTGAGGAAGCAGTTGATCAATCCACCCACGGTAGAAATATTGGCCCGACAGGTGCATACCAATCGACTTAAGTTGAACCGGGGTTTTCATCAAGTCTATGGTACGACCCCCTATGGCTACTTAAAAAATTGCCGCCTGAACCAGGCCCGGCGGTTGTTACTGACCTCAGAGCTGTCCGTTGAAAAAGTCGCAGCAACTGTGGGCTATACCTGTCGCAGTAAGTTTGCCACTGCATTCCGTCAGCAGATGGGGCTCAACCCTAAGACATTTCAGATGCAAGCGTGGCAGCTTGCGAGCTAAAGATAAGATGATTGCATAGGAATTTTGCGGCAAAGCCGCCACTACAGATTCCTCAAATCTCGCGACGATATAGCCGTCGCCAGTTCTGTTAAGGCAAGACAACGAGCCATTGGGTTATCGACAGAGCCTCAGGATAGGACTCGGCGTCTTCCCCTAAATGGCTAAAGCGATACTCTTCCAGCACCCAAAAATGCGTTTGGGCCTCAAAATCACTAGAAAGCCATTCGTGAGTCCCCTAATCTAATCGAGAATAATTCGCTTCAAGCTCAATATCTGAACGACATCAATGGTTTCTAGACCAACGGCTCAGATTGCGATTGAGCTGAAGCCTTGGCGTGTGGGGAAATATGATGGGACAGTCGTTACCGTATTGGACTTGCTTCTGGGGTTTAGCTTTCGCTAGCGTACCGCTTACTGTTGTCGAAGCTGCCGCTGCACACGAGTTACCCAATAAGGCATTATGGGTGACTCATGATTCGTTATTTGAACCGCCTCAAGCATCGCCAAACGATGTGCCTCCTTACGGAATTCCAGACCATCTCTTCACCACCAACAATCAGCAATCGGTCACCCGTAGCCAACAAGGGCAACCCGTTGCAAACTTGATAGCTCAAACCGAAGCACTCCCCGTAGAAATCACAGAAATCCGCCTGGCAGAAACTGAAACTCAGCTGCAAGTGGTGTTAGAAACTGCTACCGGTGAGTTACCACCACCGACAACGACGGTGTCAGCTAATGCCCTAATTGCCACAATTCCGGATGCCGTACTCGCGCGCGAAGAGTTTCTAGAATTCGAACCCAGTGAAGGCATTGCTCTAGTGCAGGTAACAGAGCTGCCGGGGAATCAAGTGCAGGTCGTGGTTACGGGGGTTGAAGCCGTTCCTACGGTGGCAGTTAACGTAACGACAACTGAATTGACGCTCAGTATCGCGCCAGGGGTGTCTCAAGTAAGTGACACGGATGAGTCTCTCAGAGTCGTCGTAACTAGCGAGCAAGAAGTTGGCAGTCGTTATGTTGAGCCTAACGCGACAACTGCCACTCGAACGGATACACCAATTCGGGATATTCCCCAGTCCATTCAGGTAATTCCTCGCGAACTACTGGACGATCAACAAGTTATTCGCTTAGATGAAGCCCTGCGTAATGTCAGTGGGGTAACGTTTGGGGGCATCGATATCGGCAGAGGTCTGCGATTTAACATTCGGGGCTTTGATGACGCTCCAGTACTGCGTAATGGCTTTAGACAAGTAGGGATTCGGCAAAGCTTCCCAGAAACCGCGAATCTTGAACAAATTGAAGTGCTCAAAGGTCCTGCGGCGGTCCTGTATGGGGAGATTGATCCAGGCGGTCTCATTAATCTTGTAACCAAGCGTCCACTAGCAGAGCCTTACTATCAGCTCCAGACCCAGTTTGGTAGTCGCAATCTCATTCGCCCCAGTATTGATTTTTCTGGGCCACTCACTGACGATGGTCAATTGCTTTATCGACTCAATGCAGTTTACCAAAACGGTGATGAGATTCAAGATTACGACACTGAAACTAGACGGTCTTTCATCGCCCCCGTATTGACGTGGCAAATTGGCGATCGCACTGACTTCACGATTGAATTAGAGTACCTTGACAGTGAAGGTCCTGCCTCGTTTGGCGTGCCCGCCTTTGGTGATGGAATTGCCGACATCCCACTGGATCAAATCTCTAACGAACCCGGTGATTCTGTGGCCCAAGAATACTTCAATATCGGGTACGACTTAGAACATCGCTTTAGTGAAAATTGGCGATTACGCAATGGATTTAGATACACTCATGATCAGACAGCTATAGCGATTGCCCTCCCTAACTCTCTCAACGAAGAAACCGGTATCTTTACGCGCCTTTGGTCATTACAAGATGTTGAGACTGAAGTCTTTTCCTTACAGACGAATTTAGTCGGGGAATTTACAACCGGTTCAATCGAGCATACGCTTTTATTTGGCGTTGATCTAAACCGAACGAACATCGATAATTTCGCTACGTTTGATGTTTTCAATCCGTTGTTTCTCGATATTTTTGATCCTGTCTACGAGGCTGTTCCCAGACCCGATAATTTTGAAGAACTGCCCTCCGCTCAAGATACCAAAACCGAAACTGACCGACTAGGCATTTACATTCAGGATCAGATTGCGTTCTTTGACAATTTAATTCTCTTGGCGGGTTTAAGATACGACACCATAGAGCAAGAAAGAACCAATAGACCGACCGATCTCTTTCCCAATGCGACTGAAGACACTCAAAATGATGATGCGTTTAGTCCTCGTATCGGATTAGTTTATCAACCGATTGAAGAAGTGTCTCTCTATGCCAGCTATTCCCGATCATTCGTCGCTAATACGGCTGTAAATAGCGATGGCGATTTCTTCGAGCCGGAAGAGGGCGAAGGCTTTGAAGTGGGCGTAAAAGCCGAACTCTTGGGAGGAGGACTAGCGGCAACCCTGGCTTATTTTGATATCACAAAACAAAATGTTGTCACAGAAGATCCGTTTATTCCAGGTGCGTCAGTCGCCACCGGCGAACAACGGAGTCGCGGCGTAGAGTTAGACGTCATTGGGGAAATCTTGCCGGGGTGGAATATCATTGCCTCTTATGCCTACATTGATGCTGAAGTAACTGAGGATAATACCATCGCCGTGGGTAATCGCTTAAACGGCGTCCCTGAACACAGTGCTAGCCTGTGGACAACCTATGAACTTCAATCTGGCGATTTACAGGGATTAAGCTTTGGACTGGGGTTCAATTTTGTGGGCGAAAGAGCGGGTGATTTAGACAACACTTTCGAGTTAGATAGCTATTTTCTGACAAATGCTGCGATCGCTTATCAACGCGATAATTGGCGGGCTGCTCTTAACTTCAGAAATCTGTTTGACGTTGATTACATTGCGGGGGCAACCACCACTAGACCGAGATCAAATGACCCTGGTGAACCCTTTACGGTGATCGGTTCATTCGCCGTAGAATTTTGAATGTTGCGACATCCAGAGAAGCGTTTTCAACCGGGATGGCTGGAATGACTTTTGCGTGGTGAAGATAACCGCTACAGGGGTAACAGCCAATCATAAATTGGCTATTCGCTAAATTCTGGCAATGCGTTTAACCCAAACGGGAATATCTGCTATTTAGCTTGCTGGAAGACGCTACGCAGCTTACGATCAGTGAGAACATTTCCTATCAAGCAGGTGTGCTTACTGTGTCAGTCATGACAACTGAGCAACAAACCATCCGCTCTAGAGCCATCGCGCTGACAGTTGGAATGTGCCTATGCACGTTCCTGCTATTGGTGTGCTTCATGGCTAGCATTGCCCTGGGCGTAGCTGATATCGGTGTTGGCGAAGTCTGGCAAGCCCTCGTGCAGTCTGATGGTTCTACCGAACATCTGATTATTCAGACTGTGCGGGTCCCCCGTTCGATTACGGCGTTATTGGTTGGGGCAGCGGTGGCCGTAGCAGGCGCAATTATGCAGGGACTGACTCGCAATCCCTTAGCCGACCCTGGTATTTTGGGCATCAATTCAGGCGCAGCCTTAGCGGTGGTACTGGCGGTGTTTTGGCTCAATGCAGAGTCGCTCAGCGTGTATGCAGGGTTTGCTTTAGTTGGAGCGGCGATCGCAGCGATCACGGTCTATGGCTTAGGGTCTTTAGGGCGAGGTGGTCTGACGCCACTGAACCTCACCATTGCTGGAGCCGCCTTAACGGCACTGGTAGCATCGTTAACAACAACTATTCTCATTCTGAGTCAGCGCACCTTGGAAGAAATTCGGTTTTGGCTCGCCGGGTCTGTCGCTGGACGCGATATGGAACTCGTTTTACAAGTGCTGCCTTACCTGTTGGTGGGACTGGGACTCGGGCTAGCCATGGGCAAACAGCTAACGATCTTGAGCTTGGGAGAATCGATCGCTCAAGGTCTAGGACAGAAAACGGCCTGGGTTAAAGGCATCGGCGCAATCAGTGTAGTGCTGCTAGCTGGCGGGTCCGTAGCGATCGCGGGGCCGATCGGGTTTATCGGCTTGATTGTGCCCCACATCGTACGTTTCTGGGCAGGGGCTGACTATCGCTGGATTTTGCCCTATTCAGCCCTGGTCGGAGCCATCCTATTGTTACTAGCGGACATGGGGGCCCGACTCATTATTCAACCTCAAGAACTACCGGTGGGGATTGTGATGCCGCTCCTCGGAGCCCCCTTTTTCATCTATCTCACCCGTTCCAGGGTCAGGCGCTGAAGTGAGATTATGTCCTCCTCTGCATGCCCCCGCCTTCATCCCCTCTCCCCCTCTCTGCTGCTATGTTGCCTCACAACCAATCCTCTACTCTGAACGCCAAGTGGCTGGTCTTGCGCACGGGTAAACTGTCGCTGCGGTTGGATCAGCGGGTACCGAGAATAATGCTAGGTCTGATCCTCCTAACGCTAGCTTCGATGGTATGGAGTGTGAGTCAAGGGGAATATCCGGTGCCCCCCCTGGACGTAATCCGGACAATCTTGGGATTGCCGACCGATAATCCAGACTATGAATTTATTGTCAATACGCTGCGATTACCACGCACCTTAGTGGCTTGGGGGGTAGGGATGGCATTCGCGATCGCTGGCACCTTGACTCAGGGTATTACTCGCAATCCCCTAGCAGCACCAGGGATTATTGGGGTTAACGCCGGGGCTGCGCTGGCTGCTGTCAGCTTCATTGTGTTGTTTCCCAACGTTCCCATTGCCATGCTGCCCCCAGCTGCTTTCAGTGGCGCTCTAACCGTAGCAGTCCTGATTTACCTGGTGGCCTGGAAGGGAGGCAGCTCTCCGGTTCGCCTAATTCTCGTGGGGGTTGGCTTTAGCCTGATTGCAGGAGCACTGACTAATTTAATGGTGACCTTTGGCAATATCAATAATGTGAGTCAAGCTCTGGTGTGGCTCGCCGGTAGTGTCTATGGCCGCAGTTGGCCACAATTACTGGCTTTTACCCCGTGGTTAGCTGGCTTCG
>JBCBTQ010000198.1:0-10925 GCA_039818605.1 Cyanobacteria bacterium J06639_14 | reverse complement strand
CATCGACCCAAAAGAGAGGATGGAAAATTTGGGTCGATGCGGCGGGCAAGCCGCCAGCGCCTATGACGATGATTAGCGATGAAGACGTCGCAGCGGGCAAATGGCGAGTGAACGAGGAGATTGCAGCCCAGATCGCGGGTATCGATGCGCAAGCATTTGCCCTGCACTACACCCAGCAACTCAGTCAAGACAGCAAATATCCCCTTACGATTTGGCCTTATCACTCCATGCTGGGGGGCATTGGTCACGCATTGGTGTCAGCGGTAGAGGAAGCCTGCTTTTTCCATTCTGTTGCCCGTAACAGCCCTACCCGTTACGAGATTAAGGGTAATAATCCGCTTACGGAGAACTACTCGGTGTTACGTCCTGAGGTGCTGGAGGACGTCCAGGGAAATGCGATCGCGCACAAAAATACGCCTTTCACTGACCTGCTACTGACCTTTGATGCTGTGATTGTGGCGGGGCAAGCAAAAAGTCATTGTGTGGCCTGGTCGGTAGACGATTTGCTATCGGAAATTAAAACCCGGGAGGCCAGTCTTGCTCAAAAAGTGTATCTGCTGGAGGACTGCACATCGCCCGTTGTCGTTCCTGGAGTCGTTGACTTCACCGACGCTGCCGAGGCAGCATTTCAGCGTTTTGCGGAGGCGGGAATGCACCGAGTGACAACTCAGATGCCGTTATCTGACTGGCCTGGAATGCCCTAGGAGAACAGCAAGAAACGGATCGATTCTGTAGACTGGCTTCGATAGAGTTATGACTGTTGAGTTATCGAATACAGATGATAACGACAGCAGTCGATTCACCAAGCCCGGTCGCTGTGAAATCGCCTCCTCATAACCCAGACGATTATGCCCGTGACGACTACGCTCGTATTGCTGAAGCAATTCAGTTTATTCAAGCCCATCGTCATAAGCAGCCGGATTTAGCCACGATCGCGCAGCACGTTCACCTGAGTGAATATCATTTCCAAAAACTTTTTAGCCGCTGGGCTGGGGTGAGCCCCAAACGATTTTTGCAATACCTCACGGTAGAGTACGCCAAAAGCAAACTAGCGGAACCGCGATCGCTGCTAGACGTATCGCTAGAGGCAGGCTTATCCAGTCCCAGTCGCCTCCATGCGCTTTTCATTACACTAGAAGCCATGTCACCAGGAGAATATCGGGCTCATGGCGAGGGGCTAGAGATTCGGTATGGCATCCATTCAACGACGTTCGGAGAAGTCCTAATTGCGACAACCTCGAAGGGTGTTTGCAACGTCCAGTTTTTGGCTACGGCGGCGATCACGGAAGCCGGAGTCTGGCTGCAGCAACAGTGGCAAAAGGCAGATGTGATCCACGATCCAACCGCAACTAAAGCGGTGAGCGATCGCCTCAATCAGTCGCTGACATCCCCTACGGATAAGCCCTTACCCCTACTTGTCAAGGGCACGAACTTTCAAGTTCAGGTTTGGCGAGCGTTGTTGAGCCTACCGTTTGGGAGCCTTGCGACTTATCAAGATATTGCCAATCACATCGGCAAACCTCGTGCTGTCAGAGCCGTGGGGACGGCGATCGGCGTCAATCCCATAGCCTATTTCATCCCCTGCCACCGGGTCATTCGCAGCAACGGTGAACTGGGTGGTTATCGGTGGGGGTTGGGGCGTAAGTCAAGCATTCTCGGTTGGGAGGCCAGCCAGTTTCAGGAGATCCATGAAACCCCTACAAATCGCTGAATTGTTCACGTTGGCGGCACTGTGGGGCGCGTCTTTTCTCTTTATGCGAATTGCAGCCCCTGAATTTGGCCCCGTTTGGCTAATTGAATTGCGCGTATTGCTGGCCGGACTAGCATTGCTGCCGTTATTGCTAAAGCAGGGATTGCTGTCGCAGTTAGGCCGTTATTGGCGTCCCCTTCTGCTGGTGGGACTCATGAACTCGGCACTGCCGTTTTGCCTACTAGCGTTTGCCTCACTCTACCTGCCGGTAGGGATGACGGCTATTTTGAACGGGACAGCGCCTTTCTTTGGGGTAGCGGTGGCGTTTGTGTGGCTACAGGAAAAGCTGACCATGAATCGGGTTCTTGGACTATTGCTGGGCTTTACGGGTGTGGTGGTACTGGTAGGTCTTCGGGAAACAGTATTGACGGCGGGCCTTTTGTGGGCGATCGCAGCGGGTTTGTGTGCCGCGTTGATGTATGCGATCGCCGCTCCGTTTATTCGTCTAAATCTGCAGGGAGTGCCGTCGCTAGTAATTGCCACCGGTAGTCAACTGAGCGCCGCTATCTGCCTGCTCCCTTTATTACCGTTTACCCAGCCCAAAGCAATTCCGACCGCTCTATCGATGCTGGCGCTGGTGGGACTTGCACTGCTGTCCACCTCGTTAGCCTATATCCTCTACTTCCGACTGATCAATTCTGTCGGGTCTACCCGTGCCCTTACCGTGACCTACCTCATTCCGCTGTTTGCCATGCTCTGGGGTGCCTTGTTTCTAAAAGAAGCCATTACGGTTGCCATGCTGATTGGCGGAGGATTGATTCTACTCGGGACAGCGATCGCGAATGGTGTTCTGAGTTTCCCAAAGCGACAAACATAAGCACGTACCTATTGATGCTGGTTGCTTCAAGGTTTCTAAAGGCGTTGCACTGCTTCTTTAAAGCGGTGTTGAGTCCTTGGCATACAGTTTAAGCCGGGCAGCTCCGGCTGAGTAGGGAGTCAGAAGTCAGGAGTCAGAATCCAGTGCCCTCCTAACTCCTGGCTCCTAGCTCCTGTCATTACCAGAATTTCCCGCGTTAAGTTGATAGCCTAAGAGTGCTGAAAGACTTCAGTTGAATGGCTGACTCAGCTCGACCGTATCCTGTAACGTTTCCGCGACAAGCCCATTCAGCTCAACAGATGCGAGTTCCGCGTCAATTTGTTTGACCCAAATCTGATCTAAGTAATTTGGAAGCCAGGCAGCAAGCTGGCGGATATCTTCTTCCGGTAGTTGTTCGATGGCCTCTTTGATTTCCAGCAACGTCGTCATGCGTAGAATCCTAACCCTCCATAGCCCCATTATTATCCAGACCAGATTGAATGTGTTGAATCTGCGGATCCTATCGATTGGTCAGAGACTTGGCCAAGTAGTCCTAATGGGCAATCAGCCATAACTTTCGGAGGAGTTGCGCTTCACTTGAGGTGAGCTTGGCTTGCGTTAGTAACTGCGAAAACTCTCGAATAATATGATCACAGCGTTGGATAAATCGACGGGTCCAATATCGCAAATCTTGCTGTTTCTTGACGTCTAGTACAGTTTCTTGGGTTGAACTCAGTAATTCACTGCGATCGCTGTAGGGTTCCAGTAACGCCAGCCAAGGTTCGGTCGGTTTGGTCTCCTTCCAGTATCTAGACACCAGCGCTTTGCCGAGAAACTGCTGGGCAAATTCACTGAGTACATTCATGGCAACCAAGTACGTCATCAACTCTTGCGGTTGGTTCTCAACCTGTCCAGAAATCAAGGTTGTTGCTTCACGAGCAATAACAGGCTGTAAAAACAAATCTCCTTGACCATAAATACATCCTAAAGCCATCAAAGCGGTCAACTGTTCAGGCCGCTCAATACCTTGAGGAATCAATTTAATGTTTTGCTGATTTGCGGTTGCAATTATTTCTTGAAAGCAATTCGCTAAACCTATGTCATCAGATAGTTGATGTGTACAAGCTGCACTCGTCTTAAAAATGTCAATCGGTAGAGTCTGCAGACAATCATAGGCAGCACTCAAGATATCAACATCATCCACACAGATAGCAACCCCCGTGCGCTTCAACTGCATAATCACCGATTTTGCAGTTGCCCCATTTTGCCGGATCCATTTTGCCGGAATCTCCAATTGCAAATGAGTAGGATCAACCCCGATCTCCTTCATCATTTGTTTTATCGATCGGGCCAGATGTGGATAATCCAATTGTTTAGCCGAAAGGTTAATACTCAGGGATAAAGGAACATTGGCGAGACAATAGGCTTGCCAAACATGTAATTGTCGGCAAGCTTCATAAAACATCCATTGATAAAAGTACGTATCGAGGTTGGAGTGTTCGACAAGGGCAAGCACATTAGGAGAGTAAAGGTGTGCCCGCTCTTGTTGCCAGGAGGCAAAAGTTTCAAAGCTATGGAGTCCCTTGGTTTCCAGAGCTACGACAGGTTGATAACAAAGTTGAAATTCTCGTTTGAAGTAGGAGGAGGCAGCCTTAGCGTCAGATGAGTGATGACGTGACACTTCCCAATACAGCATGGACTTGTTCCTAGAAATTTGTCTTTTAGTCTTGAAAGAGGCGTACCGTTTAAGCCCACAGACTCTGGTTGGGTAGGGAGTCAGAAGTCAGAATCTAATTCGATGATGATTCCTGACTCCTTCTGACACCTAGATTTTTTAAACCACTCAAATTGCCCGCTTCAAGTTGCTCCCTGTGCTGTCAGCTTGGGTCAATGATTCCCAAGAGCTTTAGCAAAATCACAATAGAAATTTAATTCTCCTATCCTCAAATAGGATTTCGTCAAAATCACCCATCTAGACAATCATTTCCCAATTGTAGAGTTTCTATCTTTTAGTGCTTCACCGGACAAAAGAATTCAACCCAATAACAACATAAACTGAACTGTAATTTCTATCACAAACAATTCTGATGATTATCACAGCGATACCCCCAGGCATCTCAATGAGTTTCAACAAAATAGTGAAGGAAAGGAGGTTATAAAGATATCGACGAAGTTGAATCCCGACCCCAACTCATCCTGCTGTAAGAGATATGATGAGGCAGAATACTTCCTGGGGTGTTCGTCTCTTAATGAATTTAACCGGCCCGGCTTCGCGGACTCTCATCGGAGGGCGAGTACTTGAGTTATACCCCACAGCCGATTGATATCTCCCACATCATCCTCACGGCAGAGCAGTTAAAACTGGCCGAACAAATTGCTCGAAATGTTCACGCCGTGTGGAGTCAAGATCAGCTTAACGAAGGGTGGATATACGGTAAGAACTATGATCCAACAGCGCATACCCATCCGAACTTAGCCCCCTATGGTCAGCTTTCAGAGCGATCGCAACAGCACCAGCAAGCAGCTATCCACACGATCCTGAAAGTAGCTTTAGCTCTAGGCTTTCGTATTGATAAACTGGCGTCTTCAACGAGTCAACCAACCGCTATAGCTGAATCACCAGACATCACATTCATCCTAGAAACGCTCAAGGAATCATCTGAGTTAAATCTAACGACCCTATTAACGCTGCAGCAAGAAACGATTAAACTCAGGCCCCGTACCCCTGAAATCTACCGGGCCTTGGGCGAATCCATTCTGCAGTTAGGGGAGCCGTTAATGGCCTACGACGTTTTAGCCGAAGGGCTGAAACATTGGTCGGGCGACCTCCGGTTACAGCAGTTGTTGGCTTTGGCTCTAGCACGCAGTGGATCGACAGTAGCGGCGAATACTCTGTTGACCCAGTTGGTCGATAACGGCCACCAGGACGAGGAAACTATCGGCTTGTTAGCCCGTACTCACAAAGACTTGTGGACCCAAGCAAATACTCCAGCTTTGGCAGAAAAGCATCTGCGTCTGGCCACCCAACGATACTGCCAAGCCTATAACCTGACAGGCAGTACCTGGGCGGGCATTAACGCCGCTACGATGGCCTGTCTGATGAATCAGGTCGACCAAGCAGAACTGTTAGCCGAAGATATTCAAGAAAAATGCCTGGCTCAATTACACAGTTCGGTCCATCCGACAACTGACCCATACTGGCTTCTGGCAACTTTGGGGGAAGCGGCCCTGATTCTGGGTGAATGGGCTGCTGCCGAAGACTTTTATGGCAAAGCGGTTGCCAGCGGTCAGGGCAGATTTGGGGACTTTAACTCAAGTCGTCGCAATGCGCTCTTGCTCGGGAAGCATCTGGAAATTGATCTGAACCGCATCAAAGAATGGTTTCACATTCCTAAAGTTGTGGTTTTTTGCGGCCATATGATTGATCGCCCGGATCGCCCGAGCCCACGATTTCCCCCCGAGCTTGAACCCAAAGTATACGAGGCCATTTGCGATCGCCTACGCCGCCTCGATGCTCGCCTGGGTTATGCCTCTGCTGCCTGCGGAGCCGATATTCTATTTCTTGAAGCCCTGCAATCCTTAAAGGGTGAATTGCACATTGTGCTGCCTTACGATCGCGAGGAATTTATCAAAGATTCCGTCTCCATCCGCCCGGATGGGAAATGGGAAAAGCGCTTCGAGCAGGTAATGAATAACGCCACGGAAGTTATCGTGACCTCAAAGCGCAAACTGCCGTACAGCCCTGTCGTGTATGAATATTCCAATCGATTTCTGCATGGACTGGCCAAAATTCGGGCCGAACAGTTGGGGACGGATCTGGTACCCCTGACGGTTTGGAATGGTGAACCCGGTGATGGCATGGGCGGCACTGCCAGTACGGTCAATCATTGGAAACAGTGGAATGAAACAGTAGAAGTGATTGACTTAACCGAACTCCTACAAACACCACCGATCAAACTCCCACCAACTCAGCCCATTGTGTTGCCTGCGGTTGCATCCGCTCAGATCAATCAAACCGATCCATCCGAGCAAAATTTGCGAGCATTGTTGTTTGCTGACGTGGTTAACTACACACGCTTAAGTGAAGATCAATTTTTCCCGTTTGCGGATCATTTTTTAGGCACAGTTGCCCAGATCCTGGATTCCCCGGGTTATCAGCCCTTGATGAAAAATACGTGGGGGGACGCCATCTATTTAGTGTTTGCGACTGTTCAACAGGCGGGGGAAGTCGCCCTCGATCTTTGTGATTTGATGCAAACGGTGGACTGGACAAGCAAAGGACTTCCCGATGATTTAAGTTTGCGAATTGCCCTTCATGCTGGGCCGGTTTCGCGCAAGATCAATCCCCTGACCGGACAAATGAATTACGTTGGCACCCATGTGAACCACGCAGCCCGCATTGAACCTATTACGCCACCAGGTAAGGTTTATGCCAGTCAGGTATTTGCGGCGATCGCCTCTTCTGAGGGCTCGACAACTTTTTGCTGTGATTATGTCGGCCAAATGCCTTGGGCCAAGCACTATGGCACGTTTCCCACGTACCATGTCCGTCGAGCCTCTGGCCTTACGACATCGATGGGACCACTGAGGCTAATTGGAAAGGCTCAAACCAAGGAAAGTGAAGGTGTCCAACGGTAAGCCAGTCAATGACGATATGCATAGCGATGATTTCCAACAGCGCCTGATAACGCCAGTAAAGCCACATCCAGAAAATGGACATCACGGGCAAGATAAACACCATGGGCCAGAAGGGATCGTGCTGCGGCAATACCGGGAACCAAAATAGAGGATGAATTAGGCCCGAATACAGTACATAGCTGATATAACCGCTCCCAAAGATTGCCCATGGGGACTTGGGAAATAGCCGCTGTCCAACAAAACACCCGACCAGGAACCACAGCACAAACATGCACTGCTCTAACGTTCCATTCAGTCCTGAAAATATCAATAGGTCAGGAACTTCGTAGTTACCCTCAACCTGCTTCACTGTAAACAATATATAGATAGCGGCTGTTGCCAGCGTCACGAACCAACTGATCAGCATGGTGGGGAAGTATCCCTGCCGAGACGTGCTGGCCATAGGGCTCAGGAGGCTCTGCGACAACATCCGATGGCTGAGTAACAGCCCTGTTGCGACAAGACAAAAGGCCCAGTAGATCCAAAGAGGAAGTGCGATCGCCATTTTGCAGTCCAGAATAAGTTAGGTATTTGCAGGTCTATTCACAATAATGCCTCCAATTCAAGTTGCCAAAAATTTGCACAGCAATTCTCATTTTGAAGAATTCGCAGCCCATTACTCTCAGGCATCCATCGGCTGCGTTACCATCCCACGGCGAAAAGTCTCTCCAGAAATATGCCTCGCCGCTCTTCAGTCCTGCAAGGACTTGCATCGTTTAGCCCGCAGTTTACTCGCGGGCAGCAGGTGTGATCCGCATAACGAGAATTGCTGGAATCCGCAATCCAAAGTAGAAACCAGAAAATCCCCTCAGTCATCTGTTAAATGTCGCTGTCGGAGGCAGAGATAAACGCCTGTCTTTGGCACCATGGAAATGAAAAGTCCAAACTTACCCAGATCCACATCGGTTTCATGCTCTGGAACCGCACTAAACTCAAAGTGCCGCAAGAGAAAAGCCAGCACTGTCAGCATTTGCACCATCGCCAGCGCCTCCCCAACACATCGGCGTGGCCCATCCCCGAAAGCCAGAGGCCAATGGATGCCATTTTGTTGTTTCCCAGAACGGATTACCCTGCGCAACGGACACTGAGATTTGGAACGATTTAAATCGTTGCGACTGGTGTCTTCGTGTCGGTAGCGTTCGGGGCGAAAAAGCTGGGGGTCTGGACCAAAACGAGCTGCATCTTGGTGCAGCGGCATTAGGGCAATTCCAATGACCTGCTGGGCTGGCAGCGACCACCCGGCTAAGACATCCGCCCCAACACTGACTCGTTGAATCCCAGTCATGGGGGGAGACAACCGCAGTGCTTCTTGCAAAACACATTCCAGATAGGGCAACTCCCCTACTCGCTCTACCTGTAAAGGTCCCAAATTAAAGCAGCGATCGACCTCCATCTGTGCCCGCGCAGTTACTTCAGGATGGCGCGCAAGCCGATCAAGGGTTAAGGCCAGACACGTAGCTGCTGATTCATAGCCATTGAGGATAACAGCCAGCAGGTTATCGCGTACTTCGCGATCGCTTAAAGGCGTCACTGATTCCTCCGCCCACTGGGTGGCATGTAGTAAGCGATCTAACAAGTGCTTGCCCTCACCCGAGGCAACTCCTTGCGTTCTCCTAGCCTGAATCAAGTTCTCCAGAAATGCATCAACCTCAGCAAATGCTTGGGCTAATCGACGATTGGACTGCAGGGGCACATGTCGCCACCAATGGGCGAACTGGTGTTGAGGCAGTGTGCTTTGAGTAATGATTAACTGAATATTCTCCAGGAAGTGGGCGGCTTCCCCTTGTAAGGCACCCAACTCATCTCCCAGGGCGATCGCGCCAATAATGTCTAAACAGAGGGCGGTCAAGTCAGGGTAGATATCAGTGACGATTTCACCGTCAGAGGCGGTCTGAATTTGCGCTTCCCATTGCTGAACTAAGGTTTTTGTACAGGACACGATGCGATCGGAAAAGTCTGGGAGCCGTTGAGGTGCCAGAGCTGCCTGAGTCAGTAACCGATAGCGCCGCCAATCTTCACCGTGGCTGGTCAAAACACTGCTGCCAAACAGCTTCTTGAGCAAGGCATTGGGGGGATATTTCTGATAGTTAGCAGCATGAGCCTGCAAAATCTGCTGAGCGATCGGGTAACTGGAAACGGAGATTTGCTGTTTCCAGAGCCAAAAGATTTGGATAAACTCCCCAAACCGATGATGGAAACTCAAATAACCGGCGAGCCGATTATGAGAACGATAGATATCGGGAAGATGCCCGAATAAAAATTGAGGCTCCCCACCTGGTACAGATAGACCATCCCGATGTCGGACCTGCGACTGCAGGCGCTCTATCCGCCGAAAATACCAAACCCTAGCCATCTTCCAGGTCAAGCCGGAGCCTACCGCCAGAAAGATTACCACCCCCAATAAGGGCACCGTCTCACTCATCCGTATTGGCCTCCTCGCTCGTCCGTCATACATCAGCGGGGATTTTGCTTACGCGGCAAAGTCTATTCCGTCACAAAAACTAGAGGAACAAGAAAACCTTGCACTGGCGCACCATATAAGCCTTAGACCAGCAAGTGAGATTTTCGATCCTAGAAAAGCTCCTACAGTAGTACGCTCGAACCAAATCTTTCACTGCACAGTCAGCTTACGTGGTTTCACTGTTATCTTATCGAAATCTTTGCATTAACTTGTTATTGGCTTTGCAGGGTATCGAGCAACTGAGCAACAAATGCCCTGTTTTGCTCAACAGGATGCGGTTTATGCGGATGCAAGCTCTTATGTACTTGTACTTTCCGCTTTAGGGTCTCTGCCAACAATGTCGTTTTCTACCGATCTCAGGGTAAGTCGAGTTCGAGAAAAATTAGACCAATGTAGATCCTCTGACAGATTTTGCAAGAACTAAACCCGTTTTCCCCAATATATAGATTTCTGCATGAGTGTTGAGAATTTGAAGATAAATCACTCATTCATCTCAGTTTTTCTCGATGGTGAAGTGATGTCTACAGGAAATGATCAGTGCCAGGTGCAGCTGATATCTTCAGATTCTTGAATCAGGGCTTCCTAGCAACACTCTCAACAATTTATGGGTTCTGCAAAATAAGTCTGAAAAAGACGACAGAACTTTTGAAAGTCAGCACTCTCAATGTCTGAACTTGGGATGTTGGCAATGTTTATGATACATGCGAGCTCTATAGACAATAGATCCAATATGAGGTTTATCTGTGAGTAAGTTTATAGATCTCTTTGCGACTGAAGCGATCGTGAGAAACGTACAAAGATTGCAGGTATTTTAATGTGGAGCATTTTCACTCATTCGAGAGAGTAACAACTCCATTCCATCAAACAGGGTTATGGTCAGCCAACCAATTTATTTGAGTACTGTTCTGTAACAAAACCTTTGGGGCAAGTTCTATCGGTCATAAACAATAAAGTTGATGGTAGGAAATATGTATTACTCCCACTACTTCAACATCTCGGTAAATTTCGAGTAGACATATAGCTAGCTTCCGCAATTCAAGCTACCAGACTTTGATTGACTGCATCCATCATTAATGTTTGTTGTGTCTTGATTCCAGGAGTTGCGGATTGCCTTGCTATCTGTAAGACCCCACGAACTATTGCCTGAAACACTTCAGTAATTTTCGCTTAAGCGCGAGTTCGATTCGCGCTCCCTAAACATCAGGAGATATTTCTTCAATGGATATGCAAACACATGACAT
>JBCBTQ010000197.1:0-10942 GCA_039818605.1 Cyanobacteria bacterium J06639_14 | reverse complement strand
AGGCTGTTCTGCAGCTTGAGGAAAAATCAGCCTATGAAATCTTTGGGTCTCCTGACGATCTAAAATTGCACTCTTGTGCGACGCTATTTGCTCAGATCGCGCCGCCAGACTCAGTGTTTAAGCAACTCCTCGATCAATACTTTCAAGGCAAACCTGATGTGAAAACGCTACAGCTGTTAGAGGCTAACAACTGTATTTTGGACAAATTGCTGGATCTGGGAAAAGGGGCGAATCCCTTGCACGACTCTTTTTCAAGAGAGTCTTAGCTAGAAGAGAAGCCCCTAAAGAGACATAACTTTGTAAAAATTCGTCGCATGCTGCCGCTGTCTGAAGCACCAAAAGTGAGCTCAGCTAAAGCAAACTGGGCTTTGCAATTTCTCCGCTCAATTCGCCATTTTGTCGTTCGGCTATCAACCTATCAAACGACACAAAAATCATGCCGCCAACTGACTGCGGCCAAACGACATGAAAGCTGTTTATTTCGAGCTTAATAGACTCTGCCGGGGGCAGCCCCAGTCAGTTGTTAAAGCCATCATCACTATGGATGGATACCTGGAATACGACAAAGAATTTTCCGTTCCACTAGCATCGCAAATTGCGATCGCATTGCTTTAGCAACAATGGGATCGGCCAACAAAACACCGGCTTCGATATTGCGTTGGTGGGCAGCTTCGGTAAAGTTGGCAGAGGTGATCAGGAGTCGCTCATCGTCTACAACAATACACTTGGCATGGAGACAAGCACGGGGAAATATCTCTTTAGAGAGGGCTCTGGGATCGTAGAAAACATGAGGGAAACGTTGACCTGGCCAGATTTTGTGGCGGAAGGTTTCGGCAAACTCGCGAATTAACGTTGCATCTGATTTGTCGTTTTGGCGGTAGGGGCGACTGATATTGACGAATAAGTGGACTTGTAGATTGAGGTTATTTTCCATCCGCTGGGCCAAAGGCTCGAATAGTTCCTTGGCTTTGCGACCTGTATCGAGGGCATAACTAGAGATCACGATACTCTTTTGGGCATTGGTGAAGAGTTCCTTGACAACGATGCGAGTATCGCGGCTTTCGGTTCCTAAGAATTCTTCACCGGTCCAGACCAGGTCAATGCTATTGCGTTGTTCTTGGGAGCGCTGCCGCTCCTGAGCGAGGAGCCTGAGCATGTACGTCAGGTGTTGTTCCTGCATCCCTTGCTGTTTAAGCTGATTCAGCTCAGCTGCAATCTGAGGTATCAGGGTTGATGGAACGGTATGGACCAGAGCTGCAGGTGAGCAAGGCAATTGCAGATACTGACGCCCCAGGACATCAGCCAAACTTTCAAGGGCTGGCCGACTGAGTTGGTGAAAGATGGAACTCATGCCCCGAGATTGGCTGGAAAGAATGCAGCCCCAAGGGTTTCGACCGTATCGACGACGAGGGCTCGGTCGAGATATTCATTGCCCTGCTCGCAGGAGGTTTCTGAAATGAGTACACAGCCATGGCAAGCGGCACCATGACGAAAACGTTCTTCATAAAGCTCATGGGGTTGGTGCTGGGCACAGACTGGATCGTTAGAGCATAAGCGGCCTGCTTCTAGAGCAACCTGCAGGTGATGCCCCAGCTTGCGTCCAACTTGAATCAAACCACCTAGCGTGCCTTCTGAGCCAGAGGCACCGGTGTAAAGCAAAATGCCATAGCCGGACTCGCCTGCGTAGACTCGCTCACGGATAGCACTGGCAGAGTAGCCACATTCTAGGGAGATCGAGGTGATCAAAAGATGTGACAGGGTATGGAGCATGATGTAAGGTAACCCTGGGAATGTATAGCGGGGAGTATTTTTGGGTTGGCTATCTTGCCGCACTTCTCGACGTTTCAGCCAAGTCTGAAAACCCTGCTCCAATTCCTTGCCACGATTCTGGACAGCCTGACAAGATAACCAGTCATTAATGGCTTCGGGTTTGAAAGAGATAAAGACGCCTTCCCCTTTGACTTCAACCGCTGGAAACCAGTCGGTTTCTAACCCAAGATCGGCGGGGGCAACGTCTAACTCTAGATCTAACTGTAGTTCGCCATCGATGTTAGATACCGGTGGCTCGAAGCGGGTAAAGCTTACTTGGGCACGCACTTCCCGCAAGCGATGTACAAGGACGATGCGGTCAATATAATCTTGCAGGGTGGTTGGCAGTGAATCCAGAGGATAATTACGCGCGTAAAAATCAGTATCGGGCAGGTCTTCACCAACTTCATCGGTTTGAGAGAGTAGAGTTTCAATTTCTACCTGCTTGATTTTTTTAGGTTCAACCGTAACTCCCTTTTTACGTCGCTCTATTTCTTGCCAAACCGCTTCATCTGAAAAACCTTCTAGAGCTGAGGAAATTTGAGGTTTCCGACGTTCTCGTTTAATGTCGCTAGCGTCTTCAGCGTATTGTAAATAGTTCTCGTAAACCTGGCCCACGGCTTGTTTAATTTTGTCGTCTTGGCTAGGCAAAGAGATTACCGTTTGCGTTATCGCAAAGTAGGCATTGCTAGCTGAGCGCACAAGTAAGCGATTCCGAATGGGGCGGCTGTCTTGGTCGACACATTCTTGGCGAGCATTCTCTCCGAGCCAGGGACGATCGCCTCGGCAACGGCCCAACGCTTTGGAGTTGGGTAAGGTGGCATCGGATAGCGGACGCCGTCGATCGCACATTTGACAACGGACAAAGATATCAGCAAAGTCGTTGCCCGTGCCGCCTTCGTCTAGCCAAAGACGACCCGCACAGCTGCCGCTGCCTTCGTGAACAAAGCTACGCCAGTCAATATCGCTAATATGGCCATTGATACAGGCTTGGACAAATCGTACGGGGACAACAGGCTGTTTTTTCTTATTCTCATCCAAGTATTTGCCGCCTATAAGCTGACGTTTAGGAACCAGGGGACGTGTGCGGTAGGTTTTGCCACTGATTTCAATGGTTTCATCAACCTGGGCGACAAACCAGTTGGGAAACTGAAAGCTCCGAATGCCTGTTTGGGGACCGGTCACATCTTGGGAGCTGGCTGGAGGTTCAAAGAGTGAAACGTGCGGTAAGCCCAAACGTTGCTGTAGAAATTGCTCTAATCGGGGTTCCACCACCGGAATTCGTTCGGTGCCAAACTTCCAATGGTTGAGCCCACCAATAATAATGGAATGATTGGGCAGATCCACCATCGATCCGGGACCAAAACTTGTGATGATCTGACTCTGGCGAATTTCACCGTCAGGGGGTTTTTGGCGACCTTTTTGACTCATGGTTAGCCCTCCGTCTCATCATCATTGGGATCATAAAGCCACAGATTTACCGTGGGTTCCACATCTCTTAAACTTCTCTGGGCTTTGAATTTTTGGGCTCTAGGGGGTTGTTTCTTGAGTTCTGGATCAAGAGGCGTGAACAACAACGGTGGAGCTTGACCGACTTCTTTTTGATATTGCAGCCCCTCTGGCTGATCTTCTGCGATCGCACTCCAACTGTCCAAGAGATCTTTGACTAAACCTTGGACTTTAAATCTCAGATCTTCCGTTTGTTGACTATCATCCTGTTGCTGATTCAGTTTGTGTTCTTCCGCGCGTTTGGCAATAGCGTCAATCACAAAGTCCAGTTCTGAGCGGTGATTAATGATACCGCCAGCCCCTAGCGCATGCGTCAAGGAAGGATGACCTAAGCGGGCCAAAGCTACAGTTACTCCAGGCAGGCCCCGGTCCAGAGCGCGAGGGGAAAATGGAGTGACGCTGGTCGCTTCTACGGCTCGGTAGAAGGTATTATGCCAGGCCTGAAACCTTTCATAGTGGGAGCGATCGCGGGGTCGATGGAGGTTCAATAGGGTAACCACCAGGCCAGGAAGTTCATCATTGCGACCGACGCGACTGGTGGCCTGAATGTATTCAGCTGCCGTTTTGGGTTGTCCCAATACCACCATTAACCCCAAGCGAGTAATATCTAGGCCCACAGAAATCATGTTGGTGGCTAACACCACATCAACTGCTTTTTTGGCATCTTCTGAATGGTGGAAGGCCGTTTCGAGGCGGCTCTTAGACTCAGCCACATCGCTGGTGCTAACGCGGGAGGTCAGTTCCAGAGGTTCTTTGATTTTGCGACGGGTAAAGTCACTGGTATCTTCGCCGACTCTGCGGCGGACATTGTCGGTGTCCAATCGAGCCATGACTTCATCTTCAACAATGCGACGGCTACCCCCCAGTTCTCGCAGGGAGTTGAAGTAGCCCATTAGGGTCATGTAGGGGTCAGCCGGATTTTGTTTATTACGGCCTCCGCCAGCGTCTTCCCAAGCTTTACGACTAGCACCGAGTAGCGCTACATAGGTACGCAGTAATACGACTTTCAGACTGCGTCCCTGAGCGGCCACCCCCAGATAGGTACGACCATTTTTCTTTTTAACGTCTACTGTTTTGGCAAAGAAGGAGTTACGCCGATCAGGGCCAGGTGGGGGAAATACTTCTACATGTTCACGGCCAAAGAGGGCGCGAATTTGGCTAGTGGCTCGTCGGACGGTGGCAGTAGAGGCAACTATCTTAGGACGAATGGTTTTGCCGTTGTGTTGATAGCTGGAGAGGGCATCAATGGCGGTTTCGTAAAGGCCCACCATGGTGCCCAGGGGACCGGAAATCAGATGTAGCTCATCCTGAATAATCAGGTCTGGTGGCAGTAGTGTTTTTTGTAAAGGACCACCGATATCGGATCGAGCGGCGGTACTGTAAAAGCCATTCTTGTCATAGCGTTCTACTTTGCCGAATAGACCGGCAGTTTCACCGACCCACGGGAGATTAGCAAACTTATCGACGGTGGCAATGATGAAACAAGGCAAACGACGATAAATTGGATCGTCTACGGTGACGATGGGAAGTGTATGGTCACGGCGAAAGACACATGCAGGTTTGCCATCGCGGCGTTTTTTACGGTTGGTACAGGTGATGCGCAGATCACTGGGATGTTCGCTAGTTGGTGCAAGTTGAAAGGACTTTTTGTTAAAGCTGGTGCCGCACCAGGGACAGTCATCCAGAGGAATAGGAGATTCACCAGAGACATCATTCTGGTAGTCGAGGGTGCGTTGACGGGCAGAGTTGCGATCGCTATCGCCTTTGTTGCCCATCCGGTTAGCGGTGGCCCCTTGCCCCACCCACAGGCCAATTTCAAAGGGCCAGGGGCCTAGTTTTTCGACATTTTGCTGGCGCTCTAGCTCCAATGCGCAAATCAGTGTAGCGGCTCGCCCCAACTGGTCTAGGGTGAGCAGTCGTAAGGTATAGCGCATAAGGACGCTGAGACCGGCTGACTCAAGGCCAGGATTGCGCAATCGGCGTAGCACCAGGGTAAAGGCGGCCAGGCCCAGGTAGGCTTCGGTTTTACCACCGCCTGTGGGAAAGAAGATAAGATCGACTACTTCTCGATCGTCATGTTCAGGATCGGCGATGCCTGCCATATTCATCAGCAGAAAGGCCAGTTGGAAGGGTCTCCATTTGGGTGGGTCCATATCCTCTGGCAGTACCCCATCTTTTTTGTGGGTAAACCGCTGGCGCATGGATGTGGCGATAGCACGGTTGGCGATCCTAAACGCTTCTAATACATCGGGGTCATCCAAGGCTTGTAGACCCAGTTCGATACGCTGATTAACGCGGGCTGCTCGGTCTAGAAGCATGGTGGATACTTCGGCCCGCTGCTGGGGCTGGGTGGGTGCAGTGGCCCGCTGCTGGGCAATCCACTTGGTATATTCCGCGATCAGACCCCCCACCCGGTTACGGATGGTATCGGCATCGGGGGCGTTGCCTAAGGCCTCAATGCGGAGGTCTACGCCATCGATTTTGGTAGAAATGACCTTTTCTACATCGGTTTGGGGCATCCAGTTGGTGTAGATTTCGGTGCACTGGGGATGCTCTTTTACCCCAGTGACAATGGCAGTAGCAGATACGTTATGGCCCACGACGTATTCCACATCGTTGCGATATTGCAGATCAGCGATGCGCTCGTCTTCGTTATCCAGGGCCTGGTTCCGGAGATCGGGGCGGGGAACAAAAGGGCTGTCGGTGGTAACGGTGAGTTGAGCTTGGAAAACATAAGCGACGTCGCGCTTAGCATCGGTGGTAACGGCGGGCCGTTTGTTGACTAAAAAGAGGGATACGGCACGGGTTCCGGCAGGCAGGCCGCATTGATGACTAATGGGACGGACGGATAGGACCAGCTCTAGTCCCTGGCTACCCGGTACAAGTACAGTTGAGGCGTCTGAAGTCAGGGATAGACTCAGATCACTGTCACGGGGGGTGCGCTGCCAGGGAATACTGGTGCGGGCCTGGAGAGGGGTTTCGGTATCGGCTTCGAGGATATCCGAAGTGGAAGGTTCGTAGTCGCCCCAACTCACATGAACAGCAATCGCTTGAGTCTGTTGGGTAACGAGGAAACTCAGCCCCAAGGATGAGGGGAAAAAGCCTTTGCGGGCGGAGGTGGCTTCGGGGGTGGCATCGTCGTCGCCATTGGCTTTGGCGGTGAGTTGGGGGTCAAAGCTGTCGTTGCTATCGGCGTCGGTGCGATCGCTCAGTTTGGCTTCGTAGGGCACTAAAAAACCGGAGAGGTACCATTTGGATGGGGCCTGGGGAATGATTTCGTAGGCGTGATCAGTGTCATCGGTGCTGGGACCAATGAGGTCTAGTCGCAGTGCATCAATTAATGAGGCCCTCACCGTTACTGAATTGTCTAGCACCATGCCATTCACTAGGAATTGGAGTGTCCGCCATTATATGGTTGCAAGATAGCGTTAGAGCTACGGGAATCCCCGGATATTTTCACTCAAAATTCGTACATGTGAAGGGTAGGCGGTTAGAACGTCATGGCCCAGTTGCCGCAATGTTTCGACCAGCTCAGCGGCCAGGTTTTCATTGGCGTAGAACCTAAACGGCATCCCAGGCTTCCTCACTATGGTGGGAGGTGATCAGGGCATCAATTTCTGCTTGATGACTCTGATAATAGACCCGAGCGGCTAAGAGGTCAAAGGGGGTGAGCCCAGGAAAATTGCGGACCATCGCTGCTTCGTCCATGCCTTGCTGGGCCAGGGAGGTTAAGGTCCACACGGCAATTCGAGTATTGCGCATACAGGCATTACCACCGGCCACACCTGGTGCTTTTTTGACCATATGACCTACGAGGGCATTCTGAAATGCCTGGAAATCCTCCAAAGATAGGGCGGAGACAGCCTCTGC
The DNA here is from genome assembly GCA_039818605.1 of Cyanobacteria bacterium J06639_14. Taxonomy (GTDB): domain Bacteria; phylum Cyanobacteriota; class Cyanobacteriia; order Phormidesmidales; family Phormidesmidaceae; genus SIO1E4. The sequence goes on along the minus strand of JBCBTQ010000197.1, from coordinate 3,754 downwards.
TAATGAATTGGCCAGTTGGGTATTCATGGTCTGTGCTCCTGTATTGCACCTACTGTGGGCAAGGTCTCTGGGTTGGGTTGCTATCGCCTACACTTCCATGCCGGGAATTGTAAGTGTCTCTGACTCTGATTTTGCCTTTTTCTTAGGTTTACTGCTTTTTTTCTTTCTCTGGTTCTGGGCCGCTTGCTTGGCTCCTGAAATTTCTTCTTCGTGGCGCTTTTGGTTGAGGTCTAGGAGGCGGACGAGGACTTCGTCGTGGGTGGTTTCGGGCCAGCGGTAGCGCCAGGGGAGTTTTTTGCGGCGGCCAGACTGGACGAGGTTGTCGAAGGCGGCGGCTTCGGTGTCTGTGGTGAAGTAGAGGTCGCCGCTGGCGATGCGGTCTTTGGCTTCGGTGGGGAGTTTGTCTTCGTCGATGTCGAGGTAGTCGAGGGCGAAGCCGCAGGTGGTGTCGATGTCGGTCCAGCCGTAGGCGTTGAGGACGGCGCGGTCCATTTGGGTGTGGAGTTCGCGGAGTTTTAGGAGATCGGGGTCGTTTTCTTGGGGGGCGTGGAAGCGGTTGTAGGTGTCGGTGAGGCCCTGGTTGTTGCGGACCATGAGGTCGGCGCGGAATTGGTAGTAGGTTTGGCCGATGGTTTCGAGGGTAAGATCGGTTTTCCAGTTTTTTGGGAAAGGGAAAGTCTCGAAGCAGTCGGAGGGGTTATAGCGAATTCTGTCTTCTAAAGACGAGCTGAAAAACCAAGCCCAGATTTCATGTACTCGTGATTGAAGAACGATGAAGTCAGAATCACGTTCTAAGGGGAAGATATTGAGACTGTTTGCAAAAACAACATCTGGTCTATAAAAAATGAAAGAAAGATAACTTGAGGCTTGAGCGTTGGTGACTAAGACGCGATCGCAACTTGCGATCGCTTTAAATAAATCAACTCTCTTTTCAGCATATTGCCACCAATACTTTCTGTATGTGGCTCGTTTATCTTGTAAACGCTTGGGTTTAACCTTCTCTTCAACAATTGCCATTAGCTCCGGCCACTGTCTTGCTTCAGCTTCACTTATCGCGCCAAAATTAATTACATACCGATGATGATTATGATTCGGTATTGTATTTACCTCAGATCCGCCAATATAGGGAAAAATCCGCTTCTGGTTCTGAGGATTTTCCGCAATCAGCCGCTCCATATCCGCGATCGGCGTCGCCTCCGCACTCGTATCATCAAAGCTAAATCCCATCCCTAAGACAATACTTCCCTGAAAACTCATTTCTGAGTTTGCCAGTAGCGTTTTCGGATTTTCATGTCCCCCCGCATGAAAAAGGAAGGCAGTAATGGTGTTTAATGTTTGGCTGTTAAGCGTTTTGCTGCCCTGGTATGTACCCTTAAAAACGTTTATAACACTGACCACAACAGCAGCCAACCCAGGCCATTTCAATCGCTTTTGCGCATTATAGATGGTGCCACCATGCTGGCAAATAAATCGTAATCCTGTGTTGCGTGTGTCTCCTTGAGCAATGGTATTTGTAGAAATTAATCCATAGCTACCGCTTTTTCGAATAATAGTGAACGCTCTACGGAAGAAATGAGCAACTAAATCCGCATTACCATGGGATTCAGGATGTACTTCCTTCAACCAGTCTAAATACCCCCGCGGACTGCCGCCAATAATTGTGTTTTTCCCAGCAAACGGCGGATTCCCCACAACTGCATCAAATCCTGGATTTTGTCGATCAAACACTTCAGGGAACTCAACTTCCCAATTGAAAGGAATTATCGGCTTATCGTTTTCTGCCAACGATTTTGCGATGGCTTGAATACTTTCAGGCGATACTAAACCGTTCTCATAGCCAAGTAGTTTCCCCCCAAACTCTTCTCGATTCTCCTTTCGTTGTTTTTTATTTTCTCCTAAAAAGAACGAAGCCACTGCCATTTTGGCGGTTAAGCGTGTGGGTTCCAAAGCTTCCTCTGCATTAGCCAATAGCTTAGACTTTTCACCAGCATCAGCATCCGTCTGGGTATCAGCTTTCTGAATCTCTTGTCTTATTACTAATGCCTTCTGTGTTGACTGTTTGACTTGAAGCTTATGATTCTCAAAAAAATCTGGTGCATAGACTGCATTCTTCCCAAATGCCCCAATCTCTGACCGCGTCAGCCCTACCAATGAATCCCCACACTTCAACGCATGGTCCACAAACGTAAACGGCAAATCCCTCGCCAACGTCACCAACCACAACGACAGCTTCGCCAAATTCACCGCAAAGGGATTCTTATCCACCCCATATAAACACCGCTGGGCCACCAACCGCCGCGCATACAACAACGGTTCCACCGCTTCCGGCACATCCTCTGGCATTCCGTGCGTATCCCAAGCTTCCACCAGCTTTGCCGCCAACTGTCGACAAGCTTCCACCAAAAACGCCGCCGACCCCATAGCCAGGTCACACACCTTCAGCTCCAAAATCTCCTCAGCCGTAGGCCGCTCCCCCAATCGCTCAAAAATAGGCCGCAGCGTCGTCTCCACAATCGGTTGCGTCAGCTTTCTCGGCGTATAGTGCGAGCCCGTCCGCCTGCGCTCCTCCCCCGGCTGCAAATACAAGGCCCCTGGCATCAACACCTGAGTCGTCCGCCCCGAAACCCGCCGCTCCAGCGCCGCCAGCAGCTCATCAATAGTCGTTGCCTTCTTCAGCGCCGTAGCCGCCTTCCCCGTCAGCTTCAGCTCTCCCTCTTCTTTCAGCACCTTCGCCCGATCCTTAGGGGCTGCCGCCAACAGCGTCTCCAGATTGATCACCACATCCTTAGGCCGCACCGCAATCGACTGGGCCTCGGCAACTTCCACCTCATAGCCCATAATCGCCTCATACACCGAGCCAATCTGCTCCACATCCAACGCCCGGTAAGACAGCCGCTCCCCATCCAAAATCAACAACTTTTCCAGAATGCGATAAACCACCCCATCCGCAACCCTCGGAATCTCAGATATCTTCTCCCCCCCTTCCTCAAGCTATCCATTAGGCACAAGTCGCTCAGAGCTACACAGGGATTAGGTTTGAGTAGCCAGCTGCGCGCCTTCCAAGAGATGGTGAAACCTATTGAGCCCTCGCCAGAGAGTTTTCACGCCCGGTTCACCATCCCCTTTGCGAGCTAAGAATCCCCCTAGCTGGGCCATCCATCGCACCACTTGGCGCAAAGTTGGCGGTTTACTAGAGCGATTCTTCGGTTCAAAGCGACGCCGTAGCAAGCGCCACTCCTGAGGCTTCAAGACGGCCTCACAGGAGCCCTCGGGATGGATGCGGGCTTCATAGGTTAACCACATCAACTGCCAGGCCACGATGTTATAGGTTGCTAAGGCTTTGAGTAAGCGGTCTTTGCTTTGCAGTTGGAGTGCTTCGATGCGACATCCACTTTTGAGGGTGAAGTGAAACCGTTCAATGAGCCAGCGATAGCTATACCAAACCACACACTGCCAAGCTTGCTCAAAGGTTTCAACGGGTAAGGTCGTCAGCAACATCCAGTGAATCGGCTCACTCCCGTCGCTGGGGGGCTCGCTTTCCTCAACCAACAAGACTGTGACACACACCGGGCTCAAGTTACGACTTCGGGGACGATTGCGGGGCACTTCGAGCGTGACTTGCAGGGCTCGAATGGTCAGCGAGGCCTGGCGCGCCGGTCGCTTGGGGTTACGCTGCAGCTCTAGCGTGGTGGTGCCGACAACGGGCGCTTGATGGAGGGTGGGCCACAACGTTGCCAACTCATGCTGTACCTTG
>JBCBTQ010000196.1:0-10969 GCA_039818605.1 Cyanobacteria bacterium J06639_14 | reverse complement strand
TAATTTTAAAAAGTGACACTAATGCTCTTTTAGCAATCAAGCCCACACTCTAGCGAAAGGGCTTCGCCACTTAGCCGCTTGGGTAAGGCACTACGAACGATCGATCGCGGCTTTGCTCGCCAACCTTATCTCGAAATTAGCAACTCACACCACATTCTATACTTATCTTTACCCATAAAGTTTAGACACAAATATACAAGGCTTGAATATAGATTCATAGATGAACAATAAATATAAAAATAAATATGAATGGCAGCAAAGATAAAGATAAAGATAAAGATAAGAAAAATCGGACGCCATAGCGACAAACATGTCGATTTTACCGAGTCGTACTCATGACGACTTCGGGTTATAGATGGCTTAAAGTGTTGAGTTTTGTTGAGTTTTAAAGGCTCATCGCAAGCGTTTCCTTTCTTTGTCCTTTAGTGGCATCTTTCTTAACATTCCAACCTCAGAGCGACACTCAGAGCGATCGCTCATCACCCTCTTAGACCTCCCAAGAGTCGCCAGGTCGTTGCAATATCATTCAATCGTTGCAAACCTCGCCACAGTGTCTTCACGCCGGGGTCGCCATCCCCTTTGCGGCCTAGAAAACCACCTAGCTTCGCGATCCAACGAACGCACTCACCGATGTTGGGAGGGGCCGGGGGCAGCTCCGTTGTTTGATGCACTGTGCAGTACAACGCGTGCCACGAAATCAATTCAAAATTCAAAATTCAAAATTCAAAATTGAGCTATTTCACAGCTATTTCCGCTTCGTTTGAACAATGATACTCGCCAGGATTTTGATCAGTTCCTCGCTCTCGTTCAGCAACGGTGTGAGGCGGCTTTCAGGAATTAACTTCGTGGCGATTAACAGTCTCAACCAATACCGCGTTTCTCGAGCTTCCTTTAACGCGATCTGCAATTTGCTCACGAAGTCGGCGCGACTCTGCCCCGACTGGGCTTCCTCGACGTTCGCTCCAATCGACGTACCGGAACGGATTAGTTGTCTCGACAACGTCCGGCCTGCTCCAGACTGTTCATCCAGTACCTGACACAGCTTCACCACGCGCACCGCAAATTCAAATGTTCGGTCCGTAATATCTAAGGGCTTGCCCATCGCTCTCGGCTAAAACGTTGATGCACTCTTCTCAATTTTGCATTTTGAATTTTGAATTTTGAATTGACTTTGTATTGCGATTCTGGGCAGCGCGGATGAGAAACTCTGATTTGGCTCGTCTGGGTTGGGCGAACAAGTCATAGATATCGCCTTCGCGATCCGTTATCGTGATCATCTCAACCGCTTCTGGGAGCAACTGTTGGCTCGTCTCTTGATGTTCTAACCAGCGGTGGCTTTCTTTCGCCTCAATCGCCACTTTTCGCGCTTGATAACCCGCTCCCCGGCGAGCCTTCTCACGCGCCCAAACTGTTTCATGCAATATCCCTAACGGCACACCGGCATCACTACTACATAGCGTCAGATGGACCTTCAATCCCAGTGCTTCCGGGTTACTAATCGGTCCCAAACCACGGGTTTTGGGATGGCTGCTAAAGTCCAATTCAGTCGTGTCTTGAATCGCTAATACCGTCGAGAAAACAATTCAAAATTCAAAATTCAAAATTCAAAAGTTACTCACGCTAAAACAGGCTATTCCTTAATTTTGCATTCTTAATTTTGCATTTTGAATTGTTCTGATGCACTCCTCAATCTTTAGATCCTTCAAGCCCTGAGCTTAGCGCTTCTTCCTTTTCTTGAAACTCCCAATACACAAAGCTTTCTCTCGTTTCTATAGCCGCTCTTATCTAACTGAAAACCTAATTCGATCAGGAATATTGATAAATCTCGCCTTCCCTATCTATTTCCTTATCTTTAATTTCCTCAGCGTGGACGATATTGACGCTAGCCTCAGAAAGCCAAAATCACGGGAAAATTGAGCATATACATTCGTTTCTTTGTAGTTCTGTATCAGAAAATCGCTCAATCCTATACACATCAACCAATTCGACGATTTACTCTCAACTTCAGCCAACTTTATCTAGCTTCGCCTAGATCAACTCATCTTTAGCTAACTTTGCTTTTTTGTTACCTATCGTTGCTAAATTGACAGGCAATTGCCTGCATACGATTTTGCAAAAGCTCTGGAATGACGGGAAGAAAAGACTTTTGGCGATTTCAGATTTGTTACGAAAGATGCGGCAAAAGGACAGCGATGAGTTTAACCGAGTTTTGAATTTTCAGTAACCCTTACTTTTGATAGGCTGCTCTGTATTCACAGCCTCACTACGATTGCAACAGTGGCCAGGGGACATCCCTGACCCTCATCGTTTAAAGGGAGCTAGGCTGTGAAAAAAATTCCTCTGATTATCATCCGAGCCTATTTGAGACGTTGGCCTATCCATCTCAGGAAATCCCAATTTAACGCCTTGAATCGTTACAGTTGGCTCAAAGGCCCTTTAGAAGAGATCCGCAATGAATTCTTGCCCCAAGATGAGAAAGAAACAGATGAAGTTGTTGCTGAGACTGGAGTAGTTTACGAGGTTGCTCAGTCCATACAGGATAGTCAGATCCTCGAAGTTCTTAAGTCTGAAGGCATAGCGGGACAGCGGAGTACCTACCATGCCGAGCACTGGTTAGGAAAACGAGGAAATGGTGATCTTCTAGAGGGAACCGATGAGGTTTCTAGGCAACCGGTTGTTATCAAGTATTACCAACTGTCACAGATACGACTCAACCAAGTTGAATTTTTAGATCGCCAGCAACACTTGCAAAATCTAGTTAGGCTAAGCCATCCAGATAACCAACCCCAAGAAGACTTACGGGTTAGTTGGCCGATTGATGCGATCGCTGATTCGCAAGCAGACGATCGCTATTTTTTGGTCATGGATCAGCGCCACCATGGTCCAACCTTGAAGCAATGGCTGGCAGAGCAAAGTTTGCCTCTAAATCCAGCGAAAATTAGGAATATTATCGGTCAGATTTTGCAAAGCTTGATGCATCTCCACTGTCAACCCATCAGACTCACGTCTGACCAGTTACAGGTCGGTTTAGTTCACGGTAATTTGAACCTAGAGAATATACTTTGCGTTGAACGATCTGGGGATGAATTTTTCTATCTGAGTGATCTAGCGCTTTGGGAAAATCCTTTTCAAGATTTCCACAATTCCCATAAAACTACGACTTTTACAGGTATTCCGACTCAAGCAACTATCCAAAAAGACTTAGTCGATTTAGGGCAGATTGGGGCCTATGTATTGGATGGATCGAATCAAGCCAGAGAAAATCGAGGCTCCTTTGAATCTGATGACGACTTGGCGAAGTTTCTGGAACAGCTTCGCGATGGGCAATTTCAGGATGCAGAAGTTGCTTGGCAAGTTTGGCTCAGATTATCACCCTTAGGTGCCCTAGGAAGTGCTGTACTATCTCAACCAGAGGCAGATCTCGCTAAAAAACGTCAATCCAAACGCTGGTGGTTATTTGCGGGGGGAACGCTGCTGGCACTCTTGGCGATCGCGGGGGGTTGGTGGTGGCTGTTGCGAGCTCGCCCCAGCGAAGTGGCCTCTCTACCCTGCTGTTTCGATCAGATCGAGAGTGTTCCTGAAGGCGACTTCACCTATGCCATAGTCAAAGGTGGTAGTTGGGAAAGGGTACTTAATCAGCAGGACTTGCTCAGTGTTGGGCTTTCAGTTGAAAAAGCTATCAAAAGTACCCATCAACCCTTTCGACTTCACAATGAACCCGAATTAGCAGCCACCATTGAAGAGGCCATAAATCTGGTCAATGAAGGAGACGTTGATTTCGCTATTATTCCTCTCGTAGACACAATTAATTTACCGCCTGAATTAGGATATGAAATCATTGCTTATGATGGCTTAGCTGCATTTGTTCCCTTCAGTTACGAACATCGCTTAAGAGGCATTCCTGATGAACTGAACGGTAAGATCTCTCTAGAGGCTATTCGTCATTACTTTACCCATCAATCTAACCACTTAATCACGGATAAACCTCGGGTACAACTAGAGCTATATATGACTACAGGTGAAGAGAATAGCAATGAAGCCACTCAAATATTTGAGAAAGAGCTTCTATTGGAGCAAAGTACCTTTGAAGAGCAGTTAGAAAAGTCGTCAAATAAACATTCCACTGAATCATATTTGACAACTGAAACAATGCTGCAAGCCATGCTAGAGGACTTCGAAGAAGATACCAGCATCTTAAGAGTTGGCTTCGCACCTATTAGCGAGATTATGAAACAGTGCTCGATTTATCCCTTGGCAATTTCTAATAATGATAAAGATGGAGCAGTACAATTCCTCGTCATGAGAGGAGGAATTGCTATTTCTCCCCAAACCAATTTATGTGACGACAAGGTTCTCTACCAAGCGAATGTGGATGTTTTCAGACAGGATGAATATCCTTTAGCTTATCCTATTGCCGTTGTTTTTCCCATCGATAATAGTCACCCATCAGCGGGACAGAAGTTTGCCGAGATGATGCGAACTGCCGAAGCGCAGCGGTTACTTTTGGAATCCCATTTAGTTCCAATTGTGAATCCTTTTGATCTTGCTATGGTAGATGTTAGACAACTAGCACAAGGTGTTGCACAAGTTAAATCAGAGGCTGATGACGAAGATGAAGTTGACGATGGAACCTCTCTGCCAGATAGCTCCTACAGTATTGTAAGAGCCTCTGAAACTGTGACTGTAATACCAGATGAACCTGAGACTTCTGACAACTATATTTTGACGCCAGTTGTACCTGATCTATATCTGGAGAAATTGGAAGCTACCCGTAAAGCCCTGTCCTCGATGGATGCGACAGAAACGCATTCCGAGGGTGATATTACAACTGAGGATGGCATGGTCAGAGAGGATAATGCACCTGATTTGGACGCAGCACCATTACCTTAAAGTGAAACCATATAGCTTTTGGTAAAGTTCTTCACTAGGTCATTAACCTGAATAATTCTAATGCAGATATCTCCTTTGCTACATGTAGTCAGTATTCTATTTGTAGGTATTTTTTGCACACTCACTGTTTATTGCGGTGTAATTCTGCAGCGACAAAATCCATCTTGCCATCCTGAGAAAGTTTTAGGGTATCTAACCCTATTATTTTGGGCAGTCTATAACGTCTATCACTTTAGTCCCAGGGATTTTATATGGACTGTAAGTTTGCCGCTTCAGCTATGTGATATAACTGGCTTAATTGCAGGGTTGAGTTTTATCCATCCTCAAAGGGCATACAGATCTTTATTATATTTTTGGGGATTGGGATTCACAACTCAAGCTTTTATCTTTCCGATTGGTGAGCAAGATCCTTCTCAACTTCGTTATTGGTTCTATTGGGGGATGCATGGTTTAATACTTACCTGCGCTATTTTTGATATTGTAGTCAATAAATTTAAGCCTTCATTTTCAGACCTGGTGATTTCAATTCAATATGGACTCTTATATGTTTTAATCATCTTCCCAATCAATGTCCTTTTAGGATGGAATTATGGATTTATAGGAAATCCCGATCCTGTGGTTCCAGCAGTGATTGCATTATTTGGCCCTTGGCCTCACCGAGTTATTGTCATGGTGTTGCTTGCTATAGTGCTCAAAACGCTGTTATATCTTCCTTGGAAATTCTTTTTCTCCTCCAAAATGGGCTATCTCAAAAGGACCTGTGGTGCTGATTAGATGTATCGTTTGAGCCGGTAAACTCTGACTGGGTAGGGAGTCAGGAGTCAGGAGTCAGGAGTCAGGCGAATTCTGGATTCTGGCTCCTGACTCCTGGATGCTTGCACCACCGATACTTCCCAGCTTAAATTACGCACCGAAACAGCTACTGCTCTGATTTCTCAATCATCTCCAGAATGCTACGAGCTAAGGGTTGTTGAGGGTCTAATTGGATAGCTCTTTTCAGGGATTCAACGGCGGCGACAACCGTATCTTCATCCTCTGATTGCAATTGCACAGCCCCTAAACTGGCCCAAATTTCAGCTTTTTGATCATCTAATTCAAGGGCTTGCTCGTAGCTAAATTGGGCGGCTTCATAATCGCCTAACCTTGCTAGGGCTGCACCTTGATTTTGCCAGGCTTGTACTGATTGATTATCCAGTAAGATAGCTCTTCTAGAAGCTGTCAGAGCCTCTGTATAGCGCCCTTCTTTCCATAAAGCGGCGCTCAGGTTGGACCAAGTGTCCGAGCTTTGGTGCCCCAGTGCGATCGCTTGGTCATAGGCTTCAATCGCTTTATCGTTCCTCCCTTGCGAACGGTAAATACGCCCTAACGTAGCCCAGGTATTGGCAATGATAGCGTCGTTTGGCCCAACTTCCGTTTCGACCTCAGCCTCAACAGCCTCAGCCTCAACAGCCGCAATTTCAACAGCCGCAATTGCGGCATCAGTCGCTGTCTCAGGATCAACCTCAACGATTTCTTTGCCGTGGATAACTTGAAGGGCTGTCCGCCTTGCCCTGTCATATTCACCGAGATACCAGAGGATCACCGCCTGATCGCTGCGAGCTTCCCAATAAGCAGGACGTATCCCTAAAGCCCGATCGATCGCACCGAGCGCTGATTCATACTCTCCCAAACCAGCCATGGCATGGGCGCGTCCGTGCCACGCTTGGGCCGCCCCTAACGGCCACCAGTCGCCATCACCTGCGATCGCCTGTTCACAAGCGGCGAGAGCCTGCTCGTATTGTGCTTGCTGATTGAGGGTATGGCATTGTCCCACCAGTCCTCGGGAGGAGTTGGGCACTAGCTCGACGGCTCGACCATAGGAAAGAGAAGCTGCAGCAAAATTTCCCGTTTGTTCTAGCAGCCATCCTTGCTGGAGCCAGTGTTCTGGTTCTTCTGGCTGGATTGCAACGGCTTGGTCATAGGCCGCGATCGCCGCCGTATGTTCTCCCAAATGTGCCCTAGCCTGACCTTTGTAAGCCCAGGCCAGGGCGGGACTCTCGGTGAGCCAGTCCCCATTACTGTTGAGGGCTGCTTCACAAGCGTTGATGCCCTGCTGATAATTGGTGGACTCAACCAGTGTCTGACAGCGATAGGCCAGCGTTAGAGAATCATCGGGCTCGAAGTGGAGGGCGCGATCGTAGGCAATCAGGGCCTGATCCGTTTGCCCCATCTGGTTCAGAATCTGGCCGCGGGTCCGCCAGGCCAGGGTGGGGGGACGATTGCCCCAATAGCGGTTTACCTGGAGTGCCCGATCACAGGCATCCAGGGCGGCCTCGGTAAAATCGAGTCCTTGGTAGGCAATGCACTGGTAGGTCATGGCCAGAGAATTTTCATCATTGAAGGTGAGCACCCGCTCAGCTGCCGCCAGCGTTTCGGGATACTGTTCTAAAGTTAGGAGCGCATAGCTGTACTCCGCCCAGATGGTTTCATCTTCAGGCTCTAGCGCAATGGCTTGTTCGCAGGCGGCCAGAGCTTCTTCCGGGCTACCGGCCTGGGTTTGTAGGCTGCACAAGCGTTGCCAATAAGCAAAATCTTCCAGCGCTTCCATCCCACTTTGGGCATGGATGGGCGATCGCATCACGATACTTTGGCAGGCCCACACAGCCAGGGGTAAGGCTAAGAATTTAAGGGACTTGTTCATGGGATTGGGTGTCCTCCCGCATCAGTTTGCTGCCAGCATAAAGTCGAGGAATTGCCTCCGAAAACATTACTTTTGACAAGTTATGGCGAGCGGGTTGTCTCAGTAATAATGGCCCTGTCACTGGAAGCCACGGGAGTTGCCCCCTATGCAAACGAGGCCAAGATTGAGTCGGGGTGTCTTGATTGGAACAGGTATTGTCATTAGCCTGTGCTCTCAAGGTGTGCCCTCACTGGCGGTGAACGAAGGAGACCTGCAAACGTTGCAAGCCACGCGGCAGTGTCCTAACTGTGATTTGCAGGGAGCCGACTTAACCGGAGCCTATTTACGCGGGGCCAATCTCCAGGGCGCGAACCTGACAGGAGCCAACCTCAACGGGGCTGATCTAAGGGGGGCTTTTTTGTTGCAAGCAACCTTACAAGGGGCTGACTTGCGCCATACCGATTTAACGGGAGCCAACTTAACCCAAGCGGATTTAGCCCAGGCGCGTCTTGACCAGGCCGCGATCGATGACAGCACGATTCTGGATGATCGCTGGCGGCTGGTACATGCCCTGGTTACCGAAGGATTGACCAGCTTCGATCCCGCAGCTACTGACCCCCTAGACCTTCAAGGAGCCAACCTGAGTGGGGCCAACCTCCCCGCGATTGATCTCGCAGGCGCTAATTTGTCCGGAGCTGTCTTAAATGGCACGAATCTGCAAGACGCGAATCTGCAAGACACCACGCTAGATCAATCCAGTCTCTTGGGCACCAATCTGCGCGGAACCCAGTTAGATGGCAGCAACCTGAGCCAGTCGAGCCTGCGGGGCAGTGACCTGCGTCCCCAGTACGACTACGTGACGGGGACTGCTCCAGAAAACCCCACCCCAGCAAGTTTGATCGGAGCCAATTTGCAAGACACCGATCTCGCAGGAGCCCTCCTCGAGGAGGCTCAACTAGACAATGCCACCCTTGATGGGGTCAACCTCCTTGCTACCACACTGACCAACATCAATCTGCAAGGGGTGAACCTGAGCCAGCAGAACTTAGCCCATGCCGACCTCAGCGGAGCCGACCTGAGTCAGATGGTCAATCTCAGGGGCGCGACCTTGACCGGTGCCAACCTCAGCCACAGCAATTTTGCTGCGGTGGACCTGAGCCGTGCCGATTTAGCCTACGCCAATCTGGAAGGAGCCAATTTAGCCGGGGCTACCCTGCAAGCCATCAATCTGGAAGGGGCCAATCTTAAAGACAGCAATCTCTCTAGCGTGGACCTGAGGGATGCCAATCTGGCCAATGTCAATTTGGCAGGCGCAGACCTAAGTCAGGCCAACCTCCGGGGTGCCAATCTGGCAGGTGCAAATTTGCTCGGTGCCACCTTGGCCGGCATTGAGGTGAGCCACACCAATTTTTGTGGAGCCACTATGCCTAGTGGCGAAGTTCGCAGTTGTTAAGCAATTCAAAATTCAAAATTCAAAATTCAAAACTCAATCATGCACACCTACGACACCTCTCAAACCACCTTTGTCCCCCCTGCTGCCAAGTCTGACGTTCGGCCCTTTCAACTCCCGTCGTCCCAATCAGCAACCTTTGCAGAACATTCACCTGAGACCGCAGACGCTGACATTCAAGCTCGACTCGATCACGCCAGTCACTTTGGCCATGACCTGACTCGGCTTCAGCAGTTGGGGGATGTTACGCTCCAGCGACAGGTGGAATCTGATATGGAGCAGGAGGAGGAAGAAAAGACACTCATTCAAGCGAAGCTGACTATTGGTCAGCCGGGGGATAAGTATGAGCAGGAAGCGGATGCGATGGCGGCGAAGGTGATGGCTATGCCAGATCCGCGTGGTTCTGTAGCGACGCGAAACTTCGCGTCTGAGGAAAACATTCAAACGAAGGCTGCCTTGCAGCGGCAAGCGATACCGGAGGAGGAAGAGGAAACGACGCTACAGGCGAAACCTCAAATCCAGGCTAAAGGCCATGCCCCGGCAGTCCCTGCCAATTTTGAAAGCCAACTTGCCCAGCACAAGGGCGGTGGTCGTCCTCTAGCTGATGAAACCCGCGCTTTTATGGAACCTCGCTTTGGGGCGGACTTTAGTAATGTGCGGGTACATGAAACGCCGGATTTAGCGAATGCGATACAGGCGCAGGCGTTTACTCATGGGCAGGATATTTATTTCAATGCTGGGAAATATAATCCGCGATCGAGTGGGGGGAAGGAGTTGTTGGCTCATGAGTTGACTCATGTCATGCAGCAGGAAGATCCAGTGGGTTTTGATTGTATATCTAGGAAAGGAAACGATGGGATGACATTCAGTTATTGGCTGAATAAAACAAAAAAAGGTCAAAATTTCCTAAGATCAAAGAAAGATATTTCAAGTTTAAATGATGGTTACAGGCTCTATCTTCATCAATATGAAAACCCAAATGGATGGAAGAAAGTAGAAGATAGGAACGAAATTTCATGGGAAAGTCCCGCGAAAAACTTCAAGTGGCATATTTATAAGGATGGCAAGTATATATCAAAAGGAACTATTAATACTATCACAGCCGTTTTGAGAACCTTGGGAGGAGGTCAAGTTGTAAATAATCCAGCTAAGCCAGCTTCATTTGAAACCTTCAATATCCAGGTGAAATATTCTCCTGATTATAGTAACTTCAGCAAGAATGTTGCAAAGTCTTCTCAGATTCGGCGAAGAATGATTTCAAGAAGCAATCCTGAGTATTCTGTAACGGTTATTGATCGAAGACCTGATTTACGGAACATACATAGAGAGTTAACTAAGGGAAGGGCTCCAAAAGGTACCACTTATACCTTAGAAACTACAATGATTCGTGACGAGAATAGATATGTTCTTTTAGTTCGCTTTGCACTTATCCCAATTTCAATAGAAGCAGAAGAGGTAAGTACAGATGCTCTAGATGACATTAGGAAAAAAGAGTTGAAACGCTTAAAGATGAAACATAGTGATTTAGTAAATATTACGCAAAAAAAGATAATAGAGAAACATGGTTTTGTCGACTCCCATAATGTCACTTTAGGTGCGACTCTTAGTCTCTATTGTAATAATCTAATCAGGCTCTCAAGGGGAGAAGAAGTAATGGTTCCTAATGAAGTTTCGCAAGAATTTGGATATAACGTGGCTAGTCAAGCCCAAAAGGATTGGTTCTCCTTGGTAGCCCCAGGTAGTTCACCAGCTCTGAGGCACTGGACCGTTAGCGGGTGATGAAAGCTGTAAAGCCCTGTTGAATAGGGATTTCAGGGCTTTTAGCATGAAATCGCCGAAACCTTTGCTTAGCAAAGCTTACATCCGTCCATCACCTCTTTGGAGACCAGTGCCGCCATTTCATTTCACCGGGGCCTTGATTTTGCGACCCCTACTAGCGACGATCCCACAGAAGATTTGGATAATCCTGT
>JBCBTQ010000195.1:0-10979 GCA_039818605.1 Cyanobacteria bacterium J06639_14 | reverse complement strand
CCTATCTCCTGTTATCGACCTTTAAGCCGGCATTTTATGGCGTGCATCCCGATGTTCATTTTGGTCTGGCGTTAACAGGAGATAGGTCAGGATTTTTTCCGATTGTGATTCCGCAAAGTGTTTGGTAAACCGCTGATAATCAATGGGGTGAATGGCGTCTTCCTCGGAAAGTTCGAGCTGAATCCCCATGTTTTCAGCTAACTTCATGAGTTCTTGCACGTCTGAACCATTCGGTGTGCGGTGCAGGCGGTAAATAGCTGGAATTTCCAGAGCCTTCAGGTGAGAGGCCACGAGCTGATTGGCAAGCAATATGAACTCGGCCACCATCATCCGGGCTGGAACCGAAGAAGACACCACAATGACGCCTAACAATCCCTCATCGTCATATTGAAACTTGGGTGAGGCATAGGTCGAAAGGGGTTCTTTGGCATCCGCCGGAAACTCATGGTCAGGTAGGTTCAGTTCAAAGGAACCACGGGCCATGCGTTGCTGTCGGATTGCATGACTCAGGGTGTACAACTCTTGAACCAGGTCGAAGATCGGCTCTAACTTTTTCAGATCCTTTGCCTTAACGCCCAGCTTATCCAGTTCTTCTTTGTCATCACGGACCATAATTGCCTGCGCTTGCTGGTAATTAATGGCCTGGTCGACACACACGACGCTGGGCTGAATTTCAAATTCCTCGACCTTGCCCTCAGGGTTAAGCGTCACCATGACGGCGATCGCCAATCGATCTTTACCCGGTATCAACGAGCACAAAGAGCTCGAAAGTGGCGGCGGCAGCATGGGGATAACATCGTTCCCTAAATAGACAGAGGTGCCGCGTTTGAGGGCCTCACGATCAATGTTGGAATAGAGCGGCACATAGTAAGCCACATCTGAGATATGAACACCTAGCTTCCAGTTACCGTTGTCATCTTTGCTAAGGGTGAGGGCATCATCAATAACTTTGGCCTCGGGGCCATCAATCGTTATGGTCAACTGCTCACGTAAGTCAAGTCGCCCTTTCATGTCGGCCTTACGGACGCGCGCGGGCAGGGCTTGAGCCGCCGCTGTCACTTCTTCGGGAAAAGAACGCGGTAGGTCGTGCTTGCAATAGACAATATCAAGATCAGAAGAGGCTTCTGCATCACTTCCCAAGATTTGCGCAACCCGTCCGTGGGGGGCTTCTTGGGCCAAGGGATAGCGCACTACTTCCACGTGAGCCAGTTGATCAACCGCTTCTTTTAAAGTGTCTGACTCACCCTGAAGGGCTAATTCAAACAGCAGCCGATCATCCAGAGGCACCGCTTGATAGTTGTCGTTTTCCTGCTTTACCCGTGCCAGTACCGAAGCATTGGCGCGTTCTAAAATGAGCTTGACTTCGCCTTCTGGACTCCGGCGACGGCTGCCCTCTTTGGTGACTTTAACCAGGACGCGATCGCTATTCCAGGCGGTGTTTAACTGACTTTCACGGACATAAATATCGTCCGCTGCTTCATCATCTTGAATCGCAAAACAAAATCCTTTGCTAGAGCAGCGAAGCTTACCCTCAACAACACCCTCTTCGTAAATCCGCTGGTATTTGCCCTTATCCCTCGACACAACCCCAATTCGCTCTAAGGCATCCAGTACAATCTGTAGGTCTTGGACGCTTTCGTCAGACTGGCAGTGAAGCTTTTTTTGAAGGGCTTTCAGGGTAAGCGTTTTTTCCCCATTAAAATTTGCCAGTAACGCAGCAATCGAAAAATTCATGAAGCGATTAATCCTTAATCCGGCGTGAGTGAGCAATGACGAAGGAATGCGGTTAAAGCCTTTTGTCTAAAAGGGCTACCAGTCCTTAACCGACAAAGGACTAATCAATCTCCCGCTTGATCGGGCTCAGTACTACACCCCTTGCGCCAGGTTGTGCCTGGTCAGCGCAATACAGAAGCCAAGAACCCGCCAGTTCTCCACATAAGAAGCACCCCGCACAAACGGACTAGCAACTCTGGGTTACCTCAATACCTTCTCAGAACCAAGTCAGGCACTGGATAATCTTAGGACTGCCGAAACCTTACGAAAAGAAGCTGGGTCAGGCGTTTTCAGACCAACAGGAAAATAATCGGCCCTAAGCCGATACAACTATAGCGTAATCTGGTATTTCGCGCGCTATCTCTAAGTGTAACTGTTGACTCTTTAACAATAAAAATAATTACGTTTACCGACGCTCGCCAGTTACAACGTAAGCTACTCGGCGACCCACATTTGTTGCATGATCCGCAATTCGCTCCAGATATCGAATAGCTAGCACCAATAGCACCACACTCTCGATACTTTCTGACGTAGAGGGTGTTTGGATCAGGCGCTCGTATAGCTGATCATAGTCATCATCAACAGCGTCATCTTTGACTTTAATATCCATGCCCACTTCGGCATTTAAATCGGAAACAGCTAACAGGCTGAGCGCAACCATTGAGCGGCAACGTTCGAACATGACCTGTATTTGTTCCATGCAGGGATGGACTGGGTAAGGAAAGAGCTTGATAGACACTTCGCCAATATCTGTGGCGTAATCGGCAATTCGTTCCAGATCACGGATGAGCTGCATGAAAGCGCTTACATGCCGCAGGTTCTGCATATCTTCGGGCGGATGGGTCAGCAAATCAACACAATCCATTTCAATTTGCCGATAGTACTGATCGACTTGCTTGTCATGAGCTTTGAGTTGCTGAGCCATGTCCAAGTCGCGATCGCATAAAGCAGTGCGCGCCATCAAACAAGCACTTTCAACTAAAGCCCCCATCCGCAATACATCCCGTTGCAAGCGTCGAATGTGTTGACTGAAGGGCGGCTGTTCAGATGTGGAAGCTGCAGGGTTGGTCACAAGCACTATGCAAACTATCCCAATCAATTGTCAAACTATTATGACGTGCCGTGATGGCTTCATAAGTGCTTTAAGTCACTAAAGTACGAACGGCCTATGAGCGTCAGAAACCACAAGGCTCTCTCTGAAATTCCCCTGAAAGATTACGCTCTGTAACAGTTGACCTCAAAAATCTGCTTTAGCTAAACATTTTAGTCAAAAATTGACTCAGCCTGTTTTTACCGAAGAACAGACGTTCTTTTTGATTCATAAGGACTAATCGCAATGTCAGATACTCAAGTCTTCGTCGCTTTGATAATTGCTTTGATTCCTGGCTTCCTGGCCTTCCGCCTGTCAACAGAACTTTATAAGTAAAGCGTCCTTTGTGGTTGCACTTTACGGTTTTGATAGTTTTTGCAGAAAACTTTCTGACTTCACTGAACTCCGCTTCTTGATTGAGGCGGAGATTTTATTTGAAGGAAGAATTATGGCGGGGTTTCGGCAAAAGAAATGACCGATTGGCGCACTGGGCCTCATCCTGAATCGGGTTTACCCACCCCCTAATTGAGAGCCGCGACAGGTCGCGGCTCTACAGGTGCCAACTATTTCCCCTAATGGGGGTTAGCCATGGCTCAGCGCATGCCAACGTTCTACTTTGACCCAAGCAGCACCCGGAGAACGAACCGCACCATTGGGCAACGTAAAACCAGCATTGGAGTCAAACCCAATGCCTGTGCCATCTTGTTCTGCCCAGATGCCAAGCTGTACAGCCAGGTTGAAGTTGCGATTGCCTGTATCGGAAAACGCGGGTGGCATAACCATCACGTCTCCACTTGCTGTGCGCTCAATGCGAAGCTCTCGATTGGCCTGACAAAATTCACAGAACTGCTTGTGGTTCACTGAGCCGCTGGCAGGTTTACGGTTAAAGGCATATATTCGCTGTGAATGAAGAGCGTGGTCATAGGTAGCGCAACATGATCTAACAAAAATCTAAGGGCAATCTTAAGTTCCTGACCAAAATCAGATGTCCGGTCGAAAGTTATAACGAGCAGGGTACGGCTTGGATAACGCTACGCAACAGGAACACTATGGCAGCTGCTTATATTATGGCCCTCGATTTGGGCACCACAGGCAATCGTGCGATTCTATTTGATCAAGCTGGGCAGGTCGTCGCTCAGTCCTATAAGGAACTGACGCAGTACTATCCGCAACCCGGTTGGTTAGAGCACGATCCCAGAGAAATTTGGGAGGATATTTCTTGGGCCGCCAAAGGCGTTTTAGCCAAAGCTAATGTTCAAGCGACCGATGTGGCTGCCATTGGCCTGACAGTGCAGCGGGAAACCTGTCTGTTATGGGATCAAGAGACGGGGCGGCCGCATCATAATGCGATCGTGTGGCAGGATCGGCGGACAGCGCCTTTGTGTAATGAGTTACGGGCAGCGGGGAAAGCCCAAGATATC
This sequence comes from Cyanobacteria bacterium J06639_14, assembly GCA_039818605.1. GTDB lineage: Bacteria > Cyanobacteriota > Cyanobacteriia > Phormidesmidales > Phormidesmidaceae > SIO1E4. The sequence continues at coordinate 6,695 of JBCBTQ010000195.1, read as the reverse complement.
TACGATCGCACTGGCCTTGTTCTCGATGCGTATTTTTCGGCTTCTAAGCTGTCATGGTTGCTTGATCACGTTAAACAGTACAGCGATCCACCGATTGACTTAGACAACACACTGGCCGGTACTGTGGATACTTGGGTGCTGTGGAACATGACGGGGCGCAAAATCCACGCCACCGATCACAGTAATGCGAGTCGCACCATGCTGCTCAACATTCAAGACCACACCTGGGATCCGGCGTTGTTAGATCTCTTTGGGATACCGGCTCACATCATGCCTGAGGTGAAGCCCAGTCTAGGCGTATTCGGCTATACGGATGCCAGTTTCTTAGGCGCAGAGATTCCCATCACGGCGATATTAGGGGATCAACAGGCGGCGTTGTTTGGTCACGGATGCGATCGCCCAGGATTGCTCAAATGCACCTACGGCACCGGGGCGTTTTTGGTGGCCCACACCGGCAATGAGGTCGCCCGCACCAACCAACTTTTGCTCTCGACCATTGCCTGGTCGGCCGCGAATGGCGATCAACCGCAGGTTGGCTATGCCCTCGAAGGGGCTATGTTCACTGCCGGAGCTTGCATTCAATGGCTGCGCGATGGCATCAAAGTTATCAATCACGCCGCGGATACAGAGCCCATGGCCAAGAAGGTGAGCGATAACGGTGGCGTTTATTTTGTCCCTGCCTTAAGCGGTCTAGGGGCTCCCCATTGGGATATGAGCGCGCGCGGTGCGTTTCTGGGAATCACGGGGGGAGCTCAGCGGGAGCATATGGTCCGAGCGGTGCTGGAGGCGATCGCCTACGAGGTAAAAGAAGTCGTGGACGCCGTGAACAGCAACAGCGAAACGGCGATCAACCGGCTCAAAGTGGATGGTGGAGCCTGTAACAATGATTTTCTGATGCAGTTTCAGGCCGATGCCTTAGGCATTCCCATTGAGCGCCCAGCCATTTTGGATACGACAGCCCAGGGAGCCGCTTTTGCCGCAGGATTAGCCAGTGGTTTCTGGAAAGATTACCAGAAGCTCGTTGCGAGTCGCGCGATTGATACCGTGTTTGAACCCGGGGCTGGTACCTCTGCAGCCCAAGAAAACTATGTTCTGTGGCAGAAGGCCGTTGAACGGGCTAAGCATTGGGTAGAGTGAGGCCAATTGGGGGCATGCCAAGGCCTTGGATTGGTGTTTATAACCGGGGATCGACAGGTTCACTTTCCAGTGCCAAAACCCCAAAGACACATTCGTGTACTTGGCGGAGGGGCGCGTGAGCCACAAATCGTTCAAGGGCCTCAACTCCCAAGGCAAATTCCCGTAGAGCCAGCGATCGCTTCGCTGATACCCCCCCCGTTGGCGCAAGCGTTCCAGGTGCTCTGGCAAGGTATATTCAGGGCCGTAGATGATGCGCAGATACTCAGGGCCACGGCACTTGACCGCAGGTTGCAGTAGTCCCTTCGGTGTCCGACGCATAAAATCCATCGGTTTCACCACCATGCCCTCTCCTCCCGCTGTGATGAGGGCCTCCCACCAGGTCGTACCTTCTGTGCAGCTCGATTCATCCCTCACCTCAATGAGTTTGTATTGGGTGGCTAGCAGAAGTTCTGGATCGGCTTGGGCCATCTGGGCAATCTGCTGCATGTGCCAGACGTGAGTTTGATGGGTATGCACCTGCCCCTCTGTTGCCAAGATGTGGAAGGGGGCTAACTTCAGGAGACAACCGTATCGCCCCCTTGGCTCTGGTAGTAGGCAAAAGCGGCGGCGGGATGTTCGAGCAATCCCGGTAGTTTCGAGGTGGCAACGGCGACATGGTAGGCGGCAGGTAAATCAGCCACTTGGGGTTAGCCGCAACCAACATTAGGGCTCGATCGCGCTTATTTTCAACATCCAATTTATCCATCAAAGGATTACTGAAGGATTGTTGGGTTGGGTGCGATCGCGGCGATGTTCATCGCTGAGATTATTCGTGTGCGATCGGCCTGATGGAAGTGTAAATGGGCACTTAAAACCCATAATATGAGGATGCGATCGCCTTTATCTCGTGACCCATAGACCTCTCTCCAAGCCCCACTTGGATTAGAGCATTTCAATAGCTTCAACCGATAAATCAGTTATCGCAGCAATTTGAGCGATCGGCATACCAGCCGCTTTCATCTGTTTAGCAATCTGCCGCCGCTCCGCCTCACGACCTTGTTCAATACCTTGAACAAGGCCTTGTTCAATACCTTGTTCAATACCTTGTTCAATACCTTGTTCAATACCTTGTTCAATGCCCCGCCTGAGAGCTAACTTCAGGGCATTGCGCTGGTCATGGATAAACATCTCCCGATGCTCCAAATCCTCTAACTCCTCCGGTGATAGATTCGCCTGATTCGCAAACTGAAAGGCTTGCTGCAACGCTGGCACGTTGCTCATCTCACTGGGGATCGCTGACAACTGCTTGGCATGCTTGAGAAAAAATAACCATTGCTCCATCAAGGTGCTGAGTTCGGCCAACGACTGCTCAAATTTGGGCAACTCCACAAACACCAGTTCCAAATCATGCGTCGGGTAATCAATCAGAAACTCCTTTTCCTTCAGCACAAAGCAGGAACGATACGCCTTTAAATCCTCAAACATCACAAAATCGGTAATAGTCAGCGCAATCACCGGATTAAGCAAGGTGTAGTCATCGCCGCTCCCTAACTGAGTCGAGTAGGTCTTGGCGGCATTGTAGAGAATCCGCTTTTCAAAGCCTTCAACATTGAGCACTTGCATTTCTACGATCACGTAGGTGCCGTCGTTAAGCTGGGCTTTGACATCGAGGTAGGTATCCTTCATACCCCGGATGCGAGGCGCTTGATAGGGATTGAGAATATCCAAGCTCTGAACAGTGTTGGCCCCATCGTAGAGCACCCCATTGAGAAAACTAATCAGCACCGACTTACTTTGGGGCGAGCCAAAGATCTTCTTGAAGGCAAAGTCGGTTTTAGGATTGATGAAGGGCATCGATAGCAGGCCCATGCAAGGCGTTTGGCTAGTTTTAGTCTAGCCTGAGGTCACAATGTCTGACCATGGATGGGGGAGCGTCACCAAGGGCACACGATCGCACCTGTATCAATATAGAAGCACCCTCTGAATCTGCTCCCTTTACGACGCCTACCAACACCAGAGAATTCAACTCCAACAGGATGCACAGACTAAGCCCTTCTATCGACCAAATCGCTTAACCCGGCAGAATATAGCCCTGTTCAGGTAAGTCCAGGACATTATGGTCAGAGGGGGTATGGGGCTGTGCTTAATCAACCGGCACACTGCGCATAGGGCAAAAAAAAGCCCCAGCCCTTAGGTGGCTGGAGCCTTGGTGTGCATAATGATTGACTCGACAAAGGAGCAAGGCACACCAAGTTTTGCGATAGAAAACACCTACAAAAGCAGGCTTCCCAGAGAAGAGAAAGCCTGCATGATAGTAAGTGCATTGACTAAAAAATCGCGAGAAATCGGCGCAACTTAGTCTTTGTCCAGGTTTTCACGACGGAGTTCATCCAAATTGGAGGCATCCTTATCGAGATTTTCACGACGGAGCTGATCAAAGTTCACACCACCAGCAACGTCCTGGAGCTGATCATCAGAAAGCTGTTCATCTTTCTTGGGGACGTTTGTCGTAGATTCTTGAGCCATTGTCTAGATTCTCCAAACAGATCTGCCAAACACTGTAATTGTTCCGATGAGTCATGTCTGCCTGAAAAAATAGTGATCTATCCTGACAAAACCTGATTTCATCAGTGATCGACAAGATTTCTGATGAAAGGCATTAGAGGCGTGTCGTTTAAGCCGGGAAACTTTGGCTGGGTAAGGAGTCAGGAGACAGGAGACAGAATCCGGTATTCTCCTAACGCCTGGCTTCTGACTTCGAGATTCTCGCGTCACCGAGATTTCCCGCCCTAGGTAAATAGCCACATTCGATTAGACTGCCACGATCGCCTCAACCTCGATCTTCAATTCTGGAGCAAATAGTCCTTTCACCTGGATTAGCGCACTGGCTGGTAAATACTCCTGATAGGCCGTAAACAACACCTCTCTGAATCGCTCAAGATCCTCGAATTCTGTGACAAAGATCGTCACCTTCAGCAAATTCTCAAAACCGGTTCCCTCCGCTTCCAACGTCTGCTGCAACTGCTCAAACACCACTTCAGCTTGAGCCGCCAAAGTCCCATGCTGAGCAGCCGTATTGAACGCCGTCAACCCCGACAGGAAAAGTAAACCGTTGTAACTCACCGCATGAACATACGGTCCCACAGGGGCATCCAGATGAGGATAATTCTTCCGCTCAACGGACATTGGGGTAGATCCTTTTGCTGGAGGATAAACAGCCGCAGACAAGCTAACTGCTGCAAGCGTTCCGGTTGTTACCATCCGTCGCCGCCTGAAATCAATCATAGTCATGTCTCCTTGTTTAGCGATTCACGGTACTCATGTCGGGGTAGCGATCGCCGGCAGCAACCCCTTGAGGTGCAACTGCATCAATGCGTGCCAATTCGTCTGGGGTGAGTTTGATGGCAACGGCAGCGGCGTTCTCTTCCAGATATTGACGACGTTTGGTGCCAGGAATGGGAACAAGGTCTTCGCCCTGGGCCAGGAGCCAGGCGATCGCGAGTTGACTCGCTGTTACCCCTTTCGCTTGGGCGATCGTGTTTACCTGCTCCACCACTGCCAAATTCTTAGCAAAATTCTCGCCTTGAAAACGAGGCGAAGACCTGCGGTAATCATCCTCGGCTAGATCTTCCAGACGCTGGATGGCACCTGAAAGAAAGCCTCGACCGAGTGGACTGTAGGCGACAAAGCCGATGTTAAGTTCGCGGATGGTAGGAATAATGTCATCTTCTGGATCACGGCTCCAGAGAGAATATTCTGACTGGAGGGCCGTGATGGGATGGACTGCATGGCCTCGACGCAGCGTTGCTGGAGCGGCTTCCGACAAACCGATATAGCGGACTTTGCCCTGCTGCACTAACTCGGCCATAGCACCAACCGTATCTTCAATGGGCACAGTTGGATCGACCCGATGTAAATAGTAGAGGTCAATGACATCGATGCCTAATCGTTGGAGTGAGGCATCACAGGCTTGATGAACGTAGTCTGGCGTGCCATTGACACCCCCAAAACCACCCCCTGCAGTACGAACAACGCCAAATTTAGTCGCGATGACTGCCTGCTCCCGCCGACCTTTCAGAGCCTTGCCAAGCAATTGCTCGTTAGTATGAGGGCCGTACATATCAGCGGTGTCGAGGAAGTTGACACCCAGGTCCAGGGCTCGATGTAAGGTGGCGATCGCTTCTGTCTCATCACGGCCACTATAGAATTCGGACATACCCATACAGCCTAGACCTATGGCAGAGACTTCTAGCTCGGGTCCAAGTTTGCGTGTTTTCATGGTTTTCTCCGCAGTGTAATTTCACGTTCAGCAAAGACTTGTTTGACCAACGTCATGCCATTGAGCGCTGCCGGAAAACCCGCATAAACAGCCATTTGGATGACAACCTCGATAATCTCCTCAGGTGTACAGCCCACATTCAAAGCTGCGTGAATGTGAACTTTAAGCTGGGGTTGCGCATTGCCCAAAGCAGTCAAAGCCGCAATAGTGGCAATCTCGCGTGATTTCAAATCCAATCCAGGGCGAGAATAGACATCTCCAAAGGGAAATTCAATGATGTAGCGAGCTAGATCGGGCGCAACCGCTTGCAAACTTGCAATCACCTTTTCTCCGGCTTCTCCATCAATTTCCTTGAGTTTTTGCCAGCCCTGTTCGTAACGACTTGCTGTCGCCTTCATAAGAACCTCATTACTTGTTATTTGTTACTTGTTACTGACTAGTTGCTGTTCGCTATTGGTTGATAGTTGATGGTTAGTGAGATAAACCGCTAGGCCATGAACTAGCAAAAATCCACGCCGAACCAACAACAAATCACAAACAACGACCCCAACCAAATTCCTACTGGGATGACCAACGACTTGATAACTTTTGCTCGATGTCTTTGTAGTGTTGAATTTTCCAATCAATGACGGCAAGATTTTCTTGCAGTTGCTGCAAATGTTCTATGACTGTTTGCCGATGGTTTTCCAGTATGGCGCGACGCTCTTGGAGAGCATCGGGCTGCTGCCGCAGCAGCGCAGCATATTGCTGAAGTTGACGAATGGGCATGCCTGTCATCCGTAACTTGGTAAGGAACTGAATCCAACGAATGTCTTGCGCTGAGTAACGTCGATGACCATTGTGAGCCCGATGGATAGGGGCAATCAGGTCGCAACGCTCGTAATAGCGCAAGGTGTGAACACTCAGCCCGGTGGCTGCAGCCACTTGTTGGATGGTTAGTTCCTGTTCCATACCCCTACCCTAGAAGTTAGAGCACACTCTAAGTCAAGCAATTAGTGCGATCGCGATAAAACCCGTTACAAACTTAAAGATAGGACGCCGCCTAAAATTCTACGGCTCCCAGGAGTTCAAGGATTAGTACCGATTCTGTAAAATAGCACTACACACTGCGGTGGCAGTGTCATAGTGGCATCCGGTGGTATCTATCGTTTCAAAGCGAAGACGTCCAACACTCCCGACCCAAGCAGGATTTCCTGATTTAACCGTTATCCAGCAATAGTGGACTATTCAATTTGATATCCATAGTATGGAAAAGTGTAGATAATCGCTGAAATCAGCCTAGGCGAGGCTTTTGCTTACA
>JBCBTQ010000194.1:0-11061 GCA_039818605.1 Cyanobacteria bacterium J06639_14 | reverse complement strand
AAGCAGATGGGCTTTGACGTGATGATGGGGCACGAGTTTGAGTTTTACCTGCTGGATGCGGAGACGCATAAGCCCCTGTTCGACGGGCTGCATATTTTTAACCACATTCGCAATCAATATGTGCCTGAGCTGGCTCAAATGCTGGACCATTTGCAGGCATCAGGGGTTGATGTGATTACTCACAACTGCGAGTATGCGCCCTCTCAGTTTGAGATTAACTATGGACCTGGTATTGGCATTCAGGGGGCAGATAAGGCCTTCACCTTTAAGAATGCGGTGAAGGAAATTGCGCATCATTTGGGCTATCACGCCAGTTTTATGTCCAAACCCTTCGCGGGATTAGCCGGTTGCTGCTGCCATTTTCATCTCAGCCTTTGGCAAGATGGCACGAATGTGTTTCTGGATGCAGACGCGGCTAATGGCTTGTCGGCTACAGCCAGGTCTTTTGTCCAGGGGATTCTTGATCATGCTCCGGCAATGATGCCGTTAATTGGCCCTACACCAAACTGCTATCGACGGCTGAAGCCTCACACCTTTGCGCCTTCTAACATTAGCTGGGGCATTGAAGACCGGACAGCTATGGTGCGGGTGAAGGCAACGGGTGATGAAGGCACGCATCTGGAGATGCGGGCTGCTTCTGGGTTGAGTAATCCCTATTTGACGGCAGCGGCGACGCTGGCAGCGGGCTTGCTGGGTCTGAAAGAACAGCGGGAACTGCAGCCGATGGTGGATGGCCCGAGTGAGGATGATCCGAGTTTGCCTCCCTTCCCCAAAACGTTAGACGCAGCTTTGGATGCCATGGCGGCAGATGAATCGATGCAAGCGATGCTAGGTGAGGAGTTCTGTCAGTTATTTACAACGGTGAAGCAGTTTGAACTTGATCGGTTCCATGACCACATTACCGATTGGGAGGTAGCGGAATATTTGGAGGTGTATTAGGAGTTCGGAATTCGGAATGTTCTGTACCCAATATTGTTGCTTTAGAGGCGTGATATACCACGTCTTCTAACCTGGCAATGTAGTAATCATGTCTTCCCAAATTCGACATTTAGAGACGCAACTGGTTGTATTGCCAAAGGGTTGAGATACACAATGCAGACCAAGAGTAGGGGGCCGTTGACGGCTGAGCAGATCGATCGCTTCCATCAAGATGGATTTTTGGTGGTGGAAAATTTGCTGAAGCCAGAGCTTGTGGAGCGGCTGATCGAACGGTTTGGGCCTTTGTTTGCCGGGGAGTTTGAGACGGGAGTGTATCCCGATGAGTGGCACTGGAATCCGTATTCGGGTGAGCCAGGGGCGGCGGGTCAGATGACGGGGGTTTGGAAGTGTGATCGCACGCTTGCGTCTGTTTTACTCTCAGCTCAGATTGGCCAGATGGCAGCGGCTTTGGCAGGATGGTCCGGGGCCAGACTGCTCGGTGATGACCTCTGGCAGAAACCTCCTGGGGCGAAGGAAACGACCTTACATCAGGATTCGATGTATTTCACTTACCACACACCAGCGACGGTTGTGGTTTGCTGGATTGCGCTCAGTAATGCGGTTCCAGGCGGCAGCACAATCGAATACGTTAGGGGATCACACCATTGGCCCTTATCGGCAACGGTGCCTGAGTTCCACGCTCCGAACAAAAGCTACCACTGGGAAATGGAGCAAGCGGCAAAGCGGGCAGCGATCGATTATCCAGACGTGTTACAACTAGACCTAAAACCCGGCAGTTGCGCCTTTCACCACGGGCACATGTGGCATGGTTCCGGGAAAAATCTCATGGCTGACCGGGTCCGTCGCAGCCTTGTCCTGTCTTATATTCCGGCTGAGGCTCAATTCAAGCCTTGCAGTGCCTACGTTCCAGGCGGCTATATTGCTGGCAAATACAAACAGCAAGGTAATGACTCTATGGATGAAAGCTTTTTTCCCATTGTGTGGCAGGACAACGGTTATCGAACGCCGTTTTTAGAGGGCTATTGCGAGGATGCGTTGAGGAGGTAGAGGGTTGGGTCGAGGCATTGGGGCCAAAAGATTTATGACTAGCACCACAGCTACTCACCCAATGCCTCGCTCGTACGAATGGATGGTTGTTAGTAATTGGTGTGTGTACCCAAGGGTTGAGTGCAATGAAGACAGTGACGAAATGTCCCATTACGTCTGAGCAGATTGACCAATTCCATCGTGATGGTTTTTTGGTGGTAGAAGATTTGCTGGAACCGGGGTTAGTGGAGCAGTTAATCGAACGGTTTGAGCCTTTGTTTGCGGGGGAGTTTGAGACGGGGGTATACCCCGATGAGTGGCATTGGAATCCCTATTTGGGCAAGCCCGGTGAAGCAGGGCAGATGACCGGGATTTGGAAGAGCGATCGCACCCTGGCCACGGCGATTATGTCGGCTAAAATCGGTCACATTGCAGCGACTCTGGAAGGCTGGTCGGGAGCGCGGCTGTTATCGGATGGTATTTGGCAGAAGCCGCAAGGTGCTAAGGAAACGACCCTGCACCAGGACTCCATGTATATCAACTACCACACGCCTGCGGGGGTGACAGTCTGCTGGATTGCCCTGAGTCATGCTGTGGCTGGGGCCAGCACAATTGAGTATGCGCGGGGCTCTCACGTGTGGAAGTTGTCTGAGGCGGTGCCAGAGTTTCACAATCAGAATAAGAGCTATCGCTCGGAGATGGAACAAGCAGCGAAGCTGGCTGGAGTCGAACAACCAGAGGTCGTACAGCTCAACATTCCCCCTGGTAGTGGTGTTTTCCATCATGGCAATACCTGGCACGGTTCTGGCAAAAACACGATGAATGTCATGCGGCGGAGTATGGTTTTGGCTTATGTCCCGGCGGCGGCCCACTTTAAGTCTTTTGGCTCCTATGTGCCGGGGGGCTATATTGCGGGCAAATACCGCCGCCATGGTGACGATACTTTCGACGAGAGCTTCTTTCCCATCATCTGGCATGAGGATGGCTATCGCACGCCATTTTTAGATGATTACTGCAGGATGGGACGATAGACAGGACAGCAATTATTCCATACGGGCAAACCGTACGGGCGACACATTGGGAACAAAATTTCTGAAATTGTCCCTAAAGATATTCCCCAAATGCGTTGTCCCAACAGTAATCTTCTCAATTTCCCGAATCTCCTATGCCCTCTCTGCAAACACGTTCCCCCTTCACACCTGACCAAATAGCCCAATTCCAATCACAGGGCTATTTCATCCTGGAAAACCTGCTGACGGCTGCCCAGGTGAGCGAGATCATTGAGCGCTTTGATCCCCTCTTCGATACTCAATTTGAAACGGGCATCTATCCTGATGAGTGGTATGGTCGCCCTGGCCTGAGTCAACTCAATGCTACGCGCCAGATGACCGGAATGTGGCGGTGCGATCGCACCCTGGCGGGTTATTCTTTGTCGGGTGAAATTGCTCACCGCAACGCCGCTCTCATGGGTTGGGATGGTGGGCGCTATGGCCTCGATATCTGCTGGATCAAGCCTCCCAATGCTCCGGAGGTTACTTTCCATCGCAACAATACCTATGTCACCGCGATCGATCCACCCAATCTCATTACCTGCTGGATTGCTTTGAGTCACTGTACTGCCGCAACCGGCACCCTCGAAATTGTGCCCGGTTCCCACCATTGGAATTGCAGTGACCAAGTCCGTTTTCTCCACGCTCCTCAGGAAGACTACCGCACCCCTCTTTGGCAAGCCGCGACCGAAGCTGGTACGGCAACTCCCGAGATTCTTCCGATAGAGCTACCATCTGGAAGCGCAATTTTCCTTCATGGCAATCTCTGGCATGGCTCTAACCGCAATACCAGTGAAACGCAAACCCGTCGCAGCCTTGCCCTCAGTACTCTGCCTGCCCATGCCAAGTTTCAACCCCTCGGGACTGGTACTGGCTACATCTTCAATCGCTATCGTCGCTTTGGCAGTTTAGACATCGATGAAAGCTTCTATCCCATACTCTGGCAGCATGACGGCTACCGCACTCCGTTTTTAGCAGACTATTGCAGTGATGCGTTGGCCGTGATTGCTGGTTAGTGGCTGTTCGTTGGTATTTGAGGGTTCTTAGTTCATGGTTCGTGGTTCGTGGTTCAGGTGGCCGCATAATCAACGGTTAGCGATTCACGAACAACAAACAATCAATGACACACAACAAATAACGAAAATATGTCTACCCAAACTCTGCGCCTTGCCAGTTTCGATGTCGGGACCGATGATTTGCGTTGGTGGGCTCCGGAAATTTTAGAGCGGTATCCCGATGGTTTCTATGAGATGCATCAGCAGCTTTTTGATGTGGTTTGTCAGGAAAGTGGGCCGGAAGACTTGGGTGGGGTGGAATTAAGTGGGGTGGAGTTAATCAAGTATGAGCCTCGTAAAGATCATTACCCCAGTGATGCGGATCTGGCTGACTTGGACGGTATTGTTATTTCCGGTTCCGCGAGTGGGGCCTATGATCAGGACGAATGGGTGTTGCGTTTGCTGGCAGTATTGCGAGACTATCACCAGCGACAGATTAGGCTTTCCGGGTTTTCCTTTGCGCCTCAGATTGTGGCTCAGGCGATCGGGGGCAAGGTTGAACGGAATCCTCCGGGCACTGAGCTATCCGTTGTGACAATTAATCTCAGTGATGAGGCAAAGGCCTATTTGGGGACCGATCGCACTTCCTATGCTATCCAGGTGCATCACAATGATGGCATCACTCAGTTGCCGCCTGAGGCGGTGTCTTTGGGGACCAGCGGCGTTACAGAGTATCTCGGCTGGATGCTGGGTAACCATATCCTGGTGTTCTCGGGGCACCCAGAATATTCCCGTGACCCCTGGATTTTGGAACGCATGCTGCTGGTAGAACGGCGCGATCGCCTAGTGCCGGCTCAGCTCATTGACTTTGGGCTGCGCGAGCTATGGCAACCGACTGACTATGTATGGCAAACCCAGCAACAACTGCGATTTTTCTTGGGACAGTTCAGCACCTAAGGCCAATTGGGGAGATTCTTTCAGCCAGGAAACTCTGACTCGATGAGCGCCAGGAGTCAGGCAAGCACTGGCTCCTGACTCCTGGATGCTGCTGTCAGCTTATACTGCAGCGAGTTCAGGCGTTGGGCGCTTGCTGTTACGAATACCGGTGATCGCCTCAGCGTAATCCGGAGCCTTGAAGACGGCGGAGCCTGCCACAATTGCATTGGCACCAGCTTCCAAAACCTGCCAGGTATTGCCAGGCTTCAAGCCGCCATCCACTTCAATCCAGGGATTGAGTCCACGCTCGTCACACATTTGACGCAGCTTCTGAATTTTGGGAATCACGTTGGGGATGAATGACTGACCGCCAAAACCAGGGTTGACACTCATAATCAACACCAAGTCGCACAATTCCAGGACATACTCAATCAAGTCCAGGGGGGTGGAGGGATTCAAAACAACTCCAGCTTGTTTACCCAATTCACGAATCTGACCCAGCGTGCGGTGGAGGTGAGGCGATGCGGTGTGCTCTGCATGTACAGAGATAATGTCAGCACCAGCCTTCGCAAACTCCTCCACGTACTTCTCCGGTTCAACAATCATCAAATGCACGTCTAGAGGCTTTTGGGTTACGGGACGAAGCGCTTTAACGATCAGGGGGCCAATGGTGATGTTGGGAACAAACCGACCATCCATCACATCGACGTGAACCCAATCGGCTCCGGCTTCGTCAATTGCACGTACCTCATCACCCAGCCGACTGAAGTCAGCAGACAAAATTGATGGAGCAACGACAACTGAATTCTTAGACTGGGACTGAAGCATGGTTGAAAGTTTCTCCTAACAGAATCTTCGGTATCTATCGTAACAAAATCTTTAGCTTTCTAGAAGGATTAGCGATTAATTCTTCAGACATTTCCGAAGTGTTTACGCTTTAATGAGAACAGCTAATATCCTCTAAAAATTAGGCCGTTTGAGAATACCGCACGCTTTTTCTTACGCATTCCTCTATGGCGATCTGTTATGGGCTGATAACGAACATTATTTGCTTTGAACTAAGGAATCTGTGTGCAATGGTTTTGTTAACGGTTCCTTGAGGATGGGACACAATATTGTTGTTTGGAGTTTGGCACCTAAATGTATCCACGAAAATTTGGGGATCTTCTGCGCCATTGGCAGAGTGGATGCTTTGGCATGGTTGGGGTTGTTGTGGCTGGTTTGCCTGTGCTAGCGCTTTCTACGTCGGTTGGCTCAGGTGGTATTGATGCACTAAAACTGCACGGAGAACCTTATTTTCTGACCGGCCGCAAGATTGCGATCGGGCAAGTTGAGATTGGTCGACCGAGTCAATTTGGGCTTGATAAAGTTGCCAATGCAACACTGCCAGTTACCGTGGGCCGTGTATTTTTGCTCGACGAGCAACCCAATCCAAATCAGTATGTCGATGGCCATGCTGCCAATGTCGCGAGCGTAATGATTAGTCGCGATAAAGAACTGACAGGAGTGGCTCCCGATGCCACCCTGTATGCTGCGGCTGTGGGGCCAATTCGTGGACGGAGTGGCCAGCCTGAAGAGTGCTTTGCTTCGCAGCAGGTTGCCCTTAGCAATGGGGGCGATGTTCGGGCAATTAACTACAGCTTTGGTGAATCGCTCAACCGCGATCCCCGCCAAGATGCAGTCCTGGATGGGAATGCTTTATTGACGCAGTGCATTGACTGGTCTGAGCGCGTCCATGACATGCTGTATGTAATTGCGGGAAATCAAGGGGGAGGGGGAATTCCGATTCCTACCGATAACTTTAATGGCATTAATGTTGCCTATTCCCGCCGAGTCGACGATCGCTTTGTTAAAGTGGACTTCGCCAATTTGGGCAGCGAACCGACGTTTAGACTGCAACGCTCGCCTGTTCCTGAAAGTAATGTGGGAGCCCGTCGTTCCATTAGTTTGGTGGCTCCAGGTAATCGGATTGAGGTGATTGATCCAGATGGTCAATCACGATTGGTGAGTGGTACCAGTTTTGCGTCTCCTCATGTTGCCGGTACGGTCGCGCTTCTACAAGAATGGGGCGATCGCCAACTGCGCTCAGACGCTTCTAATTGGAGTCTGGATGCCCGTGAACCGATGGTTATGAAAGCGATTCTCCTCAACTCTGCCGATAAGTTGGAGGATACTGGGGATGGCTTGCTTTTAGGAATGGCCCGCACGCTTTATGATGAGAGCAACTTAACCTGGTTCGAGTCGGATGCTTACCAGGACCCCAAATTACCGCTTCATGCTGAACTGGGAACAGGGCATCTCAATGCTTATCGAGCCTTATTGCAATTTGATGGTGGTCAATGGCTAGCAGGAGAAGTTCCTACCATTGGTTGGAGTTATGGCACTGCAGAGTCGTCCCTACCCCCCGATCTACCTCGTACTGAACCCGCCACATTGTCACAGGACTATGTGTTTAATACTCCCTTGCAGGGCGGTAGCTATCTGGCGGCCACTCTGGCCTGGGAACGTCTGGTGGTCTTGAATGATGAAGACGAAAATGGACTCTACAACCTGGGGGAAACCTTTACGGATCGAGGACTCAATAATCTCGATCTTTATCTGATGCGAGCCGATGATGATGACATTGCCGATAGTATTTGGTCGTCTGTGAGTGATGTCGATAGTGTCGAACACCTGTTCACCCAGATTCCTGAAACGGGACGGTACAAGCTTCGAGTTGTTTACCGTCAACAAATTGAGGATGAATTAGCTCAGGATTATGCTTTGGCTTGGTGGGCTGTTCCAGCAGAATAAGTTCGCCGAAGTTTTCCAGAGGCAAGTAATACTATTCTTTATGGCTTGCCTTTGGCCCCAGCGTGACTAATGCTTTAGGTGATTTTGCAAACTGAACCGGTAGCTGTGTTCAGTTGCATCCAAAGGTAATTTCTTTCTCAGAGATCGCCTTATTTGTTTAGAGTGAAGCAAGACAAGCACAAGGAAGTCGCAATGGAGTTATCTCAGACGGCAACTATCACAGTCGAAACTTCTCCGAGTCGCGATCGCTTAGACACACTGGGTATCTTTGCATGGCCGATTTGGACAAAGGAAGCCTCGACGTTTCCATGGACCTATGATGACTCGGAAACCTGCTATTTCCTGGAGGGCGATGTTGTCGTCACCCCAGAGGGTGGAAGTCCCGTCAAAATGGGGCAAGGGGATTTAGTGACGTTTCCAGCAGGCATAAGCTGCACATGGGAAATTCGTACGGCGGTGAAAAAACACTACTCTTTTGGCTAAGGCATTTTTCGATCAGGACATATCAACATAAAAACCGTTGTATGGCCAATCGATTTTCGCTCGCTAGAAACTTCTAAACACCCCGTTTTTATCATTCAAGTCATCCACGATTCAACCTATGCGCTTCTTCATTGAAGGTTATCGTCGTTTAATAACTCATCCTCGGTATGGCATCTGGATTGTGCTAGGGACGTTGTTGTATCTCATCAGTCCCATAGACCTTTCTCCAGATATGCTCCCCATTTTTGGCCAAATTGATGATGTAGCCCTTTTGGTATTGATGATATCAGCGGCTAGTCAATGGGTGGGCCAACAGTTTTTAGGGAATCAGCCGTCCGATTCTAGGGCCGATTCTCAAGCAGAACAAGACTCTGCCCAACAAACAATCGATATTGATGCAGTGGAAGTCAAATCGGCGGAATAAAGTTCTTAGCTAAGGCTCCTTTTTCAGGAGCGTTTAGGAATTAGGCGTCGCGCGTGACTGCTTGAGTTCAGCCTTAAGGCTGTAACGGACTGTTTTATGCACAGTTTTGTAAGGAATCTGGACACCACATACGGTTTGTAACCATTCCTGAATCTCTTTGTAACTCCCGAAGCCTTCTGGTTTCTCTAGTTCTTGCTGCAATCTTTGCCGGATGTTGCCTGCGATCGCGGCTGGACGCCCGGGCTTAGGATGAACTTCCAGCAACGTCTCTAACCCGCCTTGACGATACTGCGACAGCCATCGAGAGACGGTTGTTCGGTGGTAACCACTCAGCTCAGCTAGCTGATTAACCCGATTGGCTTTACCTGTTTTGAGCCACCACAGAACTTGCACTTTGCTACGTTGAGTTGCTTCTTGTTGCTGTTGCAGCACCTGTTTCAGAGTATCCGCAGATTCGGCAATCTCAATCTTGAGCACACCAGCCATGACTTCTCCTAACGTTAAAACACTATTCCTACTCGCAACTTTGTTGCCGGGAGCAGAGAATACCCCTGAGATAAACAATATTGCTTGACAGGTGTGTTCCCATCAAGACGATGTTTTTGCATAAAGTTTACAGAAGTACCGCAATTATGTGAAGTTATTGTGAGTATTCTTAGACAACGGTTGCACCCAAAGTGCATATTCTTGCCTGATCACCCTGAAAATAACCCCTGCGTAGCGTGGGTCAAAACCTCACCCGGCCATCAGAACTCCCACCCGTCGTGATACGACCCACGGCACCCCACCCGCAAACCCAGCCTCCCTTTCCATCGTTAGAAGCGTCGCGCCAGCGTCATGGCTGTTGGCCTAATTACGTCCAGGCACAATAGGGATTTTTGACCAAGTTGGCATTGTAATAGCGGGGATCATGAGAAACTTCTTCCCCAAGCCAAGGGGGCATCACAAAACGATCTGTTTCGCTGGTCAGTTCAATTTCAGCCAATACGAGCCCAGCATTGTCGCCCAAAAACTCATCTATTTCCCAAAGATGATCGCCGATCGCGAGTGTGTAGCGCCATTTTTCAATGAGGGGAGGCACGCATAGCTTAGCTAGCATACTCTCAGCGTCGGTGACGGGGATGGCGTACTCAAATTCGAGGCGAGTTAGACCAGCATTAGGACCTTTGACGGTTAGGTAAGCTTGGTCACCAGCAATTCGGACCCTTACAGAGGTCCGGTTTTGAGTCGGAATATAGCCCTGCCGATAGAGTGTCTTGTTGGCCTGATCGCGCCAACTAAAGTCACGGACCAAAAACTTGCGTTCAATTTCTTGAGCCACTATATCGATTTTAGATTTTGGATTGACGATTTTGGCTGGGCAGACCTCGGGGATAGGTTAGCCCTCACGCACCTATGACCCACCTACGGCCCAACAGGCTGCTTTGCGCCACTAGGCTTAGTTTAAAGGAAAGCTTGAGCCATCGGTGGGCATCCGCAAAATTGTCAGTGACTCCCTTCGAAATCCACTCAAGGTGCGATCGCCATCGTGAGAACAATTCACCGCAACGATCCGGGTTGGTTTTAACTGACATTGACACCACTGTCGTCGATGCCTGGATGCCTCAACACATCAATTGATCTTTGCCCTTAAAAGTCTTAACCAATGCAGACAATAAGTTCAGTTAGGCGACCGAGACGTGATAAGGCAGCAGCAATATTAGCCGGGGCACCTCCTGGGTGGTGCCGTCAGTGTCCTACTGGATCCGACTCCTTGACCAATCAGGGCTTCTCCTTAGCAAAGGACAACACGGTTCGTTGCTGTTTTAGGCATTGACTATCGCACTAGTAAACGCGCCTCAGGACGTAATGAGCGAGTTCTACTAAGGCTCGGTGAGAATCTGAATCCGGCAAATCCTGGAGACAAGCGATCGCGGTCTCAGTATGTTGAGTGGCTAACGTTCGCGATCGCTCAATGCCTTGACTCGCATGAATCAGATCGATTGCTTGTTCAAAGTCACCTTCCTCTGAGAACTCTCGCTCAATGAGTCTAGCCAAGTAGGGAGTTTCTTCCAGTGCGTACAAAACAGGAGCCGTCAGGTTGCCACTTTTAAGATCAGAACAGGCTGGTTTGCCCAGGATTTCTACTGAGCCAGTGAAATCCAACACATCATCTACGATCTGAAAAGCTAGCCCCAAGTTGCAACCGTAGGCGTAGAGGTTATCTAGTTGGTGCTCCGATAGTTTACTCAGTACACCGACTGAGCGACAGCTGTTGGCAATCAGAGAAGCTGTTTTGTAGTAGCTTTTCTCTAAATAAGACTCCAACGATAACTCTGTATCGAATCGGTTGAGACCTTGCTGAATTTCGCCTTCAGCTAGATCCATAATCACCTGGGACAGTAGCTTTACGACTACCAGGTTGTCTAAGTTGGCC